>CADAJV010000059.1 GCA_902788275.1 uncultured Bacteroidales bacterium | reverse complement strand
ACTCGCCGTTGAAACCGGCGTAGTTGTACCAGTCGTAGCCGTCGTAGGGAGTGGTCTCGTCCCAGGTCTTGCTGGCATAGTCGTTGTACTGGAAGTAGTTCTGGCCTGCCTCAGCGGTAGCGCTCTTCAGATAGTATACACCATCCTCGCCTGCCTCTACGCTGAAGACCTCAAAGTCCTCAATCTGGTTGACAGAAGCTACGGTACCACCATTGGTGCTCAGATACTTGTCGTTGTAAGCGTTCTTAAGCACGTAGGTAACACCCTCCTTGAACTCAGTTGCGGGCTCCTCGGCAATCTCCCAAAGGTCATAAACAGCGGGCATCTCCTCCTCAGCCTTAGCTACAGCCTCTTCAACAGCAGTCTTGAGGGCATTGTAGTCATCGGCAGAAGTGGTGATGTCGTAAGGCTCAGCTGTCTTAGCTGCCTGAGCAGCAGCAACAGCATCCTTAAGAGCCTGCTTGGTCTCCTCGCTTACAGGTGATTCGTCACCGGTAAGTTCGGCAACCTTTTCAGCTACCTCGTCAAGATAAGTATTCATCTCGCCGGCAGCTGCATCGGCAGCCTCGTCGAAGGCGTTAGTGGCATCAACGAGCTCGTTAACCTTCTCCTCGGTTACGGGGATGAGTTCCCAAGCGTTGTACCACTTGTCAGCCTCAGCAATATTGTCGGAGATAGTGCTCCAACCGTAAACAGAACCACGCTGTACGGTGTAGGCACCAGAGCTCTTGCGGATAACGCGGCTCACGCGGGTATCGGTCTCATCAGTTACGAAGAACTGACCCAAACCGTAGCCGGTGAAGATCTGTGCGTTGGTAGCAGCCTCGGTACAGGTTGTAACCTCGCCATACCAGTTGTCGCCGTCACCACTGTTGAGATAGTAGTTGTCAACAGTATTCTGAGCATAGAAGCCGTTCTCTACACCTTCCTTGGCAGTCAGTTTGAAGATGAAGTGAGCGTTGTTCTCGTCAAACTTGTCGAAGTAAACAGTGGAGAGTCCGCTTTCGCGTACCATATCGGGAGCTGTGTACATAGCAGCAGGAACCTCGAAGTTCTCCTTATAACCGGCAGACTTGTTTACGATGTAGTAGTAGCCTTCGGTTACAGGATTGAACTCGGTGGTAGCCTTGGCATGAGCAGCCTTGAGAGCGCTGATTGCGTTCATCTTCTGCTCAATAGTGCCGTCGGCAACAGCCTCAGCCTCAGTGATAGCAGTGTTGAGTGCCTCAATGTTGGCAGGAACATAGTAACCAGGAGCATCGCTGCCCTGGAGGTTCTCCTCCTTGTACTGGGCAATAAGGTCGTTGAGCTGGCTGGCAATAGCCTCCTTGGCTGCCTCAACCTTCTCATCGCTTACGCTGCGCAGGTACCAAACATTCATACCAAACTTCTTAGCCTCAGCGGCAGAACCCCAGATATTGAGAGTGCCGTTTACGCCCTCCTTGGAGCCGTTGTGGCTGTTGGTCATAGCATAAACGTAGGGATTGCCGTCGAACTTGAAGGTAAACTTACCTGCCACGCCTGCGGGCTCAAATACCTGAGCGGTAGTAGCCTCGGCAGAGGTGGAGATGGTGGTTGAATAAGAACCTGCACCCTTATTAATAAAGGTACCGTCGTAGAAGTTCTTCACGTACCAGTTACCGTTTTCATCAGCGGTGAAGTAGTAAATCTGGTCGTAGGAAGAGTCGTCGTAGTACTTCCATCTTACAAGGCCATCGCCATTGTAGAGTGCAAACATCTCTTCCTCATCGATAATGGTGGTGGGAGGAGTATCGCCGGCATAGTAACCGGTACCCTTACCTGCGCTTACTATTGCGTAGTAACCCTCAACAACGGGGTTAACGGTAGCTGCATCAGCATAGGCAAGAGCCAACTCGTCGATAGCGTCACGGAGGGCAGCCTTCTGCTCGTTCTCATCCAAAACGGGAACGAAGTGCCAGCGGCCGGGATAGCCATTGACAGCTGCCTCGTCGTCATAGTCGTCATCACCCTCACGCTGGATGGCGAGAGAGTTATCGGCGCGAGCGATGCCGTAGCCCTGTACGGTAAGAGAGTGCTCCTCACCGTCGCAAATCATATAGAACTTACCTGCGCCATCCTCGATGTCAGCCAGAGTATAGGCTACAGGAGAGTCAGAGAAGATGACGTCGTTCTCGCCGGTGTTCTTGCCACCGAGATACTTGCCGTTCTCTTTATTCTGGAATGCCCAGCCAGAACCGGACTGGACAGCCTTCCACTGGTAGGCGTCGGCAGAAGCGTCAGCCATATCACCCCAGTAAACATATATGTCACCCCACTTAATAGGATAGGAATCCTGCAGGGTGGACATAGCCTTCGGCAGAGTCGAGGTGTTGCCGGAGAACTTCTTACGGTCGGATACAATGTTGTAGTAGGCTCCTTCCTCAATGTCGGAAACCTGCTTGACATCGCCACCACCAGTAGCCAGAGCCTCGGCAGCTGCACGAGCCTCATTGTAGGCAGCATACTTGTCGGCATCGTAGTAGCCGGGATCTGTGCCTAACTCGCTGTCTTCAATTTCCAGCTTGTAAGCATCGAGAGCCAGCTCAAGTTCCTTATTGAGGTCAGTACCTCTGGTTGCCTCATAGAAGAACCAGGCTACATCCTCATTGTAGGGCTCGAGAGCTGCATTGGTGCCCTGTACGCCCAGCTTGTAGAACTTATCCATAACCTTGGCGGCTGCGGTAAGCACGTAACCTTCGGATTCCTTATCCTTAGCCACACCCGAGCGGGTATCGGTTTCGGTGCCCTTGGTGGCCTTGAGGAGAGTGAACTCCTGAGCGGTAGCCTTGTCGTCGAACTCGGCGTTGAGGCCAGCGTAGCCATACCAGTCATAACCATCGTAAGGAGTGGTAGCATCAAAAGTCTTGCTACCGTAGTCAACATACTGCCAGTAGCCGTCCTCAGCCTCAGACTTGAGTACCCAAGTGTTGCTGCCATCAACAGAATTCTCTGTCTGCTCAACGGTCCAGATTGCACCGGGGTTGAATACTACATTGTCCTCTACATATACGTCAGCGGTGGTACCGGTTTCGGTAACGAGGTAGAGATTGTTGAAGGCATTCTTGACAACATAGGTCTTGCCAGACTCGGGAACAGAGGGCTCAGCAGCTACCTCCCAGTAGTTGGCAGCAAGCTTAGCCTCTTCTTCCTTCTTGTACTCCTCGTAAGCCTCGTCAGCAGGACGGAATGACCAAGAGACAAACCATCCGTAAGAAGTGGTCAGTGATGCGTTAGAAGCAACACTGCAGTTAGGAGAGTAGATGCCGTTGTTGTCATCATCATAAAGGACGAATGAGCAAGCACGTGCAGCCGCAGTCTTTTCTGCGCTATGATACCAGTAGTGATCCTTACCAGACATGATGTTGAGGGCAACCTTGTCGTCGGAAAGCGTCCAAGCATTGTCTTCAACTACGCCAAGATACTTCTTGTTGGCTACGTTCTGGAGGTAAACCTTGCCATTTGCTGCATCGTACTCAACCTTAAACATCTGCTTAGGTTCAGTCTCATCGAAAGCAACCTTGGCAATACCGGTCTCGGTAGTCTCTATAACTAAACCTCCGGGTACGCCGTCAGTGCCTCCGTCATATTCAGCAATGAGGTAGTAGTAACCGTCAACGAGCGGATTGCTCTTTTCGTTGACAACAGCCATAGCAGCCCTGAGAGCCTCAACCTCTTCGGTCATATCCTCTAAGGCCTTACCATCGGTCTTGTAACCTTCATAGACAGCATCACGAGCAACTTGCAGTGCATCGTGAGCTTCCTTGCTGGTAGCCAGGCCATCAACAGAGAGCTTCTCGTTACCGAGGAGGAAAGAGCGATTTCTTGCGGGGTCGTTGTCGTGATGATTAGCAGGAGTAGGAACTGCCAATGCCTCGTCAGCTGCAGCAATGAGGTCATTGAAGTCCTTCTCTGCCATGTAAGCATTATAAGCCTCATCTACAGGCAGGAGTCGCCATGCGTGAGCCACGATGTCGCCCAGGTCGCTGTGGATATTCCATCCGCTACCAATCCAACGACCAGAGTACTCATGCTCAAAGGTAGATTCGCTAAAGAGACAGAAGTCAATAGCGTCGGTTACCTCGCCATAGCTCTTGTTTGCCTCAAGGTAGTTGTGTGAAGCGCGCCAAGGCACAATGTATGTGGTGTGAGGATCTGACTGCAGCACAAAGCTACCCTTGTCAGAAGGACTGTATTCAGTATTGTACTCGCCGAGATACTTGCCGGTCTTTACGTTCTGTACGGTGTAAGCATTCTCGCCGGTCTTCTTAACTTCAAAAACGGAAGCCATGTCAAGGCTTGTGGCAGGATCGCTCCAGTTAGCCTTGTATGCATAGTCAGCACCGTCAACAGTGCGATAGGACAGAAGCAGACCGTCGAAGGCAGCATAGATATAATAGTGTCCGTCAACTATCGGGTTGTCGATAGGACAAGCATCGAAAGCAGCCTTTGCGTCGTCGTAAGCGGCAGCCTTCTCGTCTTCTGTAGCTGTGTCAGAGTTGATAACCTCCTTAGCGGCAGCAATCACCTCTTGCAACTTAGCCTTCTCAGTCTCGGAAGTAACGCCTCCGCGCTCTGTTCCCTGGAGATTGGTCTTGTAGTTCTCGGCATTCAGAGGAGTCTTGATTGCCTCAACGTCAGCCTCCAATTCTGCAAATGCATCAGCAACATTGGGGAAGAAGTTCTCAACCTGCTCATCGCTGAGCTTGTGGAGATACCATACATTAACCTTATAGTTATTGAAGGCCTCTGCGGTAGTACCCCAAACGCCAACCTCGCCACTCTCTGCAGCAGAACCATTGTGGCCGTTTGCAAGAGCATAAACATTTGCAGATTCAGTGGAGCGCAGGGTAAACTTACCGGAACCGGCAGCACCACCGCCTGTCAGAATCTGACCAAACTCTGCGGTCTCGCTGGTGGTAACAGGGCAGGAATAGGTGCTGGTACCCTTATTTATATAGGTCTTGTCAACAACGTTGTAGATATCCCAATTACCGTCACCGCGGGCAGTAATCTTATATACCTCAGCCTTATCCTCGTTGTCGTAAGCCTTCCACTTTACTTTACCACCTTCGTTGTAGAGGGCGTTCTTGTCTTCGTAGTTGTAAGGACCACCGCTATAGCCGGGGCCGTTACCTGCAGAAGCTATGAAATAGTAACCCTCAGTGATGTCGTTAATCTCAAGGGTGGCAACAGAAGCTGTGAGAGCCTTGTAGGCAGCAGCCTTCTCTGCATCTGTACCACTCTCGGCAGCGGTCTTAGCCGTAGCCAGTGCGGTAGCATAAGCCTCAGCAGCAGCCTTGGAGAAAGTACCGGGGTCGTCACTACCATTGATAGCCTCGGGCAAAGTAGCGATAGCACCTGCCAGTGCGGCAGCCTGCATAGCGTCAACTGCCTCTTCGGTAACGGGGGCGAAGCGCACGGTTACCTCCTTGTGAGGACCCTTGCCGGAGGCGAGTGTCTCGCCGTTGTAAGAAAATACACAGTTGGGGCCGTCCTTGTCGCCGCCGGGGTTGCCCTGCGGACACATAGTCCAGTTGACCTCACCATTGTCGGACTTGATGTAACCGGAACCTGTACCAGGATAGAAGGTAACGGTAGCAGGATACGTAGAGGTCGGAGTTGCTTCGAACGGCTTGGTAAAACCAGGAGCGGAGGCTGTATAGAGACCGTTCTCAGCGCTCTGGATATCCCACTTCTCGCCGTTCCTAGTGAACTTGAAGACAAACTTGATGCTGTTGGGAACATACTCGCCCCACCAAACTTGCTGCTTGGAACCATCAATGTAGAAAGCCTTGTCGCTCTTGCCGTTCTCCTTAATGCCGGCATTGTCAAGGTAGATAGTCCAATAGCCTTCGGTCAGTTCGTTCATCACGAGTGCCTCGGCAGCGGCAGCAATCTTGTTATAAGCCTCAGAGGTGGCAATGATGCTTGACTCCTCGGTAAGGCCAAGAGCATTGACATCTGAAACGGCAGCCAGCACAGGATTAAGGGTCTCCTCGGTGTAGGTGCCGGGAGTGGTGCCGGCGATAAGGCCGTCAAACTGAGCCATAATCTCCTGCAGCTCTGCATAGGTGTGGAGAGTGCCAACCTCAGTGAATACGATGTCGGAACCTGCGTCCCAGCGGTTATTAACGGCATACCATATTGCCAGATAACCGCCGTTGTCATTGAAGCCAGACTTCTCGTCTTCAGTGAGACGGAAGATATGATTCTGCTTGCCATAGCCGCCTGCATTGTCCCAATACTCATACTTTAGCTCGGCAGGAGTAGCGGTAGAGCTGGCGTAGAGCTTTTGGCCATTGTCTTTTCCGTCAATGGTAAAGGGTGCGTCGGTACCAGCTCCATAGTTGTAAAGGGTGAAACCAAACGGACCGCCAACATATGCAAACAGGTTGTTCTCGTTAAGGTCGGCAGTGCTGTCATGCCTTACGTTCTGGATTTGCTTGCTGTCGGGCAGGAAGGTGCAATACTTGCCTGCACGAACATCCATAAAGTACCATGTAGCATCAGCTACAGATGAGCTGTACTTGAACGGAACTACACTGTAGTCAACGGTGTAGCCGGTCTTGACAACCTGATCCTCGGTAGTACCGGTGGCATTGGGAGTGTCAAGAGTAACACCCGGGAAACCATCGGCAAGGCTGGTGGTGTATTCCACACCTTCATCGGCGAAGATCGTCTCAGTAGCAACAACCTTGTCGGCTTCATCCACTACATTCCACGTAATTGTGGCAATATTGACAGATGAAGCAACTGCGGCATCTAGGTCACCGGCCTCCACGAAGGTAAGACGGTTACCATCATCCTCGGTGCTCCAGCTGTCAAACTTGAAGCCACCCGCGTTGTTGTTGTTCAGAGTATTCGCGCCTTGCGTGAACTTGAACACATAGTTCTCCTTCGGATTGGCAGCTAACTGCAACTTGACAACGTCAGCTGCAACAGCAACCTCAGTGAAGGAGCCCTCAGGGTTGAAGAACTGGCCCTTCGCTACATTGTAGAGAAGCCAGCCCCCCTTGTAACTAATCACACCCCACTGGTCAGCGCCAGCCTCAGTGCTCGGAGTACCCTTGGTGCCACAGCAGACATTAGTGCCGGCCGCATTGAGCACCAAAGCTCCGCGCGGAGCAGTGATAGTGTACACTTTGCTGTTGCTTAAGCCTTCGAGGGTGGTTACAACATCACCCACTGCAGCATTGGCAACGCTCGATCCTGCCAACAGCAGAATCAAGGCAATCAAAGAATTTAGTACTCTTTTCATGTGGTTAATAATTTAGTTAATAAATAAGGTTAATTTAAGCTGTAAAAATATGTTCGTTCAATCCAACCATAAAACACCCAACGCAACAGGGCGCATCATGCAGGATTGGCAAAGATATAAAAAATATTTGTTGCAATACATATTCTTGCACTATTTTTTTAAAAAATATTCAGAAAACGACCTCTTTTCTCAAAAAAAGCAAAAACTTTGCTTTAATAAACGAACACGACACACCTAAGCGCGTGCGCGCGATAAATATAATGTATAACATTTCATCCCTTGGCCGGCGGTTTACAAGGGCACTCTTGCTATATGTGAAAAAAACTTACAAATTAAGGGGGGATTTATATGAAGAATCATTTTTTTTCCCTACATTTGCATTCCAGATATTTGTAACTAAAAAATCTGGAAATGCACGATAAACTACAAGGCGCAAGCCTTACTTTTGTAAACAGGAGCAATGGCGTGAGCTTATACCGCCTTGATGCTCCACAAGTTACCAACCAATATTTCATCGTCAGTCATGCTGACTCTCAGCGTCTGCTGATGCATCCTGAGGAGGTAGGCTTTCAAACTTACCTTGACACCCTGCCGGCAACCGTGGAGGCCATGAAGGCCATAAAAGAAATGCCCCTTGCCCCACCCTCCCTTGACATACTCACCATCCTGCGCGGCGGCCTCAACTACCCCGTGGAGGAGGCTTGCCACAAAGCAGGCATCCAGGTGAACAACATGAATTTCCTGTCCTGCGAACGCATCATTGAGAATAAGCAGATACTGGGGCTGCAAATCAAATACCAAAAATACAACATTGTTGACAACGGCACAATCCTCATAGGCGACATCGTTGCCACAGGTGACACGCTGAGGGAGTGCTTTGAATATGTGATTGACAAATACCGCAAGCGCGGTGCCAAATTAAGGCGCATCATATTCTTTACCATCGGTGGCACACGCGCCTTTGACCTGATGGAGAGCTTCACTGAGCGCCTGCGCAAGGAGTGGCCTGACTTTGAGGGGTTCACATGCTTCTTCTATGAGGGCATCTTCTCTGTCTATAAAGACAAGGGTGTCACGGGTGTCAATGTACCCAACATCGACTTCTACTGGCACGACTCAGTGCTCGCACCCGAGTATCGCCATGCTGTGCTGCAACAGGACAATGTACTCTTTGAGAAGTGTATCATCTATGACGGCGGTGCTCGCCGCTACGAGATTCCTGAGCACTACCACGAAGCTATGGAGTATTGGCGCGACATCCGCACGGCAGCTGACCATACACAGATGAAGGCTTTCGTGGATGAGAAGATTGGTTATACCTCGCCTGCCAACTTCGAGGACTGGCTCTCCATCAATCACTATTGCAGCGACTCCGCCCCAATGGAGGCTCTCGAAAGACTCTACCAAGAGGAAGAAGCCTTCCGCCAACGCAGCAACAACCGCAACCTCAAGCATATTGCCGAGGTAAGGCTGGCCGAGATTGAGGCCACACTGAGCAAATACCTTTAAATCAACAACCTTTAACCCATAGAGCATGTCGCTACTCATAGCGATTGCAGTGCCACACAGTTCAACTGAGCGGGCCCACCTCAAAACTTAGCTTAAATTTCTAATTTCAAACAACAATACTATGAGCACACAGAAAACAGATGTCGACTTTCAGTCGTCAGCAGTGAGCAAAGACGCACGCAGGAGCAACCTCACCATGTTTATGATCATGATGGGTTTCACCTTCTTCTCTGCCAGCATGTGGGTGGGTCAGAACCTTGCCCAGGGACTTAACTTTACAGACTTCATCCTAGCCTTGCTGCTGGGTGGCATCATCCTCGGTGCCTACACTGGCGCACTGGGCTATGTGGGTGCCAAGACAGGCCTCAGCCTCGACCTGCTGGCCGTACGCAGCTTTGGCACCAAGGGAAGCTACCTGCCCAGTGCCATGATCAGCTTCACACAGATGGGCTGGTTTGGCGTTGGCCTTGCCATGTTTGCCATCCCCATCGCCAAGGTCGCCTTCGGCGAAAGCATGACGGCCACCTACATAATGGTAGCCATTGCCGGCGTGTGCATGACAGCCTCCGCATACTATGGCATCAAGGGCCTCACGATCATCAGCTACGTTGCCGTGCCGTGTGTGGCCATACTGGGCACCATCGCAATGATTATGGCCATTTCTCAAGGCGACCGCGGCCTGGTAGAGCAGTTTGAGCAGGGTGAGAAGACACTCGGTATTATTGCCGGAGCAGGCCTCGTGATAGGAAGCTTTGTCAGTGGTGGTACGGCCACGCCCAATTTTGCACGATTCTCCAAGAGCAGCAAGGCAGGCTGCATCATCACCATCGCCGCATTCTTTTTAGGCAACAGCCTCATGTTCCTCTTTGGCGCCGTGAGCTCCGTATATGTCGGAGGCAAAGACATCTTCGATGTGATGATTAACCTCAACCTCTTCTATATTGCAGTACTCGTGTTGGGTCTTAACATCTGGACCACTAATGACAATGCCCTCTACTCCACCGGTCTTGGACTTGCCAACATCTTCAAACTCAACAAGAAACTCATGGTGCTGCTGAGCGGCATCATCGGCACCGTTGCTGCCGTTTGGCTCTACAATAACTTCGTCCACTACCTCAACATCCTCAACTGCACCCTGCCGCCAGTGGGTATCATCCTTGTACTGGGCTATTTCCTCAACAAGAAAGAGTACGCCGAGGAGACCGCCTCCAAGCCCAAGACCGTGGTGTGGGGTGCCGTGCTGGGTGTAGTGCTGGGCGCTGTGGTTGCCAACCTCCTGCCCTGGGGCATACCCTCAATCAACGGTATGGTTGTAGCCGCCATCTGCTACATCATTGGCTGGAAGATGACCAAGAAATAGTATATGCTATATAATTTTGACAAACACATCGAGCGCACTGGCACGGACAGCCTCAAATATGATGTGCTTTTTAACATGCTGGGGCGCAGCGATGTTACGCCGTTGTGGGTAGCCGATATGGACTTTGAAACTCCGCCCTTCGTGATGCGCGCCATCAGTAAGAGGCTGAAGCAGCAAATCCTTGGCTACACCATGCCCCCCGGCACTTTTTACCAGAGCATTATCAACTGGATGCAACGCCGCCACAGCGTAAATCTCAAGGAGGAGGAAATCCACTTCCTGCCTGGCATAGTGCCAGCCGTCCACCATGCCATCTGTGCCCTCACCGACAAGGGCGATAGAGTGCTCATACAGCCACCAGTGTATCACCCCTTCGGTCATATAATTGATATAAATGAACGCACACGTGTGGAGAATCCCCTCCACGTGGTGGAGGGACGCTTCGAAATGGACTTTGCCGACCTGGAGCAAAAACTGCCGGGGTGCAAGATGATGATTCTCTGCAATCCCCACAACCCTGGCGGTACCGTGTGGACTCCCGAGGTACTGCAGCGTGTGGCCCATCTGTGTCATAAGCACGGCGTGATGGTGCTGAGCGACGAGATACACTCCGATATGACCCACCACGCCTACCAATACACACCTTTTGTCAACACCTGTCAGGAGGCTCGCGACATTACCATCACAATGAATGCCCCGAGCAAAGCCTTCAATATGCCAGGCGTGGTCGTGTCTTACTGTTACTGCCTCAACCCCACCCTGCGCCGCAGGCTCTACACATTCCTTGACCAAGCCGACGTAGCCCTCGGCAACATTTTTGCCTACGGTTGCCTTGAGGCCTGCTATACCGCCGAGGGCGAGGATTGGCTCAATCAGATGCTCGACTACGTACAAGCCAACATACAGGCAGTCAGCGACTTCCTGCAAAGCCACTGCCCCAAAATCAAGCCTATGCACACCGAAGCATCATTCCTGGTGTTCCTCGACAATAGCGCCATGCCTTTCGCCTCGTCAGAGGAGTTGCAGCATTTCTACCTCGACCAGGCCGGGCTCTATCTCAACCAAGGTCAGACTTTCGGCAAAGAGGGTGCCAAATTCATGCGCCTCAACGTAGCTATGCCACGCGCCGAACTGACCGCCGCACTGCAAAAACTGCGCAAAGCCTATGCAGAAATAGGCGCATAATTGATATTTGCACGATAAATTGTGGACTTCTTAGAAAAAAGTAGTAACTTTGCCCCTCAACACGTAGTTTAAGATTTCATCTTATGTTTAACAAAGATATTTACATCATGCGCCGCAAGGCTCTTGCCGAGAAGGTGGGCAGCGGTCTCATTATCATTCTGGGCAACAACGAAAGCCCTGCCAATTATCCCAACAACTGCTACACCTTCCGTCAGGACAGTAGCTTCCTCTACTTCTTTGGCGCCCAGCGCGACGGCTTGGCCGGAGTTATCGATGTTGACAATGATGCCGAGTACTTCTTAGGCAACGACATAGACATCGATGATATTGTTTGGTACGGTTCCGTTGACAGCGTTAGCGACATGGCAGCTGCCGCCGGCGTAAAGGAAAGTGCTCCCTTCGGCAAGCTGAGCCAGCTGGTGGATGCCGCCAAGGCTAGCGGCCAGGAGATTCACTTCCTGCCGCCCTACCGCCACGACAATAAGATACTGCTGCAAGAGCTGCTGGGCATTAAGCCCGCTGCACAGAAGGCTGCAGCCTCGCTCAAACTCATCAAGGCCATCGTTGACCTCCGCTCTACCAAGAGCGATGAGGAAATCAAGGAGATTGAGCGCGCCTGCTCCATCGGCTTCAAAATGCACACCACAGCCATGAAGCTGGCTCAGCCTGGAGTAACCGAGCATTTCGTTGGGGGCACCATCGACGGCATAGCCCGCTCGTTGGGCAGCAAGGTCTCATTTGCCTCCATTGTCACCATGCACGGAGAGATACTCCACGGCGCACCCAAGATGAACTACCTTGAGGCAGGCCGTCTGCTGCTGGTTGATGCAGGTGCCGAGACAGTTAACAACTATTGCTCCGACCACACCCGCACCACCCCCATCAGCGGCAAGTTCACCCACCGTCAGCGTGACATCTACACCATTGTTGAGCAGGCTCACGACCTCGCCCTCGGCATGGCCAAGCCCGATGTCAAATACTATGACGTTCATATGGAGGTTTGCCGTCACATCACCAATGGGCTCAAAGACCTTGGCCTGATGAAGGGCGACACCGAGGAGGCTGTGCAAGCTGGAGCTCACGCACTGTTCCTGCCCCACGGACTGGGCCACATGATGGGCATCGACGTCCACGATATGGAAGATCTGGGTCAGATATACGTAGGCTACGATGACGAGATACAGCCCTCCACTCAGTTTGGTACAGCCAGCCTGCGCATGGGCCGTCGCCTGCAGAAGGGATTCGTCATCACCGACGAGCCGGGCATCTATTTCATCCCCGACCTCATCGACTATTGGAAGACCAACAACATCAACGCTCAGTTCCTAGACTTCGAGGCTATTGAGAAATACAAGGACTTCGGCGGCATACGCATAGAAGATGACCTGCTCATCACGGATGAGGGCGCACGCTTCCTTGGTAAGGATATCATCCCCTACCACGCCGACGACGTAGAGAAATACGTGGCAGAATTCCACTATTAACAGATAGCAGAAAAGAAAGCATAAAAGAAACAAATAACCAACACATAACCTAATTATGAAAATTACCAAGCTCCTTGCGGCCATGATAGCCGCAACCGCGCTCATCAGCAGCGCCCCCGTGATGGCAGACGATGCCGACACCACCAAGTTCACTGTCGTAAAGGAAATACCCATCACCACCGTAAAGGACCAGCACCGTTCTGGCACCTGCTGGGCATTCTCCAGCCTCGGATTCCTGGAGGCAGAGATTCTGCGCAACACCGGCAAGACCTACGACCTCGCTGAAGCCTACGTAATTTATAAGACCTACATTGACCGCGCAGTAGCAAACGTCAGGATGCATGGCGATGTAAGCTGGTCGCAGGGCGGCAGCTTCTACGATGTACTCTACTGCCTCAAGAACTACGGCATGATGCCAGAGAGCGCCGTCACCCCCGCCGGCAGCCTCTATGGTGACACCCTCTTCAACCACTCCGAGCTTGAGAAAGCCGCACAAGGCTATCTCGGAGCTTTCACCGGCCCCAACGCCAACATCAAGACTCTCTCCAAGTGCTGGCAGAAGCCCTTCGAGAGCATCCTTGAAGCCTACCTTGGCCCCATGCCCGAAACATTTGAATACGAAAACAAGACATATACCCCGCAGAGCTTTGCACAGAGCCTCGGTGTTAACGCCGACGACTACGTTAGCCTCACCTCATTTACCCACCATCCGTTCCACACCCAATTTGCCATTGAGGTGCAGGATAACTGGCGCTGGGGCCTGAGCTACAACCTCACCCTCGACGAGTTGATGGAAACCATGGACTATGCTATCCAGAATGGCTACACCATCGCATGGGGTGCCGACGTTAGCGAGAAATATTTCAACCGCAACAGCACCAGCATAGCCTCCGTGCCTGCCGATGCCAAGAACACCAGCACTGAGGGCAGCGACCAAGAGCGCTGGATTGGCAAGTCTGCCGACAAGAAGGACGCTTTCAACTCTTCCGATGAGAAAATCATCACCCAGGAATTGCGTCAGGAAGGCTTCGACAACTGGGAGACTACCGATGACCACGGTATGCTACTCTACGGCATAGCCAAGGACCAGAACGGCAAGGAGTATTACATGATGAAGAACTCTTGGGGCAAGTATGGCAAGTACAAGGGATTTGCCTACATCTCCAAGCCCTATGCAGCCTACAAGACCATCAACATCGTGGTCAACAAGAAGGCTGTGCCCAAACACATCGCAAAGGCCATCGGCCTCAAGTAGGAACACACACCTACACATATACCCACACAAGGAGGAGCGCCCCACCCAGGACACTCCTCCTTATTATTTCACAGTACCTCCTCATTCTTCCCCTCATCGGAGTGAACCCCGCCGAGAGGGAGGCAGAAGAGGGGGATTCCCACTTATTCTTACCCCAAACTTATGGCAACAATATAGCAGTTGGCACAGATTACAGTCTCTGCGAAATAGTCATGCTCTCTCTGTGCCAACATCTGTGTCATTGCCTATAAAAAAATAAAAT
>CADAJV010000058.1 GCA_902788275.1 uncultured Bacteroidales bacterium | reverse complement strand
CAGCTCGAGGCTCTTAGATTTTTTTTCCACGGAGTTAGTTTATTTTTCCACGGAGTTAAAACTTTTTTCAAGGGGATTAGATTAAACTTAGGCAATGATTACGCAAAAGACTCGGAATAAAAGTCTCATGTCTATTCTAATCAACGCAGTTATGCAATAAACATACAACTAACGCAGTCAAAATTGGCTGCATTATGAGTAATCTGTGCCAACATCTATATCATTACCTTTTCTTATACTGTTTTTTCTACTCATCATGTTCGCTACAATCATCCCATAGCAACGTCCCCCCAAAAGCTCTGGAGTCAGCCTCTTCGCCTGTCACACCTTCGCGGCGGCGAAGCCTTACGGTGTCGCTTGCACACACCATAGAGATGAACTTTAGACCCACGCAATACAGCACAGGTGTTATGTAATACTTTTTCATGGCGCAAGCTATTTTACAATTACTTTTTTAGTTATTCCGTTGCTCATTGTAACAAGGTTGACGCCTCGCTGCAGTTTGCTATGTCTCATTCCGTTTACATCGCGTATTGACCTGACAGACAAACCTTCGTCTATAAGGTTGCTAAGAGCCGTTGCCTCATCGATAACGCTAATCTCGTAGCGGCCAGAGTTCGTTCCACCTGGTGCTATGAAATATGCGCGCAGCGGTTTGATATTGAAATTGCCATTTACCTTACAGAAGGCGTTGTTCTTAATATAGTAGCTGTTTGGCTCGTCAGCCTCATAGACAGTGGTGCGAGCATAGATTCCCTTAAGTGTCCATCCGTTGCTGCTTGTCACACTGCCCGCCGTAACACCAGCGCTGAGAGTTGTGACAGTTTCACGGCTTACATTAAACGTTCCATCCTCTGTATAATAGACATACGGCGTGTTAGCCTCCACATTATTAACAGCCTCCAGCGTCAGAGTATTCTCATCTGCTTCTTTCAACGTATAGTAGGTTATCGTTGCCTTGCTGTCAGGCACAAACGGCAGGCAAACCGTGCCAAAGGCATTGCTGTTCCCACGATTATAGGTAATCTTGTTCACGCTGAGATCCGTAGGCAAACTAAAGTCCGCGTTGTCAGTAAGAATATATTCGGTTATAGGATTCTTTATAAAAACGCTGCCCTCCATCATCAAGCCGCTACCCATAAATACGGTTCCCTTTGGCCCGCTATAGAGTGCATATTCGTTTGAACTTTTAACAGAACCACTATAAGCATAAAGAACACTGTTATTTTGAATAGCACGAGCCGACATGTCTGTACCAGAATACGTGTTTATCACAGAGCCGCCATTAATTGTCGTTGTTCCCGAGTTGCCAATCACACCACATGTAACAGAACTTCTTCCTTTTACTGTCGTCACCAAACCTCCATTTATAACTAGCTCTCCACCACTTACCACATTTATGATACAACATCCTTTTAGAATATTAGAAGGAGACGAAATTCTTCCTCCATTTATGGTTAGTTTGCCTTCAACAACAAAAAGTTCAATATTGTTATTTTTATCAACACAAGTGATTTCTCCCTTCTGTTCATCACTACTATCGACAATTACAAGACTTGCATTTTGGTCAATCTGAAAAAGGGAGCAATAACTATCTGCTACACTTGACGTAATTATTTTCCCGTTTAAATCAAGTGTAAATGTTTTGTTAATCAGCTTTCCAGGACCACCAATAGTACTACCTACCTCAGTGTTGGCAATCATCGTAACAGTGCCGCCTGAAGGAACAGCGTTAACAGCGGCTGCGAGAGAAGCATAAGTAGCATCTCCTACCCTGGCCACATCCTCTGCGAAGGTCTTGCCAGCAAAGGCAAAGACGAGCAGATTGATAAGAAACATTATCTTTTTCATTGTTATCTTTTTTTCTCACTGCAAAGTTACAAAAAAACTCTTATACGCTAATCTCTCCCCTTAGGTTCTTAGTCATAAGGGAGCGGACGGTGACGGTGTCGCCGGGGTAACGAGCAAGAAGGTGCATGAGCTTGGTGACGGCACTCTCTACGGTGGAGTCTAAACCACTGAGAACACCGGCCTCCTGGAGATGGAGACCGCAGTCGTAACGCGACATCTCTACTGCACCCTGGACACACTGGCTGATATTGACAATGACAAGACCACGATCAGCGGCCTCACGCAACGCGCTGAGTAACCAAGGATGACGAGGAGCATTGCCACTGCCAAAAGTACGCATCACGACGGCCTTCAAACCGGGGGTCTGCAGGATATGCTGCAGGATATCTCCACGCATGCCGGGGAACAACGAGATAATGATGACATTGGGGTCGAGAGCATAAAAAGGCTGCAGCCCTCTACCGTAGTCGGGACGCAGGATAAGGTCGCGGTGGTAGGTGATATCGACGCCGGCATCGGCAAGGGCGGGATAGTTGAAGGAGGCAAAGGCACGGAAGGCCTCGGCACTCTGCTTGGTGGTGCGGTTGCCACGCAGCAGACGGCCACCGAAATAGATGGCGACCTCGGGTACGAGCGGACGACCTTCGTCGTCACGGGCGGCGGCGATGGAGACGGCGGTGATGAGGTTCTCCTTGCCATCGGTGCGCAGCTGACCGATGGGCAGCTGGGAGCCAGTGAAAATGACGGGCTTGGTGAGGTTGCCCAGCATATAGGAGAGGGCGGAGGCGGTATAGGCCATGGTGTCGGTGCCGTGGAGGATGACGAAACCATCGTAGTCGTGATAGCGTCCGGCAATGGTGCAGGCAAGGGACTCCCACTGGGATGGGGTGACATCGCTGGAGTCGATGGGGGGCTCAAACTGGGTGGTGTGGATGTCGGCAGCGACCTCGTGGAGCTCAGGGATATGACGCAGGAGATGGGCGAAATCGAGAGGCTCAAGGGCTCCGCTGAAGGAATTACGGCTCATGCCGATGGTGCCGCCGGTGTAGATAAGAAGTATGGACATATGAGTTAGGAGTAAGGTGTTGGAAAGTTTTTTCATACGCCCCCGTCTGCTTTGCAGCCACCCCCTCGCTTCGCGAGGTTTTACATATTTGATTTCCCTAGAGGGGAACCCGCTTAGAGGGGGAGCCGCAGGCCGATGGGCTTTAGGAGTGATGAGCTAGGGGGGTGTTGAGAATACAAAAGATTGAAAAGCTGAAAAGACGGAAGTGGGTACTTCTATCCTTCAACTCCTCAATCTATCAACTATTATTAATTAAAGATTTCTTTCAGACTACGCCACGGCCGTGGCAGTTCTTGAACTTCTTGCCGCTGCCGCAGGGGCAGGGGTCGTTGCGGCCGGGGAGTTTCTCCTTGACCATGGGCTGGGGTGCCTGACGCTCACGGGTGTCCTGGTTGGCGGCAGCACGCTGGGCGGGGTCGGTAAGGTCGGTGCGGCTCTCGGTGTACTGCGGACGGGGAGCACGGCGCTCAGGGGCCGCCTGCTGCACCTCCTGCGGGTCGCGCATGGGTATCTGGCAGCGCATGAGGATGCTGACGACGCGGTCGTAGATCTTGTTGATCATGGTGTCGAAGAGGGTGGCGCTCTCAAGCTTGAAGATCACGAGGGGGTCTTTCTGCTCATAGCTGGCTGTCTGAACGGAGTGCTTGAGCTCGTCGAGGTTGCGGAGGTTCTCCTTCCACTCATCATCGATAATCTGAAGGAGGATGGCTTTCTCAAACTGTTTGACAAGGCTCTTGCCCTCGGTATCGACAGCCTCCTTGAGAGGCACGGCGATATTGTAGATGCGCTTGCCGTCGGTGATAGGCACAGCGATGCGCTCATAGCGGTCGCCCTCGTTTTCATAGACTTGCTTAATGACGGGGGTGGCTACCTCGGCCATACGGTCGGTGCGACGGTGGAAATTGGCCATGGCAGCCTGGAATGACTGCTCATAGAGTTCCTCGCGAGGCATGCCGCCATTAAGGTCGGCCTCAGTGAAGGGAGCCTCCATGGCCATGACCTCGAGGAAGCGGCGCTGGCAGCCAGCGAAGTCGTTGGCGTCGATGATGTTGAGGGTACGGTCCCAAATCATGTTGGAGATGTCCATGCCGATGCGCTCTCCCATGAGGGCGTGGCGACGCTTCTCATAGATGACGGTGCGCTGCTTGTTCATGACATCGTCGTACTCGAGGAGGTGCTTGCGGATGCCGAAGTTGTTGCCCTCGACTTTCTTCTGGGCACGCTCGATGGACTTATTGATGAGGGGATGCTCGATGACTTCGCCCTCCTTGAGGCCAAAGCGGTCCATGATCTTGGAGATACGCTCGGAAGCGAAGAGGCGCATGAGCTGGTCTTCGAGTGAGACGAAGAAAACGGATGAGCCGGGGTCGCCCTGACGGCCGGAACGGCCTCGGAGCTGACGGTCCACGCGGCGGCTCTCATGGCGCTCGGTGCCGATGATGGCGAGTCCGCCAGCGGCCTTGACCTCGGGAGAGAGCTTGATATCGGTACCACGGCCGGCCATGTTGGTGGCTATGGTAACGGTAGAGCTCTGACCGGCCTGGGCCACGATTTCGGCCTCTTTCTGATGGAGCTTGGCATTGAGTACCTGGCAGGGGATATGGCGGAGGTCGAGCATACGCTTGAGAAGCTCGGAGATCTCAACGGAGGTGGTGCCGACGAGGACGGGGCGGCCGGCATCGCGCATGCGGGCTATCTCGTCGATGACGGCGTTGTATTTCTCACGCTTGGTCTTATAGACACGGTCGTTGAGGTCCTTGCGGACAACGGGCTTATTGGTGGGTATTTCGACGACGTCGAGCTTATAGATGTTCCAGAACTCGCCTGCCTCGGTGATGGCGGTACCGGTCATACCGGCGAGCTTATGGTACATGCGGAAATAGTTCTGGAGGGTGATGGTGGCGAAGGTCTGGGTGGCGGCCTCTACCTTGACATGCTCCTTGGCCTCGACGGCCTGATGGAGTCCGTCGCTCCAGCGACGGCCTTCCATGATACGGCCAGTCTGCTCATCGACAATCTTGACCTGGCCGTCGATGATGACGTACTCCTCATCGATATTAAACATGGTATATGCCTTGAGGAGCTGCAGGATGGTGTGGACACGCTCAGACTTGACGGCATAGTCGGCCATGAGCTCGTCTTTCTTGGCCAAACGCTCCTCGTCGGAGAGGGTCTTGTCGCCCTCAAGGGCGGAAAGCTCGCTGGCTATGTCGGGCAGGACAAAGAGGGTGGCGTTCTTGACGGCATTGGCAAGCCAGTCGTTGCCGCGGTCGGTGAGCTCGACGCTCTTCTGTTTCTCATCGACAACGAAGTAGAGGGGCTCGATAGCCTCGGGCATACGGCGGTTGTTGTTCTCCATATAGATTTCCTCGGTCTTGAGCATGCCGGTCTTGATGCCGGGCTCGGAGAGGAATTTTATCAATGCCTTGTTCTTGGGCAAGGCCTTATGGGAACGGAAAAGCTGTAGGAAGCCCTGCTCCTGCTGCTTCTTGTCGGGGCTGGCGATGAGTTGCTTGGCCTCGGAGAGTAGTTGGGTGGCATACTTGCGCTGCACCTCATAGAGGCTCTGAATGAGGGGCTGGTACTGCTCAAACATCTGGTCCTCGCCCTGGGGCACAGGACCGGAGATGATGAGGGGGGTACGGGCGTCATCAATGAGAACGGAGTCAACCTCATCGACGATGGCATAGTTGTGGGAGCGCTGGACGAGGTCCTGGGGGGCAGTAGCCATGTTGTCGCGAAGGTAGTCGAAACCGAACTCATTGTTGGTGCCGAAGGTGATGTCAGCCTGATAGGCACGACGGCGCTCCTCGGAGTTGGGGCGATGCTTGTCGATGCAGTCAACGCTGAGACCGTTGAACATGTAGAGGGGGCCCATCCACTCGGAGTCACGCTTGGCGAGATAGTCATTTACGGTGACGACATGGACGCCGTTGCCCGTGAGGGCGTTGAGGAAAACGGGGAGGGTGGCCACGAGGGTCTTACCTTCACCGGTGGCCATCTCGGCTATCTTGCCCTGATGGAGGACTACGCCGCCAAAGAGCTGGACATCGTAGTGAATCATGTTCCAAACGGTCTCGTTTCCGCCGGCCACCCAGTGGTTGTGATAGACGGCCTTGTCGCCGTCGATATCTACGAAGTCGTGGGTGGCTGCCAGCTCACGGTCGAAGTCGGTGGCGGTGACGATGACATCCTCATTCTCGGTGAAGCGGCGGGCGGTGCTCTTCATGATGGCCAGGGCCTCGGGCAGGATGACGTTGAGTTCCTCCTCCATGCGGTCGAGCACTTCCTTCTCGAGCTTGTCGATATGGTTGAAGTGGCTCTCGCGCTCCTCGATGGGGAGAGTCTCAATCTTGTCCTTGGTGGCCTGTATCTCGGCCTTGATATTGTCGGCACAATGCTGCACCTGGTGCTGCAGCTCCTTGGTCTTGGCACGGAGCTCGTCGTTGGAGAGCTGGTCGATTTGCTCATAGGCCTGCTTGATCTGCTCTACGTAGGGCTGGATTTCGCGCATATCGCGGGAGGCCTTGTTTCCGAATATCTTTGTTAGTACGCTTATTAAACTCATAATTGGTTATTTTATTGATTGTAAAAGTTTGAAAATTGCCAAACTTGGCAAATTTCAAGTAAATGACGGTTATTGGCTAACGGTAAATGGGCAACGGGGCTGTGCGGCACGCATTGGGAGCGCGTATGCGCATAGCTCCAGTCAGCGTGGGGGCTATGCGGTCGGTGCTGACGGGTGTCTCCACGATCTTGGCGGGGAGGTCAAGGCCATAGAACAGTATGGGGAAGGCGGGGGCACAGTCGCGCACCAGCTTGTTGAGGCCGGTGGTCTCGTTGACGAGGTGCCACCCCGGAGCCACTTGCACCATGATGTCGCCAGAGAGGTGGGGATTGTAGCTGTTGCGAATCTTTTCAATGCCGGGAGTCCAGCCACCGAGCTGCAGCTGTTTGGCGGAGTAGGCGTTCTTGACGCCTTCAGACTGAAGGAGGAGTTCCTGGCAGTGGTCGAGGACCTCACCCATGTTGAGCTGCTTCTGCTCAATGAGCTTATGGTTGAGAAAGATGTGGTTGTCGTAGATGGCCTCCACATAGTTGCCCTGCCCATAGAGGGCCATGAGCATCATATTGAGGAGGTTGGCGGTGCGGTCGATATAGAAACTGCCGGTAGGTATGCGGTAGGCTTCAAGGTCGGCAACCCCGGCCTCATCGGTGCCCGTAGAGGTGAGAACGAAGAGAGCATTGCCCTGGCCTACATTGGCCTCGGTGGCAGAGATGATGCCGCTGACGACATTGTCGAGCTCTGTGTAGATGGCTTCGGCTTCACGGCCCTGCTGCATGGCGCTGAGCGCAAGGGCCATATAGTCGGGCACCTCGTCATTGCCGATGGTGGTGTACTTAAAGCAGGAGGCTGCCATGCGGCCCACTAACTCATTGACCATGGGCCATTGACCATTGACGATTGACGACTGACCATTGATGCTCAACGACTGACCATTAACGGTGGTGACCCAGGCGGGGAGCTGGGGCGCATAGTAGGCAGAGCCTGCCCACTGGCCGCTCTTGGGGTCAAGCCAGAAGGCTCCGTCGGCGGCATGGCCGGCACTGAGCACGGCGGCATCGCCCACAGGGGCGAAAGCATAGACAAGAGCCTGGCCCCGGGTGGCCACCTTGAGCTCATCGCCCACGGTGGAGACGCCAAGATTGCGAGGCGACAGGGGTACAGCTGTGTTAAGGCCGTGCTGAGAGGGGTCGTCAACGCAGTAGGTGGGGCGCAGGGTATTGCGACTGAGCCAGTGGAGGTCGATGATGCCGTGGTCGTAGGGCACGGTGCCTGTGGCCAGCGTGGCTATGGAAGAGGCTCTGTTGGGAACCTGGCTGGGATATTCGCCATTGGTAAAGACGCAGCCCTGGCTCATGAGCAGACGGAAGCCGCCCTCACCATAGAGGGGCATAAAGGCATCGAGCAAATCGCTGCGCAGGCCGTCGATGGCTATACTGACCACCACTCGCGGCAGACGCGAAGCGGCGTTGGCATCGAGTGCCAGCAGCGGCAGTATGATGAGCGGATAGGTAAGCGAGGCGAGGTCCTTATGGCTTTTAGGCTGCCTGGGGGCGGAGGATGTTTTCCTCTTATTCTTGAGCCATACAAGGACATTGGTAAGGCTGCGCAGCAGGAGGGCAACGAGCATCAGCACGGCCACAAAACCTACATACTGGCTGACGGTGGGCAACGACAGCAAGAACACAGCCAGCACCACCAGCGCCACGGCGTGGTAGTACCAATAGCGACAGGTACGCCCGCCCTTGATTTGCCAATAAAGGCCCACCAGGGGCAGCGGATTGAGCACCCATACCAGGCAGTTGCTGTCAACGGTGGGGTGGGTGGAGAAGAAATAGAGGAAACTGACGATGATGCCTGCCAGGCCCTGCACCACGAGCAGCACGGTGTCAACAGGCCAGAATATGCGGCCTTTACGCCATTCCCACACGCCCAGTAGCAGGACAGTCAACAACAGCACAACGGCCACCAGCTGGGGAGAAAAGGCTGAGGGCTTCGCCTCGACGGGCGGCAGGTCAAGCAGGCGATGAGTCTCGCCGGCAAAGATGCGAGCTATGCCGGTGCTATCTACCACGAGGGTGCTAGCAAAGTCCTGCTGCATGATGAGCGGAGCAAACTGAAGCTCGCGACCGGTGGCGGGCTGGTCGGCCTCGCTGCCCAGCAGGAGGTCCTGACCAAAGGTGGCCCAGCGATAGTCGTGGCTGTAGTAATGGACCGCGCTGCGCAGACTGCGCTCGGTGGGGCGCACAGGATAGCGCAGCTTGCCATCAAGGCAACGCTCTATCATGTCGCGGACGCGGGTGGCGCAGTTGTCGTAGAAGAAACTGTAGCGATAGACGCAGTTCTCGGGCTGACAGTTGATCAGCAGGGCATTGAGGATGCGGCTGGCCTCCAGCTGAGTGACATTGAGTACCTGCTCGTCAATGTAGATGCCCTTGCGGCGGTAGGCCTCAACGAAATCCACGGTCTGCTGCATGGCGCAGATATAGTCGGTGTGGCCCAGGGCAAAGCGCAGGGCAAAATTGCCGGAATTGAAGTCGAAGACGCCGTAGTTGAACACGAGGTCGAAATCGGCAGTGTCGGTGCGCACCACGCGGATGGCGGAGTGACCGTAGTATTCATAAATCTCAGGACCTGGGCCGCAGGTGAGGAGGCTGACCTGCAGACGCATGCCGCCGATGGTGTCGCCTCCGGAGCGGCTATCGCCGGCGTGGGACATCATCTCTCTGCGCACCACGGCTCCCAGGCTGTCACGCACGCTACGCTGACGCTCGCCGAGGGCGACATCCTTCTGCAGGATGTCGCTGACGATGTCGTTTTGCGGAATGGCAAAAGCGGCGCTCACTGCTAAGAGGAGGAGAGGTATCAGTAGGAAGATTTTCTTCGCGCGCATACGTGTGTGTGTACCTTATATATTATAATTAGATGCAAAGGTACATTAAAATTAGGAATTAGGAATTAGGAATTAGGAATTTTTATCGAAAAACAGGAGAGTCTTTGATAAACACAAAAAAAAACGGGGCAAGCCAAAGAGGTTTGCCCCGTGATTTAAAATTGCGTGTGTATGCTCTATAATTTATTCACCAATGATGATAGCGTAGATAGCAACTACGTCAGAAGTGTTAACATCACCCTCACCGGTAACGTCAGCACGCTCCTTGAGCCAACCGGAGGCATCGCCTTCGATGATGTAGCTGTAAACGGCTACCACGTCAGCAGTATTAACATCGCCCTCACCGGTAACGTCGCCCTTTACCTGCGGCTCTGTCTTCTCCTCAAAGGTTGCGCTTACGGACATGTTCTTAGAGATAGCGGCGATGGTGTAGGTGCCCTCATCGGTAACATCGGCAACAACATCGGTGCCGTCAACAAAGAGAGTCTTGAGCTCATAACCCTCATCGGGAGTGATAACGAGAACTACGTCCTCGCCAGTGTTGATGGTAGCGGAAGCAACAGAGTTCTTGGATACTGCACCAGTACCCTCAATCTCAATCTGGCCACCCTCACCTGTGCTTACAGAAACGGTGAAACGCTTGTTACCAGCAACATCGTTGCTTTGTGCAAATGCCTGACCAACAACGGCAGCCAGCATGATGCAGATAGAAAGTAAAGTCTTTTTCATTTTGTATGTGTTTTTGGTTATTATTTGCGATTATACGCTGTTTTGTTTGGCAAATATAGAACTTAATTATTTAACTAGCAAATATCTGACCTTTTTTTTTGTCTTTTCAATGAATTTTGTGCTTTTTTTTCGCAAACCAAGACAAAATCACATATTTGGGCGGCAAGATAGCGCCGTGCACTGCCAAAAGGCAAATTGGTTTATGGTTTACGGTTTACCGTTTACTGTTTACAGATTTGAAATTGAACATTTAGGAGTTAGAAGGAGATAGAAGGAGATAGAAGGAGATAGAAGGAGATAGAAGGAGATAGAGGACAATAGTCCTGACTAACGGCTTAACTTCTTAACTACTTAACTTCTTAACTTCTAAAACGTTTACTGTTTACAGATTTGAAATTGAACATTTAGGAGTTAAACAGTCACCAGGGTGTCGAGCTGCACATCCTTAGGGAATCGGTCACGGCCATGGAGGCCCTCATCGGTCAGCTCGATAAGGAAGGAGATGAGTATCTTCTTGGGGTGGAATTTCTCCACCAGCTTGTAGGCTGCCAGGGCAGTACCGCCAGTGGCCAGCAGGTCGTCGTGGATAAGCACAACGTCATCAGGGCCGATAGCATCGCAGGCTATCTCCAGCGAGTCGGTGCCGTACTCCTTGGTGTAGCTCTCGCTGAGGCTTTTGACCGGCAGCTTGCCAGGCTTGCGGGCCAGCACAAAGCCGGCATGCAACTCCCTGCTGAGCACCGAGCCCATAAGGAAACCGCGTGACTCCAGGCCCACTATCTTGGTGATGCCCTCGTCTTTATAGCGGGCAACGAGGAGGTCTGTCATCACGTCGATGCAGTCGGGATTGATAAACCACGACGTGATATCACGGAAGTTGATGCCCGGCTTAGGAAAGTCGGGAATGCTGCGCAAGTTGTCAATCAGAAACTGTTTTGGGCTTTTCATCATAATGTTTTTACTATCGTGCAGCGAATTTAGTAATTTTTTCTTATTTTTGCAGAAGAAAATATTAAAATTTCGCTTAACACTCATTTGGGAGTTAAAGCGAAAGTAAAAAAGTAGTTAAAGTGGAAGTAAAAAAAGACAACAGCCGTAGTTGCAGTTTCAAGGATTTGGACTGCTGGCAGAAAGCTCACGACTTTGTAAAGACCGTGTATGCCACGACCAAATATTTCCCTGAAGAAGAGCGCTACGGACTCACATCACAATTTCGCCGTGCCGCAGTTTCCATCGCAACGAACATCTGCGAAGGATATCGCAAGCTGAGCCGCGCCGACAAATTGCACTTCCTAAACATTGCCCAAGGTTCGTTTGAAGAATGCCGATATTATATAATCCTTTCATACGATATTGGATATATCAATAAAGAAACTAATGACAATATAGAATTTCTTATCAACGGAACGAGTTGGAAACTCAACGGTTATGCCGAAGCTATCACCCAAAACAAAGCCATGTCAGACTAATGTCCTTTTTTACTCCCACGGCAAAGCCGTTAACTCCCTCTTTAACTCCCACGGCGAAGCCGTTAACTCCCAAAACCTTTATACATATGATACACAAGAAGACCATCTTCGCAGCTTTTGCCGCTGTTTTGTGCGCCCTTGGCAGCCTGGCGCAAAGCAGTAATGTCGCCTACCAGGACGGCAACGTGAGGTTTACCGTCATCACCGATGGCACAATAAGACTGGAGTACGCCCCCGACGGCCGGTTTATTGATGCACCGTCGTTTGTGGCCGTCAACCGCAGCTACCCCAAGAGTACCTTCTCCGTTAAGCAGGGCAATACCATCGAGGTCAGCACCCCGCGCATGACCCTGCGCTACAAGAAGGGCAGCGGCCCCTTCACCGCCGACAATCTCACCATCACCAACGCCAAGGGACAGAAGCCCTTCCGCTGGGTGCCTGGGCTGAAGGACACCCTCAATCTCAAGGGCACCTATCGCACCCTGGACGGCTACAACGGCGACCGCCACTGGAACGGCAACACACTAATGCCCATTGAGGACGGACTGCTCAGCCGCAGCGGATGGACGCTGATTGACGACTCCAAGAACTTCCTCTTCGACAACAGCGACTGGCCCTGGGTAGAGGAGCGCAGAAGCGCACAGGGGGCACAGGACCTCTACTTCCTCGCCTACGGCACCGACTACAAGCAGGCCCTGCACGACTTTACCGTCTTTGCAGGCAAGGCCCCGCTGCCGCCCCGCTATGCCTTCGGCTACTGGTGGAGCCGCTACTGGGGCTACTCCGACAGCGAGCTGCGCGAACTGCTGGGCCATTTCGACACGATGGGCCTGCCGCTCGACGTGCTGGTGATTGACATGGACTGGCACTACTCCGACAACAAGCGCGGCGGATGGACAGGCTACACATGGAACACGCAGCTCTTCCCCCAGCCCTACAAGTTCCTCAACTGGCTGCGCGACAGCCGCGACCTCAAAGTCACGCTCAACCTCCACCCCGCCGACGGCGTCAGGGCATTCGATACCCCCTACCCCGCCATGGCCGCCCACATGGGCCTCGATGCCGGCAAGGGCGAGCAGATACCCTACGAAGGAAGCAACAAACAGTTTATGAGCGGACTGATGGACGTGGTGCTCCGCCCCATGGAGAAAGAGGGAGTCAGCTTCTGGTGGCTCGACTGGCAGCAGTGGGCCAACGACAAGCGCCTCACCCAGCTGAGCAACACATGGTGGATTAACTACGTGTTCTTCAGCGACATGGAGCGACACCGCAACACACGCCCCATGCTCTACCACCGCTGGGGCGGACTGGGCAACCACCGCTACCAGATAGGATTCTCCGGCGACAGCCAGATTACATGGGAGAGCCTCAAGTTCCAGCCGTGGTTCAACTCCACCGCCTCCAACGTGCTCTACGGCTACTGGAGCCACGACATCGGCGGCCACTACGGCCCCAAGACCATCGACCCCGAGCTCTACATACGATGGATGCAGTTCGGCGCACTCAGCCCCATACTGCGCACCCACTCCAGCAAGTCGCCCGGCATGAACAAAGAGCCCTGGGTCTTTGACTACAAGCACAGCGACATACTGCGACAGATAATCCTGGGCCGCTACAAGATGGCCCCCTACATCTACACCATGGCCCGCGAGGCCTACGACACCGGCATCTCACTATGCCGCCCCCTCTACTACGAATACCCAGAGGACGAGCAGTCCTATATATATAAATATGAGTATATGTTTGGCGACCAGATGCTCGTGGCCCCCATCGGCGAGGCCATGCAAGACAGCATCTCCACCCTCAAGGTGTGGCTGCCCGCCGGCAGCGACTGGTATGAGGCCAGCACCGGCACCCTGCTCAAGGGCGGCCAGGAGGTGGAGCGCCGCTTCCTGCTCGATGAATATCCCCTCTACATCAAGGCCGGCAGCATACTGCCCTACCACACCGGCGACGCCAAGAACCTGCGCAGCAACAATGAGCCGCTGACCGTCACCGTCTATCCCGGCGCCGACAACGGCACCTTCACCCTCTATGAGGACGCCGGCGACAGCAAGGACTATGCCACCCGCTACGCCACCACCCTGCTCAGCCAGCACCGCGAGGGCAACACCCTCACCGTGCGCATCGGCTCACGCATGGGCGAGTACGACGGCATGCCGCGCGACCGCAAGTGGCGCGTCAAGGTGCTCTGCACCACACTGCCCGAGAAAATCATCATGAACGAAGACGAGGTGCCCTTCTACTACGACGCCCGCGAACTCGCCCTCATGATTGACGTGCCCGAGACCGCCGGCACCAAGACCAAGACACTGGCCATCACCTTCCCCGACGGCTTCGCGCCCGCCACAGCCGCCGCACCCGCCCTGGCCGACGGCACAATAGGACAGATGAAGCGCGCCCGCCAGGCCCTGCTCAACTACAAGAGGAAGAACTGCCACCTCACCCGCACCAACGAACTTGCAGCCATGGAGACCGCCGTCGAAGCCATCGACTATGAGCCCACCCGCGCAGCAGAACTCGTAAGCCAATTCCGCAAGGCCCTCGGCCAGCTGCCCCAGCTGCTCCACGACAACAAGATAGGCGACGCCGACTCCACCGTCTTCCTCCGCAGCATGGGCCTCTAAGCCCGACCCGGCGGCAGACGCCGCCGCACCGCACACCACAAAGCGCAGACATCCCCCCGGTGTCTGCGCTTTTTTCATGGCGCCATACTCGCTTTCTGAAACCGCGAGCTCAGAAAATTTAGCACCGTAATTGTGAAACCTAAGCGCAAGCTCGCAGTTAAAATACGGTAGCGCTCTCTCTGTGCCAACATCTGTGTCATTGCCTATAAAAAAATAAAATATTTTTTGCATACATTCCTGCCTTATTTCGGTTAAAGAGTTGAAAAACAGACGATTTAATATGCAGGGTAATTTTGTCCTGTGGAAATCAAAACTAAGAGCCTTGAAACGAAATCTAAGAGCCTCGAAACCAAATCTAAGAGCCTTGAAAATGACAGCTCGAGGCTCTTAGATTTTTTTTCCTCGGAGTTAGTTTATTTTTCCACGGAG
>CADAJV010000057.1 GCA_902788275.1 uncultured Bacteroidales bacterium | reverse complement strand
AATGTTATAGTATATTAGAGCTTACTTTCTTGCAATTAAAAAAGCATACGTTGTTATCATACGCCCCCGGCCCTATGGGCCACCCCCTCGCTCCGCGAGAATATCCATATTTATCTTCCCCAAAGGGGACCCCGCTTAGAGGGGGAGTCTGCAAGCCGTTGGACATGAGACAAATAGGTATGACTAACTTGACTCTCCCTCTAAGATAGAGGGAGTACCCCGAAGGGGGGAGGGCGTATGATACTAACTTTCCCCGGACACCAATAAATGCAAACCGGCGGCCTTCATGTAATTGTGAAGAAAGCAAAAGGAACTGCTCTTCCCCTAAGAGAGCGGGGTGCCGCAAGGCGACGGGGACATTTGATAGTAACATCACTGAAAGAACTAAACCATTGAAAAGGGATTCGCGCTTTGAGCTACTGCGCATAGTGGCTATCTTGTTTATCACATTCCACCATGTTCTGCTTTTCGGAGCCGATGTGTGCGGCTACCTCAGTACCTACGATCCAGGGACTAAAGGCGTGGCTGGCGTGGCGCTCAACTCGGTTGTTGTTACCGGTGTGAGCCTTTTCGTGATGATAACCGGATGGTTTGGCGTGCGTCGTGTGTGGCAGCCTTTACTGCGTCTGGTCATTGTGTGCGCCGTCTTCGGAGCCGCGGCCTATGGCTTGGCCACCTATGCCTTACCATCGCTCTTTGAGGCAGCGTCTATCCCTGTCAAAGCTACGGCACCGGATTTCCTTTCTTCTCTCAAGTTTACTAACTGGTGGTTTATTGTCCACTACCTGATGCTCCTGCTTATAGCGCCGCTGCTGGAGCGGGCTCTCGACAAGGTTACGCGCCGCAACATGGAGCATATCCTGCTGTGTCTGCTGGTTTTTAATCTTCTGTTTGGCTTTGCCTGGGGTTATGTCAACGCCAGCGGTTATAATGTTATCCAATTTGTGCTTCTCTATTTGCTGGCCCGCTATCTCCGACTTTTTACCGATGCCCCGTTGGTGCGCTTTGTGCGGCGCTATGCGTGGATGATTATAGCTGTTTGCGCTGCGGCCATCACTATGCTGTTTCTTGCAGACAAAGGCGCGTGGCAACCGCGCCGTATGCCGATGGTATGGAACTACAACTGCCCGCTTGTCATCCTTGAGGCCGTGACGATTTTTTCCCTATTCACAAAGCGCAAGGGCGAGAAAGAGCCAAAATCTCAAGCCTCAAGCCTCAAGCCTCAAATAAACTTTGTTGCTCGCTTTGTGCTTGGGGTTTATCTACTGCAGAGTGCCCCGGCTATTGTGCCTTTCCGCAACGCATTGGGAAGCGCTGCATACGAATACGCCGGATATGCGGGAGTCGTTGTGGCCGTAGTGCTTATTGCTACGGGCTGTTGGCTTGTCAGCTGGCTGATACTTAGTCTGCTGAATTTTGTTTTACGAAGTCCAAAATCTCTTTTTCCTCGTCGGGACGGAACCAATTGATGTCGGCATCGCGCTGAAACCATGTCATTTGTTTCTTGGCATAGACGCGCGTGTTGCGCTGAATTTTCTCTATAGCCTGCGGCAGGCTCCATTCGCCGCTGATGTAGCGAAACATCTCCTTGTAGCCCACAGTGTTGAGACTGTTGAGGTGGCGTAAGGGATAAACGCGGCGTGCCTCCTGCTCAAAGCCGTTCTCCAGCATCTTGAGGGCGCGTTGGTTGATGCGGCTGAAGAGTTCCTCACGCGGCCGCTGCAAGCCAATCTTAATGATGCGGAAGGGTCGCTGCTTGGTCTGCTGCCTGAGGAAGGAAGAGTAGGGGCGCCCCGTCTGATAGCATATCTCCAGCGCGTGGACTATGCGCTGCGTGTTGTGCAGGTCGGCTTTGCGATAGTACTCGGGGTCAAGAAGCCGCAACTCGGCGCAGAGTCGCCCTAACCCCTCTTCGTCCAGGCGCTGACGTAGGAGGGTGCGCGTTTCCTCCTCCACGGTAGGGATGTCGTCGATGCCGCGGCATACGGCATCAATATAGAGCATACTTCCGCCGCTGAGCAGAACGCCAGGTGTCTCCCCGAAGAGAGTGGGCAGCAGCTCCATTACCTGCTGCTCATAGGCCGCAGCGCTGTAGTATTCCTCCAGACCGAGGGTGCCCACAAAGTAGTGCCGCACTCTCTGCATCTGCTCTGCAGTGGGTGCGGCTGTGCCTATGGGAATGTCGCGGTAAAGCTGGCGAGAGTCGGCGTTAAGGATGGGCGAGCCGAGTGCCTCGGCAATCTTGAGCGACAGTTCTGTCTTTCCAACGGCAGTGGGACCGAGTAGGACAAAGAGGGTGTTCAAGAAGAAGAATTAAAATATTAAAAAGTTAAAAAGTTAAAGAGTTAAAGAGTTAAAGAGTTAAGGAGGAGAGTTCCTTAACCGTTGAACTCATCGTCAATGCTGAAGGAGTCGGGGTCAAATTCGTCGTCATTGTATCCGTCGTCGCCGAAGTTGTCAAGGTCAAGGTCGAGGTCGCTGTCACCGCCTTTGCCTATGGTGGTGAAATCGAGGTCAAACCCCTTGAGTTGTTGGGGAGCCTGACCGCGTGAAACGCTGCACACAGCCTGCTTGAGTGACTGGCCGGTAACTATGTCGGTGATTTCAAGATAGAAGATACGGTCGTTGGCAGGGTCGAAGATATAGATGAGTTTCTGCTCCTCATCCTCCAGCAGTTCGCTGAGTCGCGTGTCGGCCATGATGAACACGTCCTCGTCCTCAGCGGATGTGCCCATGTCTTCGCGCACAATTTGCTGCTCCTTGTCCCAGTCATCGGAGCAGGTGTAGAAGCTGGTAATCTGACTATCATCGTAGCCGCAGGCTGCGAGTATGGCATTGTTGAGGTCAAGGAATGTGGCCTCGGAGTCGATGGTTATCTCGCGGAAGAAATCTTCTGCTTCGTCGCAGATAAGGGCAATCTTGAATAGCATTGTTATTTACAGTTGGACAAGTTGTTATTTACTGTTTTAGTAAACGATGCCTCGTTTGGAGGCCTGCACAAAGTGTAGGATATAGTCCACGTCGGGGTTGTCGGGGAATTGAGCATGAATCTGCGCTATGCGCTCGTCCATGGTGAATGAGCGGTTGTATAGCACGCGGTAAACTTCGTGGATATCCTCAATCTGCTGCGGGGAAAACTTGTGGCGACGCAGCCCTATAAGGTTGAGGCCGCAGTAGGTGGCGGGCTCGCGAGCCACTGTGGAGTAGGGCGGAATATCCTGGCTGGTGCGTGTGCCGCCGCCAAGCATGGAGTAACTGCCCACACGGCAGAACTGATGGATTAGCACGCTGGCGCTGATGACAGCAAAGTCATCAACAATCACTTCGCCGGCTATCTTGGTGCTGTTGCCAATGATGCAGTTGTTGCCAACAATGGCATCGTGGGCCACGTGTACGCCCTCCATCAGGAGGTTGCCATTGCCTACCACGGTGCGTTTCTTAGCGTTGGTGCCGCGGTTGATGGTTACATTCTCGCGTATCTTGTTATTGTCGCCAATCTCTGCGGTGGTCTCTTCGCCACGGAACTTGAGGTCCTGCGGAATGGCGCTGATGACAGCGCCGGGGAAGAAGATGTTGCCGTTGCCGATGCGTGCGCCAGAGAGTACGGTCACACTGTTCATCAGTTTATTGTTGTCGCCGATGACCACATTCTTGTCGATATAACAGAAGGGGCCTATCTCGCATCCTTCGCCAATCTTGGCAGCGGGGTCAATGTATGCCAGTGGGCTGATTGTGCTCATTTGGGGAATAGATTGTTATTTGTTCTTGATAATCTGGGCGGTGAAAGTACATTCGCTGACTACCTTCTCGCCTACAAAGATATAGCCTTTCATGGAGGAGATGCCGTGGCGCACGGGGGCCAGCAGCTCTACCTTAAAGATAAGGGTGTCGCCGGGCACTACTTTCTGGCGGAATTTGACATTGTCAATGCGCATGAAGTAGGTGCTCCATTTCTCGGGCTCCTCCAGTCCGCTTAGCACCAATAGTCCGCCAGCCTGTGCCATAGCCTCAATCTGTAGCACGCCTGGCATGACAGGCTCCTGGGGGAAGTGGCCCTGAAAGAAGGGTTCGTTGCTGGTTACGTTCTTAACGCCCACGATGTAGTTTTTGCCCATCTCAATAATCTTATCGACGAGCTGCATGGGGTAACGGTGGGGAAGTAGTTCGCGTATGCGATTGACATCCATCAGCGGAGCTTCGTTGCAATCGTAGTGTGGAGCCTGCACCTCATGGGCGCGTATCTCGCGGCGCATCTGGCGGGCAAACTTATTGTTGATGGTGTGGCCGGGCTTGGTGGCAATGATGCGCCCCTTGATGGGGCGACCTATGAGGGCCATGTCGCCCACTATGTCGAGCAGCTTATGACGGGCGGGTTCGTTCTGCCAAACGAGAGGTTTGGTGTTGAGGAACCCGAGCTTGGTAGCGTCCTGATGCTCCACATTGATGATGTCGGCCAGGCGATCGAGACGCTCCTGAGAAATCTGGTTTTCGTAGATTACTATGGCATTGTCGAGGTCACCGCCCTTGATGAGGCCGGCATTAATGAGTGGCTCCACCTCGCGAACGAATACAAATGTGCGGGCGCCGGCTATCTCCTTCTCAAAGTCGCTGATGTCTTCGGCGGTGGCAAACTGGCTGGAGAACCAGTCGCTGTCGTAGTCAATCATGACTGTGATGCTGAACTTCTCATCGGGCAGAAGCACAATAGAGGCTCCCGTCTGGTCATCGCGAAACTCGGTCTTCTTCTTTATGACATAGTAGTCGCGCTGTGCTTGCTGCTCCTCGTATCCCACCTCCTTTATCTTATTGACAAAGGTCTGGGCGCTGCCTTCCAGTATAGGCATTTCTGGTCCATTGATGCAGATGAGGCAGTTGTCGATGCCCATACCGAGTAGTGCGGCTAGCGCATGCTCAATGGTGCTTATGCGGGCATCGCCTTTGGCAATGACTGTGCTGCGGGTAGTGTCCACCACATTTTCGGCAACGCCCTCAATAATAGGCTGTCCCTCCAAGTCGGTGCGTTGGAATCGGTAGCCGGTGTTCTCTGGGGCGGGATTGAATGTGGCGGTGGTTACTATGCCCGTGTGCAGACCTTTGCCCGACACAGAGAAAGATTTTTTCAGCGTATGTTGTTTGGACATGTCTTTTTGAGTTGACGAATTAACAAGTGTGTTTTGTTATTTTTCTAATCGGGATTTCAGGTCTGCCAGTTCGCGCTTGAGTTGCTGCACTTCCTTTGATAGGTCGGGCAGGTTGCGGAACACGGCATTGCAGCGTGCAAAGCGGTGTGCATCAATGGCCGGAATGCCCAGGATAGTGCTGCCTTCCTTGGAGATGGTGCGTGAAATGGCAGATGTTGCACCGGCCGTAGTGTGGTTGGCTATGTGGATATGTCCAGCTATGCCCACCTTGCCGGCAAACGTACACCATTCGCCAATTTTGGCACTGCCGGCAATGCCTACCTGGGCACTCATTACAGTATTTTGACCGACGGTTACGTTGTGGGCCACCTGCACCAGATTGTCGATTTTGACGCCCTTGCCAATAATTGTGCTGCCCATGGTAGAGCGGTCAATGCAGGTGTTGGCACCAATCTCCACGTTGTCTTCAATGGTCACGATGCCTATCTGTGGAATCTTGTCGTAGCCGTCGCCTGCGGGTGCGAAACCGAATCCGTCAGCACCGATCACTGCCCCGGAGTGAATAATCACATTGTTGCCTACCACGCAGTCGTGATAGATGCTTACGTTGGAGTAGATGGTGCAGTTAGATCCCACCTTGGCACTTTCGCCAATGGTGGCGTGGGCGTAGATCTGTGTGCCGTTGCCCACTGTGGCGTTGGCGCTAACCACGGCAAAGGCCTCTACGTAGCATCCTTCGCCAATCTTGGCAGTGGGGTCGATGAAGGCCAGCGGATGTATGCCGCTTTTGCGTGGCTTACTCTGCTCGTATAGTGCCAGCAGGCTAGCTATGGCCTCATAGGCGTTAGGCACTCGGATAAGGGTGGCGGGCACCGGCCTTGAGGGCTTAAAGGAGTCGTTGACCAGTACGATGCTTGACTCTGTCTCGTAAATATAATGTTCGTATGCTGGGTTAGCTAAAAAGGAGAGGGTTCCTTTCGTGCCTTCTTCTATCTTAGAGAAGGTGCTGACGGTTGCGTTCTCGTTGCCTTCTATTGTTCCTTGCAGGAAGTCGGCAATCTGACGGGCGGAAAATTCCATGTCTGTGTGGATGTTTCTTTATAAATTATTGCAAATATCGCAAAAAATTATGGAATAGGCCCCTAAAAGGTATGCTTTTTATATGTTTCTGACAGGAGATGCCTTTTTTTTTGCCGAATAAATGTCCTTTTTGCCTTAAAGACCTCTCTGCATCAACAGATAGTAGCGTTCGCTACGGCGGTCAACCATTTCGCTATGCAGTAGTTCGGAAAAATCGCTGATGTCGCGCACGGAGCCGTCTTTCATCAGAATGGTGATGTGGTCTTCGCTGGTGGAGTAGAGCATCTGCGATACTTTGAGCGGCCGAACGAAATAATGGACATCTTCGACGGCTATACCCAGTTGCTCGGCAGCAGCCTGACGCAGGGGCTCCAACTCTGCGGGGGTTGGCTGGGCTGGCAGTTCGCGGGCCTTGTAGAGATTGCGGTTGATATAGTTGGCGGCTAGTAGGCTGAGAACCTTGTCGTCGCAGCTCATCCATTGCTTGAGGGCAGAGATGATGTCGCTGTCGTCGAGCAGCAGGTAATTGTTGAGAGCTTCAGGGTGAGCCTCGATAAAATGACGGTCAATGCGGTTATGAAGGAAATAGCTGAGCACTGCTGAGGCCGGCAGTGTGTAGCCCCGCTCCGTGAGTTCCACGGCGCGGCATAGGGCGGTGTGCAGGGCCTCGCGCGCGGCGAGGGCCGTCTTGTGCAGATAAACCTGCCAGTACATCAGGCGGCGCGCCATCAGGTAGTTCTCAATGGTGTAGATGCCCTTCTGCTCTACCACCAGGCGGTCGTCCTTCACGTTGAGCATCTTGATGATGCGTTCAGCACCGATATTGCCCTCCCTTACTCCGGCGAAGAAACTGTCGCGGCATAGGTAGTCGAGGCGGTCCATGTCGAGCTGGCTGCAGATAAGCTCATGTAGGAAGTGCTTGGGATATTCATCGCGGAAGATGGTGATGGCCAGGCTCAGCCTGCCGTCAAGTTCTCTGTTGAGGCGCTGCATTAGCAGCAGTGTCATATCCTCGTGGCTCAGTCCGCAGACGAAGTTGCCCTCCAGGCTGTGAGACATGGGGCCGTGGCCCAGGTCGTGGAGAAGCATGGCCGCCTTGGCCGCCTCAGCTTCCTCGGGGGTAATGGCACACCCCTTGCGCTCCAGTATGCGCAGAGCTTCGGTGATGAGGTGTAGGGTGCCGATGGAGTGGGCGAAGCGGGTGTGGCGGCCGCCGGGATAGACATACGATGTAGGCCCTAGTTGCTCTATGCGGCTAAGGCGTACAAAGGCGGGATGCTTCACCAGGGTGGTGAGCAGCCCCTTGGGAATCTCTATGAAACCGTGAACGGGGTCGTTGATAATCATAGGAGTCGGGCCATCTGTTGCTGCAGGTCGTGTGCCTTCTGGGCGGCAACCTCTGCAAAGCGTTCGGTGTCGTCGGCATAGATGATGCCGCGCGAGGAGTTGACCAGCAGACCGCAGTCGGAGGTCATGCCGTAGCGGCACACCTCCTCAAGGCTGCCGCCCTGGGCGCCTACTCCAGGCACCAGCAGAAAGTGGTGGGGGGCAATCTTGCGGATATCCTCAAAGAGCTGTCCCTGGGTGGCTCCCACCACATACATCATCTGCTTCTCGTCGGCCCACTGCTGGGAGGTGCGCACCACTTTCTCAAAGAGGCGTTCGCCCTGCTGGTCGGCGGTAAGCTGGAAGTCGTGGCTGCCCTTGTTGCTGGTCAGGGCAAGAAGGATTACCCACTTGCCTTCATACTGCAGGAAGGGGGTGACGCTGTCCTCGCCCATGTAGGGGGCCACGGTCAGTGCGTCGATGTCCAGCTCCTCAAAAAAGCTGCGGGCATACATGGCCGAGGTGTTGCCTATGTCGCCGCGCTTGGCATCGGCTATGATGAATAGGTCGGGATAGTTCTCCTTTATATATTTGACAGTTTTCTCAAAGGCTGCCCAGCCCTTGAGGCCGCCGCATTCGTAGAAGGCGAGGTTGGGCTTATAGGCCACGCAGTAGGGGGCGGTGGCATCGATGATGGCTTTGTTGAAGGCGAAGATGGGGTCGTCCTCTCCCAGCAGGTGCTGGGGATTTTTCTTAATGTCGGTGTCGAGGCCTACGCAGAGGAAACTCTGCTTGCGACGGATATTGTCGATGAGTTGTTGGCGGGTCATAGTGGGTTTTAGTTATAGTTGTGTTTCTTTGAGTCGCTCGGTATTCTCGGCCACGATGAGGTGGTCGATACAGTCTTGGATGTCGCCGTCCATGAAAGCGGCAAGGTTGTAGATGGTGTAGTTGATGCGATGGTCGGTGATGCGCCCCTGCGGATAGTTGTAGGTGCGAATCTTGGCGGAGCGGTCGCCGGTGGATACCAGTGTCTTGCGTCGCGAGGCGATGTCGTCCACATACTTCTGGTGCTCCTTGTCGTAGATGAAGGTGCGCAGTCGGGCCAGGGCGCGCTCCTTGTTCTTAGGCTGGTCGCGGGTCTCCGTACATTCGATAAGAATCTCCTGCACCTCGCCGGTGTTGGGGTTTTTCCAGTTGTAGCGTAGGCGCACGCCCGACTCCACCTTGTTGACATTCTGGCCTCCGGCACCGGAGGAGCGGAAGGTGTCCCACTTGATTTCGCCTTCGTTGATGACCACGTCGAAAGGCTCTGCCTCGGGCAGCACGGCCACTGTGGCGGCGCTGGTGTGTACGCGGCCTTGTGTCTCGGTGGCGGGCACTCGCTGAACGCGGTGGACTCCGCTCTCATATTTGAGAGTGCCATAGACATCGGTTCCGGTGACGGAGCACACTATCTCTTTGTAGCCGCCCACGGCACCTTCGCTGAACGACGACACCTCCAGTTTCCAGCCTTTGGTCTCGCAGTACTTGGTGTACATGCGGAAGAGGTCGCCGGCAAAGAGTGCTGCCTCGTCGCCGCCGGTGCCGCCACGTATTTCAAGTATGGCATTCTTGCTGTCCTCGGGGTCCTTGGGCACCAGCATCAGCTTGATTTTCTCTTCCAGGGGAGGGATTTGCTTCTCGCATTCAGCCACCTGCTCGCGGGCCATCTCCTTGAGGTCGGGGTCGGTTTCGTTGACGAGCATGTCCTTGCCTTCCTCCAGGTTGCCGAGCAGGGTGGCGTATTCCTTGCGGGCGGCCATGAGGTCCTCCAGATCTTTATACTCTTTGGTGAGGCGTACGTATCGTTGCTGGTCGCTGATTACGTTGGGGTCGGTGATAAGAGTGCCGACTTCCTCAAAGCGGGCTACGAGGGAGTCGAGTTTTTCAAGTAGGGTATTCATGTCTTAGTAGTTAAATTCGCCGTATTCGCTCTTGATGGTCAGCGAGCGCGGGCCTTCCTCTATGCGGCCGATGATTTGGGCATCGATGTTGAAGCTCTTGGAGATGTCAATAACTTGCTTGGCGTGGTCGGGACTGAGGTAAACCTCCAGTCGGTGGCCCATGTTGAAGACCTTATACATCTCCTGCCAGTCGGTGCCGCTCTGCTGCTGGATGGCCTTGAACAGTGGCGGCACGGGGAACATGTTGTCCTTCACCACGCTGCAGTTGTCGCCCACGAAGTGGAGCACCTTGGTCTGTGCGCCGCCGGTGCAGTGCACCATGCCGTGTATCTGCGGCCGAAGTTGGTCAAGCAGCACCTTGACCACCGGGGCGTAGGTGCGGGTGGGGGAGAGCACCAGCTTGCCTATGTTGCATGGTACCTCGGGCGACACATCGTCCAGGCGGAAGCCGCCGCTATACACTAGTTCCTCGGGCACTGCGTGGTCGTAGCTCTCGGGATATTTCTCAGCCAGGTAGTGGGCGAACATATCATGGCGGGCGGAGGTCAGGCCGTTGCTGCCCATGCCGCCGTTGTACTCGCTCTCATAGGTGGCCTGTCCACAGGAGGAGAGTCCCACTATCACGTCGCCCGGGCGGATGTTGGCATTGTTGATGATGTCGCTGCGCTTCATGCGGCAGGTGACGGTGGAATCGACTATGATGGTGCGCACCAGGTCGCCTACGTCGGCAGTCTCGCCGCCGGTGCCGTAGATGCCGATGCCCATTTCGCGCATCTGGGCCATCAGCTCATCGGTGCCATTGATGATGGCGCTGATTACCTCACCGGGTATGAGCATCTTGTTGCGGCCGATGGTGCTGGATACGAGAATGTTGTCGGTGGCACCTACGCAGAGCAGGTCATCGGTGTTCATTATCAGCGCATCCTGGGCAATGCCCTTCCACACGCTGAGGTCACCGGTTTCGCGCCAGTACATATAAGCCAGGCTCGACTTGGTGCCGGCACCGTCGGCGTGCATGATGTTGCAGTAGTCGGGGTCGCCGCCAAGAATGTCGGGTATTATCTTGCAGAAGGCCTGGGGATAGAGGCCCTTGTCAATATTCTTGATGGCGGCGTGCACGTCTTCCTTCATTGCGCTGACGCCGCGCATCATGTAGCGGTTGTTCATTAGAATTGAAGAATTGAAGAACTGAAGAATTGAAAATTGAAATTTGAGAGCGAATGTGATTAGAACTTTACGTCGGGAGCTTTGTCGGCTCCTGCGTCAGCCTCAAACTTAGCCATCTTGTCGAAACCGAAGATGCCGGCAAGGATGGTGTTGGGGAATTTGCGGATCTTGATGTTGTAGTCCTGTACGGCTTTGTTAAACGAGTTGCGGGCCTCGTTGATGCGGTTCTCCGTTCCTTCAAGCTGCTTCTGCAGGTCAAGGAAGTTCTCGTTAGCCTTCAGGTCGGGATAGGCTTCACCCACGGCGATGAGGCGACCCAATGCCTGGGAGAGCTCGCCCTGTGCAGCCTGAAACTGCTGCATCTTCTCGGGGGTAAGGTCTGAGGCATCGACATTGATGCTGGTAGCCTTGGCACGTGCGGCAACAACGCCCTCAAGGGTTTCTTTCTCGTGAGCGGCATAGCCTTTGACAACCTCTACGAGATTAGGCACGAGGTCGGCACGGCGCTGATAGGATGACTGTACCTTGGCCCACTCGGTGGTGGCCTTTTCTTCTACGCTTACCATTCCGTTGTAGGCACCGATGCACCAAAATGCGATAACTGCTACTACGGCAATGATGATAAGGGTTTTCTTGTTCATAATTATAAAAGTTTAAAAGTTTAAGAGTTTAAGGGTTCAAGAAGCTCAAGGGTTTAAGAGTTAAGCCACTAAGCCATTAAGCTGACACTACCATCGTCCGCCGGAGCCGCCGCCGCCCCAGCTGCCGCCGCCGTATCCGCCGCCGGAGCTGAAGCCTCCGCCCGATGAATGCGACGAGCCGCCGCCCCAGCTGCCGCCACCGCTGCTGCCCTCATTGATATGGAAAGGATTGGCGGCGATGAACATGGGATAGCTGAGGCCGGCCCATCCGAGCTTATGAGACTTGTGCGCGCTGTAGATCAGAAGGCCTGTCAGTAATGAGGCGTAGATGATGAGCCACAGTGTGTCGGACGTGCCGTCGGAGTCGTCGTCGCTTTCTGAAGCAGACAGTGCTGCCATGCGCGGTATCTCTTTGCCTTCCATGAGGGCATACACACCGCGAGCGAGATAGAGCATGCCGCTGTCGGGCAGCTCGGCTTTCATGCTTGGGATGAGGTAGTCCTGTGCCAGATGGTTGGTCTCCATGTCGGTAAGGTCACCCTCCAAACCGCGTCCCGGAGCGATGAAGTAGCTGTGGTCGAGATAGCCGACCACGATGACAAGGCCCCGGTCGTTGCGCCCTACCTTATATTTCTCATATATGCCGCGAATCATGGGAATGGGGTCGTCGCCCTCGATGTGACCGACGATAACCACTGCCGACTCGATGCCGAGGTTGTTGTCGAGGCGATACATGATATGGTCGATGCTGTCCACTATGGCGGGCGAGAGGATGCTGTCGGGATTGCTGACATATTTGGTGGCGTCCTTCATGTGGGGCATGGGTATGTTGTCGGCGTTCCACATGCGAGACTCCATCAGCGCAGCCATGCCGGTGGGCTCCGCCTCACGCATCTTGATACCCATGGTCAGGCCTCCCGCTGCTATCAGGGCTATGACGCAAGTCTTGATACCGTTTTGCCACATGCCCTTGAGGCGCTGCTCGTTGGAATGGGTGGCGTTCCATTGGTCGATGAACGCCTGGCTCTCTGCCCTGTAGTTATTGTAAATCTGTTCGTACTTGTTGCTATAGTCTTCGCGTATCTTGGAACTATTTTTCTCGCTGCGGAAGTCTGCCTCAAGCTGCTTGACATCTTTGTTGTATTTGGTGCCAATCTTGATGAGTTCTGCTCTCTTTTCCTTAAGCGAGTCTATCTCGGCGGAGAAATTCTTGGTGCGCTGATTGAGGAGGTAGATAATCACAAAGCCCACTGCCACGACAATCAGCAAGAGCATGGCCGGCGATACACTGCCATAGAGCTGGCGCCCTAACCCTACGGCAAGGACAAGGGCCACAACTATAGCTATCGTCATGAGGCAGCCCTTAGAGGCAGAGGTCTTTTTGTTGGCGAAAGGAAGATTCATTTTTGATAGTTGATAGTTGACAGTTGACAGTTGATAGTTGACAGTTGATAATTGAAGAACCTCTTGAGATTCTTTCAATTGTCAAATTTCAAATTCTAACGGTTCCATATCTCCCAACCCGCTTCGGCCTGCAGGTGAAGCATCTCAAGTCCATTCTTGACGGCGGCTCCCTGCGCCTCGCCTTTTTGCAGGAAGAGGGTCTTCGCGGGGTTATACACCAGGTCGTAGAGCAGGTGGCGCTCCCCTATATATATATAAGGTATAGACGGGCAGCCCTCCACCTTGGGGAATGTGCCCAGCGGCGTGCAGTTGACTATCACGGTGTGCTCGTTCATTACCTCCTCCGTGAGGTCGGAGTAGCTCAGCTGCCCATCTGCAGGCGTGCGGCTCACCAGCGCGGGCTCCACGCCCAGACGTCTTAGCCCATAGACCACTGCCTTGCTTGCGCCGCCCGTACCGAGCACCAGGGCACGCTTGTGCCAAGGCTGCAGCAACGGCCTGATGCTGCGTTCAAAGCCGATGACGTCAGTGTTGTAGCCAAAGAGTTTGTTGTCCTCTATCCGTATGCAGTTGACAGCGCCAATCTTGCGGGCCTCATCGCTTATGCTGTGCAGCAGCGGCATCACACTCTGCTTGTGGGGGATGGTAACGTTCAGCCCCTTCAGTTGCGGGTGCGCCTTTATCGTCTCCGCAAGGTGGCCGACGCTCTCCATCTCCATGTTGAGATAGCAGGCGTCAATATTCTCCTTCGCGAACTTCTCCGTGAAGTACTGCTGCGAGAAGGAGTGAACCAGCGGGTAGCCTATAAGCGCGTATTCAGTCATTTCTTTTTCCAATATACATGGTGCTCAGCCCGAAGGTGAAAGCCTTGAAGCGCACATCTTCGAAGCCGGCTTTCTCCATGATGGCCTGCATGTCCTTGCCCTGCGGCACGGCCTCCATAGTCTGAGGCAGGTATGAGTAAGCCCTCTTGTCCTTCGACACCAGCTTGCCCACCAGCGGCATCACCGCGTGGCTGTATAGCCAGAACAGCTGCTTCATCGGAAACCGCTTGGGGGCAGCCAGTTCCAGTATGGCTACGTGGCCGCCAGGGCGCAGTACCCGCAGCATCTCGCGCAGGCCTCGGTCGAGGTCAGCGAAGTTCCTCACCCCATAGGCGGCAATCACGGCATCAAAGGAGCCGTCAGCAAAGCTGAGATTCATGCAGTCTTCTTTTTGAAAAGAGATAGTCTTGCTGAGACCAGCCTTCTCCACCTTCTGCCTGCCAATCTCCATCATGCCCTCGCTAAGGTCGGCACCTACGATGCTCTCGGGGCGGAGCACCTCGGCAGCCAGAAGGGCAAAGTCGCCAGTGCCCGTGGCAATGTCTAGCATGCGCTGAGGCCCATAGGGCAGCAGAGCCTGGATAGTCTTGCGGCGCCACCGGCGGTCAATGCCGAGCGACAGCACATGGTTGAGGCGGTCGTAGGAGTGGGCGATGCCGTCAAACATCTGCTCCACCTGCTGCCCCTTTTCCCCGCTGGTGGCATAAGGCTTTATTTCTTCCTGCGCATACATAGTGCGTACAAAATTACGCATTATTTGGGACATAACAAGTTGAAAATTGATAATTGATAGTTGAAAGTTGAAAATTGACAAATGAGCAACCCTTTTAGCGCAGTCCGACCGCATAAATCCATAAACCGCAGGGAAAAATGCTGAGCCCGACGAAGTAATATCCAATCGTGACAAAGCTATATCCAATCGTGACAAAGCTATATCCAATCGTGACAAAGCTATATCCAATCGTGACAAAGCAATATCCAGTCGTGACACAGTCAAATTAAAATGCATAGAGCCGAAACCACATCGCGTACTACTCAAACTTAATTGCGAGGAAATGGATTTTAATAGCGTGAAGCCGGGATTTTTTCACGTCAAGACAAAATCTAAACGCGAGCTCCCAAAATAATTTAAGTTGATTTTTTAATAATTTAAGTTGATTTTTTTAAAATTCAAGTTGAATTTTTTGTAATTCAAGTTGAATTATTCTATGAGCATGCGATTAAATCGTGGGAGCACGGAGATAAATCATGGGAGCACGCGATTAAATTGCATTTGCTCGGAGTTAGATTTTGGGAGTTCGCGCTTGGATTATGC
>CADAJV010000056.1 GCA_902788275.1 uncultured Bacteroidales bacterium | reverse complement strand
ATAAAAATAAAGTTAAATGGTATGAGCCCCGTACAATCACGGATAAAGTTCATAAAGAAGAACAATATGTTTAACGTCCAACTTTAGGGGTTCACTTCATCTTAGAGGGGGAGTCGGCTTGCTGCAATCTTACAGGTAGAACGGCGTGTCAAGCTCCCCCTCTAAGATAGAGGGGGTGCTCCGTAGGAGCGGGGGCGTATGAGAGTAACTTAAAGAAAAGCTAGGAGAGCGTATGAGAGTAACTTCAAAAAACAGTGGCATATGATAGTAACCTTGCCGAACATAATAAATAATAAGATGAAGCACCTTTCCAATCTGAAACTGACTCTGTTATTTTTCGCCTTGCTGGCAGTATGCACGCTGTCTTCTGCCACTACGCGCAGCAATCTGGCCCTAAAGCGTGGCGAGCAGCTATATGCCTCCGTGTGCAAGGGTCAGACCACGCCCGTGTCGTTCGTCTATGGCGGCAAGGCCTATAGCGGACTGGGGAAATGCCGCCTGCTGGATGTCAGCAGAAACGAGACGCCCGACCGCAAGGAGGCTACCCTCACCTATATATTAGATAATAATGTACGCGTGCGCGTGGAGGCTGCCCTCTGCAAGGAGTACGGTCAGGTGGAGTACACCCTGTGGTTTGAGAATGTGGGCACCCAGCCCAGCGCCGTGCTGGAGCAGATGGAGTCGGCAGACATGCTCTTTGCGGGTGCCAATCCTGTGGTGCGCGGATGTCTGGGTGACCACGACAATCAGTATGCTCCTTACGACAAGGACCTGCTCAAGGAGGCTGCCTCCTTCCGTTCCGACGGCGGACGCGCCACCCACGGCTGCTTCCCCTATTTCGACCTTGTCCACGGCAACGGCGGCACCCTTATAGCCCTCGGCTGGGCGGGCACGTGGCAGGCAGACTTCCAGGCCAAGGGCAGCAGCACGCGTTTTGTGGCGCACAACGACAATGGCTTCCGCTCTGTGCTGATGCCTGGCGAGAGTGTGCGCACCGCCATGGTGGTGATGCTGCCTTACACCGGGCGCAACGCTGATGACGCCACCAACCTGTGGCGCGAGTGGTTTCAGAAATATAATATGCCGCGCGCCGACATTGCCGGCAACAGGATAAAACCCTTTGTGACTGCCCCCTTCAGCGCCGACACCGGCTTGCCCAACTCCGACGGCAGTATCTCTGAGCGTTTCTACACCTGGCGACGCACCCTCGACCGCATAGTATATGAGAAAATCCATCCTGACTTCCGGTGGTTTGACGCCGGCTGGTATTTCGACCCCGAGGGCAACACGGTGCCCAGCAACTGGTGGGGCACGGTGGGCTCGTGGGAGCTGGACACCATCAAGTGGCCGGGCAAGAGCCTGCGCGAGAGCAACGAGGCCTGCCACGCCGCTGGCATGAAGGTGCTCACGTGGTTTGAGCCCGAGCGTGTGACGATGGTGGATGCGCTGGTCAGGAACTACGGTTACAAGCCGGAGTGGGCTATCTCTAACGGCTATGGCGTCATTACCAACAACATAGGCAATCCCGAGTGCCGGCAGTGGACCCTCCACCGCATCACCAAGATGATGGAAGAAAATGCCGTTGACTGTTTCCGCGAGGACAACAACAGCGACCCCGGCACCACCTGGCCGATTATGGACCGGCAGGAGGAGCAGCAGACAGGACTGCCGCGTACCGGCATCACGGAGAACAAGGCCATACAGGGTCACTACGCCTTGTGGGACAGCATCATTGCCTACTGCGCCAGCCGCAATAAGTGTACCTATATTGACAACTGCGCCTCTGGCGGCGGACGCAACGATATCGAGTCGCTGCGTCGCAGCATCCCCTTCATGCGCAGCGATGCCGACCGCACCACCACGGCGTTGCGCTTGGCTATGAGCTCCACCTTTAACAAGTGGGTTCCCTTCCATGGGTCAGCCACCAAGGAGTCGGTGGGAGAGCTCGATCCGCTGGCGCGCGGCGGCAACCCTATTTATGTCACCCGCGCCTCGTGGCTGCCAATCCACAACCTTGCCATCAATTTCACCCACGACGAAACCCTTGACTACAATCAGGTGCGTGCCGACCTCAGCGAGTGGCGGCGCTACAGCCAGCTGCTAACCAAGGACTTCTATGTGCTCACGCCTTATCACAGTCAGACAGACACCTCCGGATGGACCATCTTTGCCTATCATGACCGTGACACAGACGAGAGCCTGCTGCAGGTGTTCCGGCAGGAGTCCTGCCCCGACTCTGTATATACCGTGCGGTTGCCCTACGCCAAGCGCGGAGTGACCTACTCCCTCTACAATGAGGACACCAAGGAGACCGCATCCATGCAGGGCGATGTCCTCCTCGCGGAAGGTTTGAACCTCACCCTCAGCAAACCCAAAAGCTCGGCAGTAATACATGTGACGGGCAAAAAGCAATAAATTAGAGATTGTTTGTCTGTGTTTTGCAGGAATAGTTGTACTTTTGCCTTTGAATGTACAGATTAGTAAGATTATGATACAGGAAAGAACTACCCTTAATGCGGCCCAACTGAGTATGCTCCGCCTGATTGGAAACCTCAAGACTGTAGAAGAAGCAAATGAACTGAATAAGGTTATTTGTGAGTTTTATGCTCGCCGTGTGGATGAGGAAATGGACAAACTATGGGAAGAAGGTAAATGGAGTAACGAAAAGATTGAGGCTGTCCTCAAGGAAGATTTACACAAAAAAGCGTAGCCGGTGTATGACTACTGAGCGTATAATCCTTGACACGAATAGTCTTCTGGCTTCGTTGTCAAGAAGAGGTTTTTATTATCCTGTCTGGAAAGGTTTCCTCATGGGAATGTATACCCTATGTGTTTCTAACGAAATCTTGGAAGAATATGAAGAGATAATAGGAGCTAAGACATCACCGATTGTAGCAAGAAATGTGATAGAGTTATTACTCAATAGCAAAAACGTAGAGCTAATAGACCCACATTTTCATCTTGAACTTATTGTAGCTGACCCTGATGACAATAAATTCGTTGATTGCGCTTTTGCCTCCAATGCTTCTTTTATCGTGTCAGACGATACTCACTATAATGTGTTGCACGATGTTTCCTTCCCTAAAATAGCAGTAATAAAATTAAGAGAATTTCTTAACCAGATTACTCGGCAGATGTAGTTTGTAGAACAACATCTTCCCCAATCCTAAATTTTCAAATCTCAAATTTCAAATGAATACCTCTCCCCTGATAGCTCCGTCGCTACTTTCTGCTGATTTCGCCAATCTGGAACGCGACATACGTATGCTCAACAAGAGCAACTGTGACTGGTATCACCTCGACGTTATGGACGGCGTCTTTGTGCCCAATATCTCCTTCGGGTTTCCTGTGATGCAGGCTATGGCCCGCGTAGCCGAGAAACCCCTCGATGTCCACCTCATGATAGTGGAGCCGGAGAAGTTTGTGCCGCAGGTCAAGGCTCTCGGTGCCCGCGTGATGAATGTGCACCAGGAGGCCACCATCCACCTTCACCGTCTGCTCAACCAAATCCGCAAGGAGGGGATGATGTCTGGCGTGACGCTCAACCCCAGCACTCCCGTGTGCATGGTTGAGGACGTGCTGCAGGAGGCCGACGTGGTGATGCTGATGAGCGTCAACCCGGGCTTCGCAGGCCAGAAATTCATCGATGAAACCGTGGAAAAAGTGAAACGCCTGCGCGAGATGATTGACCGCCGCAACCTCAACACCCTTATAGAGATAGACGGTGGCGTGAGCCGCGACAATGCCCGTCTCTTAGTTGATGCCGGTGTCGATGTGCTTGTGGCAGGCAGTGCAGTGTTTAAGGCTGCCGACCCTGTTAAGGAAATAGATATCCTCAAAGCGTGATAGACAGACTTCGCTCTCCTTTCCGACGTATATACGAGGAGTCACCATTGGCGTGGCTCCTCTTTCCACTTATAGCGGGCATCGCCGTGGCGGAGCTTGCGGAGCCGGAGCCTGCCGTTCTCCCTTACCTCTTGACGGCATCCGGCGCTGCGCTGCTGGTGGCTATGGCTGTCGGCGTGCGCAGGTTGCGCCGCCGGCGCAGACAGGCCAACATCCTCTTTCTCTCGCTGGCTTCCGTGGCGATGATGCTGCTCGGCTTGTCGCTGGACTTGTCGGAGCAGCAGCGCACCAAGGTGGACTGGAGCAGCGGTAAGCACCTATGGTGCGGCGTGGTGACGGAACCCTCTCATGCTACGCAGAAGACCTGGCGCACTGCCGTTATGATAGGAGATGACGACTCCCATCGCAAGGTGATGCTTAGCATTATGAAAGGAGCGTTGGAGAAGATGCCGCAGGCTGGCGACGTGCTGGAGTTTCGTGGCAAGATAAGCCGGCCGTATAATTTCTTTCCTAAAAAAGCAGAGGAGAACTACTTAGACTTTGATTATGCCAAGTGGATAGAGCGTCAGGGCTTTTCCGGGCAGTGTTTCGTGGCAAGGGAGGCGCGACTGGTGAAAGACTCCGTAGCGCAGCGACTGGTGGCGCAGTTGCCCTGGTGGAACAGGCTGCGTATTCAGGCTTTCTCCCTTCGCGACAGGTTAGCCGGCAAGTACAAACAACTGCAACTCGAGACAGAGGATGCCGCTGTGCTGGCAGCCCTTACGCTCGGCGACAAGTCGCAGGTAACTAACGAGGTGAGGAAACCGTTCACTCTCACCGGTGCCAGCCATGTGCTGGCCTTGTCGGGCCTGCACCTGAGCATACTGGTGGCCTTCCTGCTCCTCCTGCTACGTCCTATGCGGTTGCGCCACTGGAGCAAGTGGTTGATGACCGTCGTCACCATCCTGCTGGTGTGGGGTTTCGTCGTGCTCACCGGTTGCAGCGTCTCCATAGTGCGCTCCGCACTGATGCTCACCCTTATGCTGTTGCTTGCCATGAGAGGCGAGGGATTTGCATCGCTTAACAATGTGGTGGTGGCGGCCTTCGTCATTCTCTGCGTCAGTCCCCGCAGCCTAATGGATATAGGCTTCCAGATGTCTTTCCTTGCAGTTTTCTTTATCATCTACTTCCTGCCCTACTACCGCGAGTGGGCAGAACAGCATTGCCCATACCGGTGGCGCTGGCTGACGGACTTCCTTTATATCGCTGTTATTGCCCAAGTGGCTACTGCGCCTCTTGCAGCCTGCATCTTCGGCAGGGTGCCATTGCTCTTCCTGCTCACCAATGTGCTTGTCATCCCCTGTGCCTATGTCCTGCTGGTGGGAGCATTGTTGTTTTTCCTGCTGTCGTGGTGGGGAGTGGCGGCAGCGGCCCTCGGTTGGCTGCTCAGCCACACCGTTACGTTTATGACCTCCAGCCTGGAGTGGATGGCTTCGCTGCCTCTTGCCAGTGTGGAGGTGCGTCCGTCGCCGCTGGCAACTCTTTTCCTTTATCCGCTTATTTTTGTCCTATTCGCCTGGCTCTGGTTTCATCGCCGTATTTATTTGTGGTGGACAGTCTTGATGGTCGGAACAGTGGCAAGTTGCTTGCTCTGGGGAGCATAAGTTCCGAATCGTGAAAATATATCGCCACGACGTGATAAAATATTTTCTCGTCGAGATAATTTATTTCCACGACGTGAAAATAACTTTTTCGTAGTAGGGAAAAATCTTTTCTCTACCTGTTCAGAATTTCTTCTCAAGCAGAGTGAGCCCTTTTCTCCAACGGCAGGAGAAAAGGATCAATGTCTGTCCTGCAGGTTATTCAAGGATTGCGTTTCTCGAAATGCTGGTAATCCTTGGGATTGTTCCAACTGCCGCCCCAGGTGAAACCACGCTCAATGAACAGTTTGTAGCAGAGGTCGTTCTTATCGATAAAACGGATGGGCTGGTTCTTCTTGTTGATGCGGTGATGGGCATAGCGCTTGCCGTTGGCTGGCTGTACGAGGCCGGTGCGGGTGTTGAGGCAGGGGTTGTAACGGGTGTTGATGTCGATGGCAAGTCCCTGACTGTGGTAAGACAGTTTCTGGCTGCCGGCAATCTTGCGGAAGTTGAAGCAGGAAGTGTTGTTGTCAGCCATGGAGCGCTCGTCGTCGGCATCGTATTCATCAACGAGTCGCATCTTCTCTATACGGTAACCAGCCTGGTAGAGCTTGCGGAAGATGTCGAGCAGGTCTTGGGCAATGGCTTTGTTGCAGATGAGCTCACCCATTTGGGTATGACCGTCCTTATTGATATGCAGCACGCGGAGGTAGCGCAGGTCATCGGTCGGCACGGTGCAGTCGCGCTTGAAGGACTTGAGCCAGATGCGCTTGAATATTTGGTCAGTGATGGGGGAGGCGGTGAAGCAACTGTCGATGTTGATCTTGCCCAAGGCGGTGGTGCTGAGCACCTGGCCGGCCTGCCACTGCTGAGCAGACTGTGCCTGACCAGTGATGGTAAAAAGAGAAAAGATAAGAGCTACAAAAGAGCAGCGGAATGCAAAAAACAGCGTTTTCATCGTGTTATTTCTGTGTTTTTGTGTATTTGCGGATTTCTTCCATGAGCGGGAGAATGGCAAACTTCTTTGGCACGGCAGCAAGCAGGGCTTTGTTTTGCGAGGCGGTGAAGCGCTTGTAGTATTCTGCGAAGAGGTAGATGCCCACCCAGTTGTTGAGGTTCTTGCGGGCGAAGGAGTAGGTGTATGTAACTATCTGCCTGCGGAGGGAGTCGGCACCAAGTTTGTAGGCCTCGCGTTCTTCGGCAGAGTTGGTGAGTCGCATACTCTCGCGTGTGCAGTCGTAGATTTGTGTGTAGATGGCATTGATGCTGTCGCGATAGGGTGTGTAAGTGTTGTTGGAGGGAGTTCCGCTGACATGGTCTATGCGTTTTTCTGCTGTGATGTCAACATTGATGTTACCTTCTTCTATGAATACTTCCACAAGGGTCTTTTTCACTCCTTGGCCAAGCACCAAGTATTTCATGTAGGGTACGTTGAGCGTCTTGCCTCTGAAGGAGAAGTTCTCACCTTGCAGTTGCACGGAGTCGGTAGCTTGCAGGCCGTTTTTGCTTGGTGCGCAGAGCTTTACCCATTCGCCCTCAGGGAAGTTGTGAGCCTTGCCGTGGATAGCATAGCTTACTTCGCGGTACTGAGGGTTGGAGTTGACGGCTTTCTTGATGTTTGGATTGGCAGCTGCTACAGGGTTTTTTGCCGCGGGATTGGTGCGCTGCCGTGGTGGGGCTTTGCGTGCCGTGGTGTTTGCTGCGGATTTGCGTACGCTTGTAGTGGTGGTTGATTTGCGCACAGGCTTGTTGGTTTGCGCACTGGCGGACAGGGCTGTCAGTAGCGCGATTATCATGATGATGTGTCTCATGTTTTTTGTGGTTTTTTGTTGTCGGGTGCAAAGATAACAAAAACTCCCCATCTTGCAATGCAGATGGGGAGTTCTTTGTGTTTATTTGGGCAGAAGTTTATTCTTCTGCGGGAGTTTCCTCAGCGGGAGCCTCTTCAGCTGCGGGCTCCTCGGCGGGAGCAGCCTCTTCAGCTGCCGGGGCCTCCTCAACAGCCGGGGCTTCCTCAACAGCGGGGGCCTTCTCAACAGCGGGAGCCTCTTCAACAGCGGGGACTTCCTCCTCAGCAGGTGCCTCAGGCTCAGCATCGTTAACTACGGTAAATTCCACAGTGGCGGTTACCTCCTTGTGGAGCTTGACGCTGGCGGTGTAGCTACCTACGGCCTTCACTTCGCCAACCACGATTTTCTTCCTGTCAACCTCGACGCCTGCGGCAGCAAGGCCTTCAGCAATCTGTACGTTGGTTACAGAACCGTAGATGGTACCGGTGGTGCTGACCTTCATGGGGATTATGAGGGCGGGCACAGCATTAATCTTAGCTGCCAGAGCCTCAGCCTCTTCCTTAATCTTAGCCAGTTTGTGAGCCTTTTGGCGGAGATCCTCAGCCAGCACTTTCTTTGCGCTCTCAGTGGCGTATGCAGCCTTGCCTGTGGGTACAAGATAGTTGTTGGCATAGCCGTTCTTGACTTTCACGATATCGTTCTTGAAACCCAAGCCGATAATATCTTCTTTAAGTATAATTTCCATAGTGTCTGTCCTCCTCTTTTATTTCATCATGTCGGTTACGAAAGGCAGCAGTGCAAGGTGGCGGGCACGCTTAACGGCCTGTGCCACGCGGCGCTGATACTTGAGTGAGGTGCCGGTGATGCGGCGGGGCAGGATGCGACCCTGCTCGTTGAGGAACTTCTTAAGAAATTCGGGGTCGCGGTAATCTATATACTTGATGCCGCTCTTCTTGAAACGGCAGTACTTCTTCTTCTTCACGTCAATAGACGGAGCGTTGAGATAGCGGATTTCGTTCTGTTCAGCTGCCATGGTTTAGTCCTCCTTCTTTTTAAGGGCCTGACGCTTAGCGGCGTAAGCGGCGGCATACTTGTCCATTTTTACGGTGAGGAAACGCAATACGCGCTCGTCACGGCGATAGTTAATCTCAAGTCTCTCGATTGCTGCGGGGTTAGCCTTGAAGCCAATCTCGTAGTAGAAGCCTGATGACTTCTTGTTGATGTTGTAAGCCAGTTTGCGCATGCCCCAATTCTCTTCATAGAGAATCTCAGAGCCCTGCGATGTCAGATAATCTCTGAACTTTCCAACCGCTTCCTTCATCTGTTCATCAGACAAAACGGGAGTCAAAATGAAAACGGTTTCATACTGATTCATTGTCTTACCTTTTTAGGGTTAATAAATATAAATAATGTTCACGCGCGACCCGCCTTTTGCGGGAAGCGGGTGCAAAATTACTACAAACCTGTCGAATGGGCAAATTTTTTGCATTGTTTTTGCAGCAAATGCTCCATAAGGTGCTCAATGAAAGCGATGATTTACTAATGAGGGTAGGGATAGAGAGCCATAAAGCAAGTTGTGCTTAAAGTATGCTTAAGGTGCAAACAATGTTAAAAAAGATGAAAACTACGGAAAGCGTCTCCGCTTCGCGCGTACGTATATTTATAATGAGGTACCTTTGCGGCAGTAAAACCGTCAAATTCTATATGAAGAATAAGAAACTGATAACCGTAGTGGTGGTGATGAGCTTGATTTTTGTGGCTCTCATCTCTATGCTGGTAAGCTACTCCAACCGCGTGGTAAAGATGCGCAAGGAGCAGTTTGACGCCAGCGTGAGCCGTAGTCTCTTCCGTGTGGCTCGCAGCATGGAGTTTGAGGACACCTATCAAGGGCTGAAGAATGACCTCCATTCGCTGGGTAATCGCAATATAGACAAGGACCTCAGCATGGGGCCTGCCGACAGTCTGATGATTCTGACCGACTCAATCTATAGCGACAAGACGGCACGCCTTACGTCAAGCGAGGAGCAGGCCGTCTCCACCGGCCTGGTGCGCCATGCCACCAAGGAGAGAAGCGGACTGACATTCGGCAAGCGGCCCATGAGACCGCGGCAGGAGTTCTCGGCAGAGATGAAGCGCGAACTGAAGAAACGCTATGTCTATCAGCAGGAGTTGCTCAACAGGATTATCTACACCATTCTCTATTCCACCAGTGAGACTCCTATTGAGGAGCGCATCAATTTTAAGAACCTCGACAGTCGCATCAAGGCTGAGTTGATAAACGAAGGCATAGATGTCCCCTATCATTTTACGGTGAGCAACAGTGCGGGCAGATTGCTCTATCAGTGTCCTGACTATACGGACGAGGGGGCTGACCACAGCTACAAGCAGGTGCTGATGCCCAACAACTCGCCTTCCAACGTGGGCATATTGACAGTCAGTTTCCCTTCCATCAACCGATATATCTACAAGTCCTCGCGCTATCTGGTAACATCCATATTGTTTATGCTCATTCTGGCGGTGATGTTCGGCTACACCATCCGTGTTACTTTCCGCCAGCGGCGCCTGGGCGAGATGAAGACAGACTTTGTCAACAATATGACACATGAGCTTAAGACTCCGGTGGCCTCCATATCGCTTGCCAGCCAGATGCTCAATGATCCGACGGTCAAGAAGACCGACCAGATGACAGAGCACCTGAGCGGAGTGATAGGCAATGAGACCAAGCGCTTGCAGCGACTTATTGACAGGGTGCTTCAGACCTCACTGCTGGAGGGCGGCCGCATGGCTCTCAAGGAGCAGGAACTCAATCTCAACGAGATGGTTGATGATGTGGCAGGAACCTTCCATATAAAGGTGGAGGAAAAGGGCGGTACCATCGAGACAGACCTGCAGGCTGCCAATCCGTGGGTTTATGGCGATGAGGTACACCTCACCAACGTGCTCTTTAACCTGATGGAGAATGCTGTGAAATATAGCCGTGAGGATGTGCCCCTGCACCTGAAGGTAAGCACACGCAACCAGCATGACCATATAATGGTAACTATTGCCGATAATGGTATAGGCATTCGCAAGGAGAACCTCAAGAAGATTTTTGAGAAATTCTATCGAGTCCACTCCGGTAACAAGCATGATGTCAAAGGTTTTGGCCTGGGCTTGGCCTACGTGAAGAGCATTGTGGAGCTCCACCATGGCCATATAGCGGCCGAGAGCGAGCCGGGCAAGGGAACTAAGTTTACGATAACGCTTAAAACAATAACCGTTGACTAACAATATTAACTAACAATAAACAGAAAAGACTATGAACGAGAAGACAAGAATCCTGCTGTGCGAGGACGATGAGAGCCTCGGCATGCTGCTTAGAGAGTATCTGCAGGCTAAAGGCTATGATGCCGAGCTGTGCAACGATGGTGAGGCCGGCTATCGCGCCTTTGTGAAAGACCCCGCTGACATATGTGTGCTCGATGTGATGATGCCCAAGAAGGACGGATTCTCGTTGGCTCGCGATATTAAGCAGACCAGTCCCGACACCCCTATAGTATTCCTGACTGCCAAGACGCTGAAGGAAGATGTCTTTGAGGGCTTCAAGATTGGTGCCGACGACTACATTACCAAACCCTTCTCCATGGAGGAACTCACACTGCGTATTGAGGCCATTATGCGCCGTGTGCACATAAAGAAGCAGAGCGACCTGGACGTCTTTAAGATGGGTGGCTTCACCTATGAGGTCAAGAAGCAGCTGCTCACCCTGCCCAGCGGCGAGGTTAAGAAGCTCACCACCAAGGAGAGCGAGCTGCTGGTGCTGCTTTACCAGCACGCTAACGATGTGCTGCAGCGCGATTTTGCCCTGAAGACCATCTGGGTGGATGACAATTATTTCAATGCCCGTTCGATGGACGTTTACATCACCAAGTTGCGCAAGCACCTCAAGGACGACCCCAATGTGGAGATTATCAATGTTCACGGTAAGGGCTACAAGCTGGTGGTTCCTTCGCAGGAGGCACCTGCAGAGAACTGACAAGCAAAAGTTTGAGACAAAAAAATGCGGATTCCAGTGCGAATCTGCATTTTTTTTGCCTTTGTTTGCGGTTGAAGTAGTAGGAAAATGCTATCTTTGCTTTTTAGAAGGATAAGGATTCATTTCATTAACCATATTATTAACTTAAACATTTACACACATGAAGAAGTTTTTACTTTCTCTGCTCCTTGTGTTGATGGGAGCAATGTGGAGCAGTGTTGACGCACGCTGGATTATAGGCGACCGCAAGAATGCGAGCCAGATTCAGCCCGGCGACACTGTTGTGCTGGAACACTCCAGCCGTACCGCCGACCTGGGCTACTACCTTCAGGCTGTCACTACAGCCAAGGGCGTAGAGCTTCGTGAGGGTCTTGGCGTTGGCGACGCTGCAGTAGTGACCTTCGAGGAAGGTCCCGTTGATGTTCGCACCGGCGCTCCCACCGTGTACATCAAGTTGGTCAACAATGGCAAGTACATCGGCCAGAGCACCAGTTGGGACAACGGTTGCGGTCTGGCCACAGACCCCGCCAAGGCAGCCAACTTCCAGGTAATCTCTTGCTCCGAGGACATCCCTTGGTCCAACACCTACGGTTGGGAAGATTTCCAGGAGGGCGTTTTCCGTGACGATGCCACCTACACAGAGAAGACCGTGGCTAACTGGCGTGTTAACGGCGCCGGCCGTGGGTCCGATGAAAATTCCGTAGGTTTTGCCTGGAGCAAGAGCGAAACCGAGTTCGCCTATCTAGGCTTCTGGGGCACCAAGGCTCCCAATATCCTCCTTTGGGGGTACACCGATACCAACCAGTGGAATGTCTATGCCGTAACCTATGAGAAGAGCCTGCAGGATGACCTCCAGGATGTAATCGACACCTACACCGGTGATGGCAAGGAGTTTACTGCCGGCACTGACCCCGGCTATTATGACGAGGCTGCTTCCGACGCTTACAACACCGCCCTTGAGGATGCCTTGATGAAGTCCATGGACGGCAGCCTCTCCGACGAGGAGTATCAGACAGCTATCGACAATCTCATTTCTGCTCGCGCAGCAGTTGAGAATTCTATGATTCCTATCAGCGAGGGTTACTACTTCCTCATCAGTGGCTATGATGACTTCCTCAACAACTTCGGAGTGGAGAAGGCTGCTTACATTGATCCCAATGTGCCCAACCTCAAGTACAGGACCTTTGATGCTGAGGACGTGGATTTCGTGTTCTACATTACTCCTAATGGCGAGACCGACGAGTTCCTTGTTCAGAGTTATGCCAACGGCTACTATGTGGCAAAGGGTACCGCTTGGTACAACTCCAATCCCGCCTGCACCGAGGATCCCGAGGAGCCGCAGAATATGCGCTCCTATGTTCCCGGCAAGTGGTACTGGGGCAGCCGCACCTTCCATAACACTTCCTACACCCCGTACGCCAGCTCTCAGCCTAAGGCTACTGACAGCGAGGGTAACCTCACCTCTTGGGGTCAGTGGAAGGACGAGTCAACCGTACAGACCCACTTCAACCTCTGGTATGTGCGCAAGATTACCGATGAGCAGATGGTCGGCTTTGCCGAGAAGAAGGCCCAGAGTGACCGTGACTCCGAGCTCAAGAACCTCGTGGCTGACGCCAACAAGCTCTACGACAAGCTATTCGTTTATGAGCCCGACTACGACGCCAAGCTCATCACCACCGTTAGCGGCGGTGCTGACGAGGAACCCGGTGAGGGCAACCAGATTACCTTCTCTAGCATCCGCAAGCAGGGCGTGAAGTTCGCCGACAAGTATGAGTTCCTCATCGATGACGACGACACCACCTATATGCAAGGTTCCGGTTATATGTCTATCAAACTCAAGGAGCCCAAGCAGGTTATCACAATGGTTTACAACACCCGTGATGCCTCCGGTCATGGCTCCAACGCTAAGTGGCAGGTTTGGGGTGCTCAGGAGCGTCCGAAGCTCGTCAGCCTTTACGGTGCCAATACCGAGGCCGGCGACACCGTCTATGGTGGTGCCCTTGCCACCGATATTGACATGGGCTCCCTGCCTCTGCCCGCTACCTACACCTTCGACTTTGGCCGTCCTGTTAACCGCGTAGCCTATCAGGTAACCCAGAACGCCAACGGTGGTGCCTACTTTACCATCTCTGAGTTCCAGATGTACGAGGCTAAGGCCAATGAGACCAAGTCACAGTACTTCTCAGTAGAAGGTATGAAGGATAAGGCCGACGCCATGAAGAACCTGGCCGCTGCCAAGAAAGCCGTGGCTGACTCCAGCAAGACCACTGTTGAAGATATCGCAGAGCTCCAGGCAGCCATTGCTGCTGTCAACGAGCTTTATGCCGACACTACCAAGCTCGTTGAGCTGGCCAACAAGGCTCAGGCCCTTGCAGAGAATACCGAGGTAGGCGACGCTGTTGGTCAGGTTTCTGACGAGAACGCTGCTGACGCCCTCAAAGACGCCATCGTGGCTGCCAAGGCCCTTGGTCTCAAGGATAACGCCACCAAGGCTGACCTCGACAAGGCCATCGCTGACCTGCAGGCTGCCATCGACGCATTTATGAGCACCTTCAACTCATTTGAGGAAGGCAAGTGGTACTTCATCATCAACGCTGACCTCCGCGACAACTCCACTGTTGCCGGCAAGGCTCTCTATATGTCTGGCTGCAACAATGATCCTGCCAAGGTAGGCAAGGTAACTGACGGCAATCCCGAGTACACCTATGATCCCTACTGCATGTGGCGCTTCGTTGCTACCGATACCGAGGGCCAGTATGCTGTTCAGAACATGGGCACCGGCTTCTACCTGTCAGCCAGCACTGGCCGCGGTGCTGATGTTCAGCAGAACTACGAGCCTGTTCCCTACACCGTTGACTTCATCGGCGGCAACTCCTTCACCTTCGTTCCCCAGCAGGGCAACAGCCACGGATTCGCAATCGTAGGCAACGAAGGCAAGGCTGTCTTTACCGCACCCAGCGGAGAGGTTGACTCCACCGCATGGCAGCTCTTTGAGATTGACCCCGAGGAGACTCAGTTCATCACCGTTAAGGACTTCAAGCTCAACGCACTCGACATCTTCGCACTGCCTTACAACGTAAGCATGCTGGCTGAGCTCAATGAGGAGAACGACTGCCACATCTACGGCATCAAGAAGATGACCTACGACGAGGAGACCGACGAGACCACCATCGACTTCTATGAGGTTGACGAGCTGGCAGCCGACGAGTCTGCACTCTTCGTGTTCGGCAATCTTGAGAACGAATATGACGACTTCGAGCTCCTCCTGCCGTTCCCGACCGAGGTTGTTGACAAACTTACCCCGACCAATGGTATCTATGGTATGCTTCACACTGAGAAGATAGATGAGAACATTGCCTTCGGTAGTGGCAAGGATCTCATCCTCGCTGGCGAGGGTGGCACAAGCATCTCCGCCCACACCGGTGCTATTGATCCCAAGTACTACAAGGGCGAGGTTGAGGGCGTAGAGACCGCCATGACTCTCACCGTCAAGGGCCTGAAGTGGCCCAGCGCCCCCACTGCCGACGTTGACGGCGACGGCGATGTCAACACCTCCGACGTAGTTGCCATCTACAACTTCATCATCGACGGCACCGGCGTGACCAAGGAGGCAGCCG
>CADAJV010000055.1 GCA_902788275.1 uncultured Bacteroidales bacterium | reverse complement strand
TTCCCTGCGCTTTAATTCTTCCTCTCTCTTCCTCAATTCTTCTTCCTTACGCTTCAATTCCTGTTCCTTTTCCCTACGTTGCTGCTCCTCACGTTGGCGCTCTTTATCAACATTCTGGCCTTTACTGTCTTTGATTGCCTTTTTACACTTGTTTATCCACGAGGCGGCACGCCCCTTGGGCGCCTGCTCGTTAGCCTTGTTAAAAAAGGTCAGCGCTTTCTTGTAGTTACCGCTGTTGTAAGCCTTGATACCTGCATTGAGCATATCGCTATACACGTCTGCCATGGCATACAGCACTATGAACAGAGTGACAAATAAATATGTAAACCTTTTCATTTCTTCTGTTTGCAATTAGGTTGCTGTTTCCTTACAGTCTATTATACCTTTGGCGTATCTGACTGTCTTCCTTAAGCTTAAGGGCATTCTCATAATATTCCTTCTTCTCCAGCAGGTTGGCAAAACCAACCCACTCATTGAAGTCTGCGTCTATGGCATCTTGTAACTTCCTATTAGTTTGGTATGGTATGGCATATACCTGTGCCATAGCCGATGCATGCTCCTGCATCCTTCTGGCTGATGCCAATGGGGCGACTCTCTGGTCAATCACGTCAGGCAAACTACCTACGACATTTTCTATCTCTGCATTAATCTTGCGAATGGAGTCACCCACAATAGTCTTTTGGAGTTCGCGCGCACTGGCATTCGATGTGCTGTCTGCCTGCGACAATAGATCTAAAGCCTTTGCATTGTCACCCTGACTGCTGTACAACTTTGCCAAAGGAGCAATAGCTGCGCTATAGCCACTGTCGTTTATCAACGAGAGCAACGCACCCTCATCATTGTTGTTTATGGCTTTAGTCAGCATAGCCTCCTTAGTGAGATGCGACGGTCTGAACAGTCGGATGCCGCCATATACCACAACAGCAGCCACAGCAGCCACTATAATTTTCTTGCCATGAAGACGGAAAAAAGCAGGTACAGATTCTTTTAGCCTCGCAAGAATAGAGGGTTTGGGCACTACATTATATATATAATATAAGGTGTTGTTGGCTTTAACAAATTGCCACGACAATCCATACTCGTCTCCATAAAACTCCATTACCTGATGAAGAGGATTCTTTGATTTATTGACGATGTCTTCTGTAAAATCGCTGAAATCAGGACGACTGCCACCACGTAGTGACACTCTGCCGTCATCCATTCGCTGATGACGACTCTTATCGAAAGCCTCCATTATCACATAGTGCTCCGGCACTACCGTCTGCACTCCACTATAAGCCTCCCTTCCCTTACCCGTCAGGGAGTGAACCTCAATAGCCTTATAGGTAATAGAATAAAGATTTTCGGTAAGTATCTCAACCACTCGGAAGGAGTGTCCATGTGCTGACAACACATAACCTATCGGCAGCGTATAACTCTTCTCTATTGACGACAGGAAAGCCTGCACTGTGGGAGTGCGGTCGTAGCGGTTGGGCTGCATGGCGGCTGCAATGGTATCGGCAACCCTCTCGCTCAATTCCTGCGGCAATGAGGCACGCAACTGGGATGTTGATGAAATGTCAAACGCTTTGGGCGGATTCTTGCCTGTAAGCAAATAATATAAAGTGGCTCCAAGAGCATATACATCTATCTCCGGAGCAAAATGGTCGATGCCTGCATACTGCTCCATCGGAGCATAGCCGTCGGATGCACCCTTTGCCACTACTCGCGATGTAGGTCTGCCACTACTGTTGAAATGCTTAGCTATGCCAAAATCTATCAAGACTGGCACATCCATACTGCCAGAGGGGTCTTTCTTCAGTACAATATTGTCAGGCTTGATATCCAAATGCAGCAAATGCTCCCTGTGTAACAACTCGACAGCCTTGGCAATGGGCAACAACAACGACAAAGCCTTGCCCTCGCTTAACGGGCCGCCATTGTCTCTGAGATATTTTATCATGTCGCCGCCATTAAGATACTCCATGACATAATAAACCGTATCATTAGCAGTGAAGACCTCATTTACCTTAACAATATTGGGGGAATGTATGGACAATCTGTTGAGCCTGTGGGCTTCGGTAATAAAGTCTTCACGGCTTTGCTCTATCTCGCTTCTCATGGTTGGAGCATATAGCATCTGCATGCCATTACTGCCACGATAGCAGCCCTTCATGAAATGTTCCTTTATAGCAAAATCCGTCTCTATCTCAATATTACCCGCAGTTATCTTAGCCGAAACCTTATAGGTGATGCCGAAACCGCCAGCACCTAGTACAGACTTTATGCGATATTCTTTTGTACGGTGAGATGTGGTGCGACCTTTGGAATCAAGGACATAACCAGACAATACCGTGCCGCGCAGAGGCAGAGCATTCTCTAATAACTGTTTTTTGTCTTCTGCATGAAGTTGATTGCTATCACTTGCCATGATTTATTGTTTATCAAAATATTTTCTTAAAGAATTTACCTATCTTGTCTGAAATTGACTCATTATTCTCTGACAACATGTCGCGTGCCTGCTCCTGTCGGTTGCGCAGGGGCTGAGTGTCTGATGACTCTGGTTGGGATGGTTCCTGTGCGTCATCATTGTCATCACCTTCCTTCTGAACATCCTTGACAGGAATAAGATAAGCAGTATTATTATCAACACTGTCGGCAGACAACGAAGCAATCTCCCTTATCTTGTTAATGTCGGGAACACAAGAAGAAAGTATCTCCGTCAGCCTATCGTCATCAACATTATGCAACACACCATCGCTACACAGAAAGACATAGTCGCCCGGAAGCAAATCCGTCAGCCGCATTATTGTTGCACGGCTGCGTTCTTGTCCCCTCCTGACTACACTGACATAGCGAGTGATTATATTGCTGTCAGGATGATTGACAGCCTCCTCGGGGGTCAGGTTGCCAGAATGAACCATCGCGTTAACCAGCGAATGGTCTTCGCTACGGTATAGCACTCCCTCGTCAGGGCGGATATGGTATATACGACTATCTCCTATATGAGCCACGGTACACCCGCCACCGTGGAAAGCGGCAAAAGTGAGTGTTGTGGCCATGCCGCTGTTACTGCTGTCGGCAACATTAGCCAATGATTTATAGGCATAATCTAATGCCGTGAGGAAATCCTCATTAGTGAAGTCCTGACTCCAGTCTGTATTAGCAAGGGCTTGTCCGAAGGCTTCACAAACAGTATGACTGGCGACCTCTCCCTTCTCACTGCCACCAACGCCATCACAAACAAGGAAGAAAGGCGCATTACCCGTGGGAACATCAGTATCAGGAAAGCGACAGTCTTCCTGATTGTCGCGCTTCCCATACTGACAGAAAGAATATGGTTGGTTCAATATTACTTTCATAATACAACATATTTACTATTACACTTTGCCGAACACAAAGGTTGTCTTGCCTAACTTCAGAGAGTCGCCATAATTAAGGTAAACAGTCTCACCCTCCACCAAAGGCTTGCTATTATGCATGACAGGATTTGCCGCCTTGAGCACCTTCAGCTTGAACAGATATCCTGTCTCTCTACGAATAACATCAATAACAACTGAACGCCTGCTCATCGTGGCATCACCCTTTATCTCAATATCAGAATGGAGGTCCTCGTCATAACGCCCCACCGTATTCTGTCCCAGATGCAAAGGAAAAGTCTTATTTGCAAGGCTTCCAAAAATTCCCTTGTAACGTACAACAGTAAGTTTACCTTTGGAGTCATTAGGATCCTGAACGACGACCTTCGTCTGCTTCTTTGACACTGACACAACTTTTCCATCGCTTATCTTAGCAATAACAGAAGCATTGCAACAAGGACAGTTCATAGAGGTCTCGCCATCTGATTTTATTTCAAATCTCATCTTGGTATGGCAGTCCGGACAGGAAACAATTTCCTGTCTCGGACCTTCGCCAGTATGCGTACTATCTTGTAGGTTCGCATCAGAACTTGCTGCATTCTGCATGCGTAATTCCTTTGGGATAATCCTGATATCTGTAGTTCCGCCACACTTGGGACAAGTAAGACGAAACACTCCCTGGGCGCCCGGAACCCTATAACGAACAGGAGCCGAGCAATGCTTGCATGATATGACAGCAAACGGGTTATTGTTGTCCATAATGTTATGCATCAATTATGTCATTCTGAATCTCAGAAGCACTATCCATATTGTCGTCAAAATCATTGGACGCAAGATAACCTGGATCATCAGCGGTCATCATATGCTCAGCATCACTTACGTTAATCTTATCGTCAACAGGCTGAATAATTTGCCCCTCGTTGGTAGCAAGGACATCAAAAACCTGATCTCCATCAAGGTCAACCATAAGCATTTCGTTACCACTTTCATCGTGTACTCCAGCAGCAAGCATCTCTCCGTTCATTGTATAAACAGTGCCTAAATCGTCCACATTAACGACGTTAGCCATGTTGATATCATCTGGGTCAATCTGCTCAACAGGAGCAATGATACCTATCAAATCACTTGGTTCGGGCTCAGGTTCGGGTTCGGGCTCGGGCTCAGGTTCGGGTTCGGGCTCAGGCTCAGGAACGGGTTCAGGTTCAGGCTCAGGAACTATTGGAGCCGGTTCGGAAAGCGGCTCTACACCTGGAATCGGACTGGGCTCAGGAGTAGTATTGGCCTCTGTGGGAGATGGAGTGGGTTGTTCTTCACTGGAACTCTGTTCCTGTGTCTGTGTCTCTGGCTCATTTACGCTGCTAGCCTCGGCATGTGTTGAAGGGCTATCAACAGTCTCCTCTGCAGACTCAACAATTCCCGCACCAACTGCACCAGCAGCTGCGCCAGCAACAGCAGCACCAGCCACGGCGGCTCCGATTTTTGCACCAGTGTTATTCACCTTCTTCTCAGTCTCGTTGTTGTCAAATTTCTGTGTGTTCATAATTTAATGGTTTTAAAGGTTATTATTCAGTTTTGACATTGCAAAGATAGTGACTGAAAGCAGCCTTCTGCAAGTTTTTTAATACATTCGGGTTGAAGTTGTGGGATTTATTGACGAACATATAATCTTGCAGGATGAAACCACAGCTACCAGCGAGCAAGGATATTTTCACGACAATTCTTTGGCGCGATGAGCTGAGGATGCTGACGGATAGACATCTTTCTGGTGCGATTATAAACATCATTATATACATATTTAAACAACTCTATCACGCTAATGGCTCTGTCTCCGTTGCGATCTGCCTTACCACGCAGTCCCTTTAAAAGAGACTGTGTGAAATAGCCCGCACCTACCCAGTTGCCTTCTACGGAATATTCGTCGCCACGGCACGCCATAAAGAATATCATATTGTCTTGACTGGCTGCAGCCCTTACTACTTCGTAGCTGCCACCGTTGTTTTTTACCACACTACCTGCATGGCAAGCATCAACATACACGACTTTATCTCTCGCAGCAGAAGATGCCAGAATCCTTGTCAACTCATTATAATAAATAGGGTTATCGTATGCCATTATTCCTCCGGGGAAACCATGTCCGCTAAAATAAAAAACAACTCTGTCATTTTTCTTTGCTTGTTTGCAGATAGAACTTAATTTCGCCAGTACATTATCGTGATTTGCATACTTACTAGTAAGAATAGACACATTTGGAGTCTGTTTATCCATAACAGCCTTAAAGGATGTAGCATCTTTGGTGGTCTGGCGCAGATTATTGGCCTGTTCTGCGTAACGCGATACACCTGTCACCAACACATAAGTATTCTGAGCATAGACAGACAACGACAAAGAAATAATTACCGAAAATAAGAATACACGTTTCATTTTTTTTATATATTAAAATTAGTATTATCCATGAGCTTTACATGCCATGCACTGAGTCTTACGAATCTCAGACTCTGATAACAAGCGTCCACAGCCAGGGCGAGGACATATAAACAAGTTTGCAGATTTTTCAGACAAAACTTTCTCCCTGCTCCTTCTCATATTGTGAATAATTGGGGTAACCAACATTGATACGACCATGGGCACACGCATAATGAACATCTGCGTCTCATTGGCAAACTGCTTGAATATTGGCAAGAAGGACATTATCAAGCATACAGCAGATAAGACGGAAGGTATATACATATACATACTCCACCTGCGGTTAAAGTCTTTCTTTTCCTGCACATAGCTCTTCCACTTTCTTTTTATGCGACCAAACTCGTATGTGTAATCATTAACATCTTGCGTAAACAATCGAGAAACGCTGAATGTTATTCCGTTTATGGTCTCATCGCCTAACCTGATGACAGAATCTTTGTCAACAACCTTTTCTTCTATGCGCTCAAACAGAAACTGCTGGTTTCTGACAAATGTGCCATTCTTAGAATCTAAATCTTTTAGGACAAGGACACCGTCATGTCTTCTTGTCAGAGAAGCATGATGGCCACTTACACCTTCTGCCGTAATCTGAAAGGGCTGATTGCCGTTTCTTCCAATAATAATTTCTTCCACCATAACGCTATTGTTCTTTTATCTTTAAACCTGTTCTTGCATGGACAACCTCCTTGTATTCCTTTAGCAGTTGACGTGGTACAGGGAGAGAATAATGATGACTCCCAAAATCAGAGAGGATCAGTTTCTGCTTAAGAATATTTATCTGAAAAAGAAAAGTCTGGTTTATTATAAGACTTCGTCCCATGCGCAAAAAGGGAGTTGTCTCTCCATGCCTGTAAGACTGTCGGATAAGTTCCTCCATCTTCGACAACCCAACGGAAACCATGTTCTTAAGCCCTTCTATATAAACAATATTTGTATAATTGCCATTTGCCTGCATATACACCACCTTATCAATATTGATAAGAACAAGCGAGTCTCTTGAATTTAAACATATTATAGCCATAGTATCCAACAAGTTTTTCTATACATTATTACGCGCGCGCTGACATGCACACATAACGATACCTCCCCTCGCTGTCCGCCAAGCGGAAGGCAAGAGGAGCAAAAATGCTCTATCAGTGGAACAAACTGTGCTAATTTGCTGATTTCCAGCACATCGTGGGGGGGGGGGCAGTCAGGCCGTCACACAAAACTATATCTAATACCTGCTGCAGGCTTAAAACTTGTCTGTCAACCATTCTCGGAATTCTTTTGTGGAGTCGAGGATATACCGGCTCGTCTGTTTGTTTAACGTAGATACTACTTTTTGCTTATAACTCTTGTATCGAGCTTCAATGTGCATAGGTATCATGGTTGCCACAACTTCACAGAGTATTCTTGCGGTATAAGCATTGTCCTTTTGCTTGCAAAAATAGCAATTATTCCTTAAACAGCAAAAAAAATGCAAATATAACTTGTGATTTACAACATCCTGAGAATTAGCTTAGATTAAAACTGACAAGCCATGCAGAAAATTCTCTTAGTCTGCTCACAATAAAAATAGTATGCTTCTCGCAAAATTTATTAGCTTTCGCAATTTTTTATGCAGACCAAGGGTTTTTGTGTACCCCGTGGGGACTGAAGAATTGAAAGGGGGCACCAGTAAAGCCCTATGTTTGTGGTTAACAAAGAAAGGCAAAAAGTTACTTAGGTCTCCTCCAGCGCAGCACGGCGACATAGATGAGCAGTACCACGTTCATCATAAGGGCGTAAATGATGGCGGGAACAGCGATGGCATCGTTATTGAAGATGAAAGGGCTGGAGGCCACGGCAATGGCCTGGGCTGCATTCTGCATGCCAACCTCAATGACCACGGTGCGACGCTGACGACCGGCCAAGCTGAAAAGGCGCGACAAGAGGGCTGCACCGGCCGTGGCGCAGAGCAGCAGTGCCGTCACGCAGACTCCCACTACGCCGATATTGTCGGCTATGGTGCGGCTGTGCTGAATAAAGAAGATGCCGGCCAGCAGTATCAGTGCAGGAAAGGCAAGCCTGGAGAGTATGCGCTCAATCTTAGAGGCAGCCACTGGCCACCAATGCCTGACGCCGATACCTATAACGATAGGCAGGAACATCAGCAACAGATTCTGCACCAGCAGATTGCCCACGGGCAGGGAACATGAATCTCCACCGAGAGAATCGGACCCACTATATCCAACGGTCCACTGCATGATGAGGGGAACGGTGAACAGGGTGATGATACTGCTCAGCGCGGTAAGGATGACGGACAAAGCCACATCGCCCTTGGCGAGCATGGAGAAGACATTGCTGCTACTACCGCCCGGGCAGCAGGCTATCAGCACCACGCCGACAAACATCAGAGGCGGCAGGCTGAACGCCCACGCCAGCACGAAGGCCAGCAGAGGCAGGAGCACTATCTGCCCGAAAAGGGCTACGCCCACGGCACGCGGCTGACGCAACACAAGGCCGAAGTCGCGTATCTGTAACGTAAGGCCGAGGTCAAACATCAGCAGCGTGAGGATGGGAAGAACGATTAATATTGGGTTCATAGAAGGACGGAGGAATTGAGAATTGAGGTTTAGCCAAGTCCGGAGGTGGGCCCGCGAGGCCGAACCTCGCGGCACAGTGGGAATTGGTGGACCCTAAGGTGGGCCTGCGCGAGGAAAAGGGAGATCCCCTCTTATCCCCCTAAAGGGGGAGGATTTCCCCTAACGCCAGGGTCCTCCCCTTAGGGGAGTTAGAGGGATCTCGGTTATTGGTTAACGGTTATTGGTTAACGGTTATTGTATATACAGCGGCTCTACGCCCATTACGTCATGGACTTTGACCTTGACGGCCTTGCCGAGGGAGTAATCGGCAGTGAGCACCGGAGTATTTGCATCCTTAGCCGCAATGATGGTATAGGTACCCTTGGGTGCCACCCATGCCGAGGCTTTCTCATCATAGGAGGCCAGGGTGGTCTTCTCAATGGTTATGGTCAGTTTCTCCTGCTTGCCGGGCTTGAGCAACTGTGTCTTAGCATAGCCTTTGAGCTCCCTGGTAGGCTTGTCGAGGTCTCCTTCGGGAGCATGGCAATAAATCTGCACCACTTCCTTGCCGGGACGCTTGCCGCTATTGGTTACCGTGAGGCTCACCTCCAGCCTATCGCTTTTATCCTTGACCTTAAGGTCCTTATAATCAAACGTGGTGTAGCTCAGTCCGTAGCCGAATGGATAGGCCACCTTGACGCCCTTGGTAAGGTAGTGGCGATAGCCTACGTAGATGCCCTCCTCATAGTTCGTGAAGTCAACATTGGGCACCAGGTACTGCGGCTTGACTCCCACATAGCGATAGAAGGAGTAGTTCTCGTATTTGTCGGCCTTGATTCTTGGAAAATTAGCAAAGGTGGGATCGTCCTCATACTTCATGGGCATAGTGACGGGCAGTCGGCCGGAGGGGCACTGATTGCCTACCAGCACATCGCCCACGCTGTGGCCCCCCTCCTCGCCGGGCTGCCAGCAGATAAGAATAGCATCAGCCAAATCACGCCATGAGGCTACGTCAACGATGCCACCCACATTGAGTACCACTACCAGGGGCTTGCCCTCCTTATGGAAGGCGTCAGCCACGGTGCGGAGCAGAGCCATCTCGCCGTCGCTGAGCAGATAGGAATGGTAGTAGTCGCGATCCATGCCCTCGCCAAAGACGCGGCCGAAGGTGATGACGGCAGCCTTGTCGGCCTTGGCAGCCTTGGCTATCAGGTCGCGAGGCACAGCCTCCATAGCTCGTTCTCTCTCGCAGCACCAGGGCACGTTCTTATTGATATCCTCACAACGCTTGCGCTCGCCCTTCATATAGTCAGTATAGAAATCATGGAGCTCCTTGTCAAGAGTGAAACCGACGTCGCTCAGGCCCTCAGGCATACATACGCTGCGGTAAGGATTATGGATGAAGCCGGAGCCTGTGCCTCCATGGATGAAATCGTAGCTGGTGGTGCCTAGCAGTGCCAGGGTGCTGCCCTGTTTCAGAGGCAGAGTGCCGTCCTCATTTTTGAGCAATACGAAACCCTCGGGAGCTACCTCTCTGACAACGGCAGCATTGTCATCAAGCGGCGGATTGTCACTGAAGGTGCCGCCATCATATCGTATGGCCTTGGCTGCCATGGTAAGCATTCGGCTCACGCAGGCATCAACGTCGTCTATGCTCAGCGTGCCGTCCTTGACCCTGTCGATGATGTCGTTGTAGCGCGCCTTGCTGCCATGCTGGATATTGTCGTTGCCAGCCCATACCATCTTGGAGCCGCTATAGCCGCCACCCCAATCGCTGACCACGGCACCCTTATAGCCCCACTCATCGCGCAGGATAGTGGTGAGCAGGTCGCGGTTCTCTGAGGTGGTAACGCCGTTGAGAAAATTATATGACGACATGATGAACCACGGCTGGCTGTTGCGCACCATATATTCAAAGTTGCGTAGGTATATCTCACGGAGGGCTCGCTTGCTGACTCGGCTGTCGTTGCTCAGTCGGTTGAGTTCTTGATTGTTGGCAGCGAAATGCTTGGGGCACGCCCCCACCCCAGCCTTCTGTATGCCACGCACCAGGGCTGCCGACGTAAGGCCGGAGAGCAGGGGGTCTTCAGAGAAATACTCGAAGTTGCGGCCGCACAAAGGGTTGCGCTGAATGTTCATACCCGGACCCAGCACTACATCCACGCCGCGAGCTTTGGCCTCGTTGCCATAGGCCTCGCCCATGCGCTCAAGCATATCGCTGTTCCATGAAGCGGCGTTCAGCAGTCCGTTGGGAAAACGGGTGCACTGCTTATTATCTATCCTCAGACCGCTGGGGCCGTCGGCATAGACTATAGGAGGGATGCCAAGGCGGTCGATGGGGTTGGTGGCTCCGGCACTGCCGGCCACATAGTCGTAGCTGCGTCCACGACCGTCGAAGGCCCCTGAGCCTTTGCCTACGATGACGGCCACCTTCTCCTCAAGAGTCATGGCCTTGACAATTTTACTGACATTATCCGACGTAAGTTTCAACTCCTGTGCCTTGACTGTACATGACGCTGCCAGCATCACTGACACAAATAAGAATATCTTTTTCATTTGTTATAATTGTTTTTTGCTAAACATACGTGCATATACTCCAATAAAGACATAGCATACCATTGGTACAAGAAAAGCCATAGCGATGCTGCTAGTATCGGCTATGCAGCCCATCAAAGGCGGTGCCACGGCACCACCGACAATAGTCATGATCAGATAGGACGAGGCACGCTTGGTGTTGCCTTCAGCACCGCGCAGTGCCAGCGAGAAAATGGTAGGGAACATTATGCTCTCGCATAAATAGACCAGAAAGAATGCGCCTATCGACAGCCTGCCGCCAAAGAAAACGATGACCAGACTGCCCACCGTGGCACCCAAGGCATAGAGCAGCAGCAGCCTGTCGGCTCTGACAAAGCCCATCAGCCAGCTGCCTACCAACCTGCCCACAAAGAACAGACCCATACCGCCAAAGCTGAGCCAGAGGCTTGCCTCGGCACGCGTCATGTCGGCATTGTCACCCATGTAGGCAACGAAATTGCTGTTTACGCCTGTCTGTGCTGCTACATATAAGAACAGAGATATTACGCCAAAGACAAAAATGCGGGAGCGAAAGAGGGTTGATGTTGGAGGTTGAAGGCTGAAGGTTTCGTCAGGTCCAGCACCTTCCATACTTTCGAACTCTTTTCCTTCTTCTTCTACCTCCGGCAGCTTGCTATACTTGAAACCCAGGGCTGCCAGCAGCACAAAGACACCGACGATGACGTAGGGGGTAGCCACGCTGGCAATGCTAGGCATCTGACCCTCGGCCTCATCGCCAAAGAAAAAGAGTCCACCCACCAGCGGACCGCATATCCAGCCCAGGCCGTTGAGCGACTGGGCAAGGTTGATGCGCTGTTCGGCCGATGACTTGGGGCCCAGCACGGTAACGTAGGGATTGGCGGAGGTCTCAAGACATGTCAGGCCGCAGCCAATAATAAACAGCAGCGCTATGAAAGCCGGATATAGTATGGCAGGGTTGTCGGCATTGGCGCCGAGCAGACAGATGGGCAGGAACAGCAGCGCCCCCGTGCCATAGAGCACCAGACCTGTCAGCACGCCGCTCCTGTAGCCCCAGCGCTGAATAATCTTACCGGCTGGAATCGCCATGAGGAAATAGGCTGCATAGGTGGCCACCTGCACCCAAGCAGCGTTGGTGTGGTTTAGGCCCAGCAAATTCTTAAGGTGCGGATTGAGCACCTCCAATATGGCGTGAGCAAAGCCCCACATAAAGAACAGGCTCGTTACGAGCAGGAATGGCACCAGGTAAGAGTGGCCGTCCCTTGCAGTTGTCAGTTTCATCGCTCTGCACGCATAGGATTAGTAAGGAAATCTTCATATGCCAGACGTATGCCGTCCTCCAGTTCTGTCTTGTAGGTCCAGCCGAGGGCTGTGGCCTTGCTCACGTCAAGCAGCTTACGTGGTGTGCCGTTGGGGCGGGTGGTGTCCCACTCGATGGCTCCCTCATAGCCTACCACCTTGGCCACCAAATTGGTCAGTGCCTTGATGGTCAGCTCCTTGCCCGTGCCAGCATTGACGGTTTCGTTGCCGCTATAATTGTTCATCAGGAATACGCAGAGGTTGGCCAGGTCGTCAACATAGAGAAACTCTCTCAGCGGCGAGCCGTCGCCCCAGCATGTGACGGTGGTGAGCCCAGCCTCCTTGGCCTCATGGAAGCGACGGATAAGAGCGGGCAGCACATGGCTGTGCTCGGGGTGGTAGTTGTCGTTGGGGCCATAGAGGTTAGTGGGCATCACGCTGATGTAGTCGGTGCCGTACTGTCTGTTGAGGAACTCGCAGTACTTAAGGCCGCTTATCTTGGCCAGAGCATAAGCCTCGTTGGTCTTCTCCAGTGCACCAGTGAGCAGGCACGACTCCGGCATAGGCTGCGGTGCCATTCTGGGGTAGATGCACGACGAGCCGAGAAACTCCAGTTTCTTGCAGCCGTTCTTCCATGCAGCATGGATGACGTTCATCTCCAGCACCATATTGTCGTACATAAAGTCGGCAAGCGCACTTTGGTTGGCCACTATGCCACCTACCTTGGCTGCCGCCAAGAAGACATACTCAGGTTTCTCAGCCTCAAAGAAGGCCTCCACCTCCTGCTGGCGTGTAAGGTCCAGCTCCCTATGCGTACGCGCGACAATATTATTATATCCTTGGCGCTTCAGTTCGCGCACAATGGCCGAGCCCACCATTCCGCGGTGACCGGCCACGTAAATCTTTGATTTCTTCTCCATGAGTTTGTTTTCTTATCTCACTATTCCTTTTTCGAGGTATTCAGCAAGGTTGGTGCGTACCTTCATGGCAGCGCCTTCGCCGGCCACCTTGGCCATATCGTGTTTCACCATCAGCTCCACGAGCTGCTCAAAGCTGGTCTTGTTGGGGTTCCATTTCAGCTTGGCCTTGGCCTTTGTGGGATCGCCCCACAGGTTGACAACGTCGGTCGGGCGGTAGAAGTCCTCGCTGACGGCCACCAGTGTCTTACCCACCAGGTTCTTGGGACCAGCCACGCAAATGCCCTTCTCCTCCAGGCCCTCGCCGCTAAACTCCAGCGTGATGCCAGCGCATTTAAAGGCCTCATAGCAGAACTCCCTGACGCTGTGCTGCACGCCGGTGGCAATGACAAAGTCCTCAGGCTTGTCCTGCTGCAGGATTAGCCACATACACTCCACGTAGTCCTTGGCGTAGCCCCAGTCACGCAACGAACTGAGGTTGCCCAACCACAGGCAGTCCTGATGTCCCTGGGCTATGCGGGCAGCCGCCAGCGTTATCTTGCGTGTAACAAATGTCTCGCCACGGCGCTCGCTCTCGTGATTGAAGAGTATGCCCGAGCAACAGAACATATTATATGCCTCGCGATATTCCTTGACAATCCAGAATCCGTATAGTTTAGCAACAGCATAGGGGCTATAGGGGTGGAAAGGTGTGTTCTCGTTCTGCGGCACCTGCTCCACCTTGCCATAAAGTTCTGAGGTGCTGGCCTGATAAATGCGGCACGTCTGCTCCAGATGGCAGGCCCTCACGGCCTCCAGCACCCTCAGCACACCCACGGCATCTACATCAGCCGTAAACTCGGGCGAGTCAAAGCTCACCTGCACATGACTCTGCGCTGCAAGGTTGTAAACCTCGTCGGGGCGTACCGTGTCTATTACCTTGACAATCGACATGGAGTCGCTCATATCGGCATAGTGCAGATGAAAGTTGGGCCTTCCCTCCAGATGGGCTATGCGCTCACGGAAATCTACCGAGGAGCGGCGTATGATGCCGTGTACCTCGTAGCCTTTCTCCAGCAGAAACTCAGAGAGGTAGGAGCCGTCCTGTCCCGTGACACCGGTTATCAGGGCCACCTTGCGGTTGCCATGCTTGACAATATTGTCAGTATTGCCGCCAGTGCCAAGGCCTACCGGGCGAGTGGTAATATCGTGCCCCAAGGCCACGCTCAGCCGCGCTATGGCCGTCTTACTGAACCCGTTGCGACCAGTAAGCCAACGACTTACCTCAGCCTCACTCTTGCCGACCTTTTCGGCCAGCTCACGCTGCGTCATGCCTTTCTCCTCAAGGAGCATGTTGACATTTTTTGCAACAAAACTGTTAAGTCTTGCTTTCTCCTCACGTGTCATGATTGTAAACTTTACAAATTTTTGCGTACAAAATTATATAATTATCACAAACCGAAGAAGAAAATGGGCAAAAAAAACGAGAACTAGGCCCCCTATCCCCACAAAGAGGAGAAGAAAACGAAATAATTAAGGCAACAATATAGCAGTTGGCACAGATTACAGTCTCTGCGAAATAGTCATGCTCTCTCTGTGCCAACATCTGTGTCATTGCCTATAAAAAATTAAAATGTTTTTTGCATACATTCCTGCATTGTTTCGGTTAAAGGGTTGGTTTCTTCGCAACCACCTTTTGCCGCTTCGCTCTCACCTCCGCTGTCCGCACCCCGCCCTTGGGCGACAGTGCTGCTTCGGTTCGCGATGCCTTCGGCATTCTCGCCTTGGCAGACTTGATGCAAGCATCATTCTGCTCATTTGGCTTAGCGAAAAGGTTGGTTTCTTCGCAACCACCTTTTCTCGCCATGGCAGACTTGATGCAAG
>CADAJV010000054.1 GCA_902788275.1 uncultured Bacteroidales bacterium | reverse complement strand
TGCCAGCCTCTCAATCTCTGCCTGCTTCTTCTCGGCGGCCTCCTGCTCATGTTTCCATTTCAGGTAGTCCTTGCCTTCTTGCGAGAGTTCCTTCGACTCCTTCTCCCACTGGGCGTGCTGCTCGGCGGCATTGCGTGCAGCCGTCTCGGCATCCTGCTTCAGCGGGCCGGAGTTCTCGTCGCGGTAGCGCAGGTGCTCGTTGATTTCTTCGGGTTTCCAGTCCTGGTCGGTGTTGAAGTTGCGGTAGGTGCCGTCGCCGTTGTTGGTGTAGAGAGTCTCCTTGCCGGTCACGGGGTCGCGCACCCAGAAGTCGCCGTCGGAGTCCACCCTGGTGTATCTGTCGAGGAAGTCAAGCTTCTCTTCGGGTGGTGGTGGGGGCTCGTTATCGTTATCGTCTTCGTCTTCTGGCTTGCGCCCTTTCAGTCCTTCCATCTTGGTCAGGTCGGGTGCGTCGGAGCCCGGCAGTCCACCAGGCTGCCTGCTCCGCCGCCCAGCATGCCGGCAAGGCCGTTGCCGAGCAGTATGGATGCCACCGTGCCGATGGCGCCTATCACTGCGGAGGTGGTGGCATCGGTGTGCTCGCCCAGTCCCAGGGGGTCGCCCTCGCCTGAGAGCCATGTGGTGAGGCCTTCAAGATACTGCACCAGCTCCTGGCGGTCCTCCTCAGAGAGAATGGGGCCGCCATCGTCCTCAACCAAGATTTCTTCTACAAAAAAGTACACGCGAGGCCACGGGCGTTGCAGGTATGGAAATTCACTCTCTTTCATGAACCCGGAAAGCGACATCGCGTCTGCACCGACCATTAATATCAGGTCTCGCGCCCCGTGGAAATAAATGAAGTGGCCGACCTTGGAGTTTGCACCGTCCCCTTTCCTGAATTTATGGTCATTATCATACGAGTCGGATTCAGTTTTCCCGTCACTAGTGTGGCAGTTCCATACAGCATCGGTATGTGTGGCATTAGTGGCATTTAAAGAATAGGAAAGACCTATACCTTTTCCTGTGGGAACGAGGCGTAGGTTGCTTATGTTGATTGATGAGGAACTGCTGTTGTTATTCCATTCTTCGCAAATGACATTCTGCTTGTGATGCATCGTCCATTTGTAGGAAAAGTTGTATGTGCGGCTTGCGCCTTCATCGGTATAAATGCAGAAAGAAGCTTCGTGGATGGGAACACCGCGTACGCCATACAGGTCTTGATAATCAAATTTGAAAGTGGGGTCAAGATCGTCTATTTCTGTGATATGGGCAAACTTTTCCACGTAGTCAGCAGCACAGAAAGGTTTGAGCCTGAGGCCATAGACCTTGATGCCCTTCTTGGCGATTTCCTTGTTGAAGTCGATGTCGCCCTGGTCGTAGTCGCGCTGGAAATCAGTACGCTCCACGTCCTGCAGTTCATAGAACTCCACGGGGTCCACCCACTTGGTGCCGGCTTCATGGTTACGTTCTTCGCCGTCAGCAAAGGCAGGAAGTGCACTCCCTGTGCAGAGAGCGAGGTAAAGGCCGAGAAGAAAATGCATTCTTTTCATAGCGAGATATTCTTCATAATAAAAATCTGTGTGTAAAATTAATAAATAGATGCAATATTCTCCATACTTATATACTAAAAAAAATAAAAAGCCACAGTTTTTATCCCCAAACAAGCATCTCTTAAGTTCACGTTAGTTTTTTATTGGTGTCCGGGGAAAGTTAGTATCATACGCCCTCCCCCCTTCGGGGTACTCCCTCTATCTTAGAGGGAGAGCCCCCTCTAAGATAGAGGGGGTGGCCCATAGGGCCGGGGGCGTATGATAACAACGTATGCTTTTTTAATTGCAAGAAAGTAAGCTCTAATATACTATAATATTCGGAAGGTCACATGTATAAAGGCTTCTATGAGGTTTATAGATTTTTCCCCGGACACCAATATTAGTTTTTCCTACCTTATTTATATATATCGTGCGTGTAATGCGTCTTTTCGTGGCTGCTTATTGGGTGGGCTTGGCGAGCGACAAAAACAGGGGCTTGCGAGCGGTGTGCGCTGCAAGCCCCTGTGGGTTGACGGTTTTCTGCGGTATTTATCTTGCGATTTTGAATTTCATCTTGCCGGCCTTGACGATATACACTCCTGTGGGTAGGTTGTCGAGTGAGATGGTGGCAGAACCCTGGGTGTTGGTCTGGGCCTTACTGACCAGGGTGCCGCCTGGGGTATAGACGAGCACTGTGGTGAGGGGTGGGAAGTTGTTCATTGACCATTGGCCATTGACCATTGAGAAATGAGTATTATTCTCTATTCTCTGTTCGCTGTCGTCTAATCCGGTTGGGTCGTCCTCGTCGGTGAAGTAGGCTTTCCTGAGGTTGCGGAACTGCAGCAGCTTGGTCTCTGCAGTCTGCACAATGGTGTAGTTGCCCTTGAAGATAATCTTGGGGCGCTCGCTGAGGTAGAACTTCAGCACGCTGCCGTCCTTGTTCTCAATGCAGAGGGTGGTGGCGTTCTTTACGCCGGCACTGGCCGTGGCACTGTGGCCGAGGGCGAGTATGCAACATCCGAGAATTATTAGCCAAAAATATGTTCGTTTCATTGGTTTGTTAAAGGTTGTAAAGTTCGAAAGTTGTAAAGTTCGAAAGTTGTCGCTTCGCTCTCGTCTTTGCTTTTCGTGCTCCGCTTCGCGACAGCACGGCTTCGGTTCTCTGAGAGAACATTGCTCGAAAGAGCAATTTCTCGCGATGTCTACGGCAGTCGAAAGCTTAACTCCTAATTTTTAATTCCTAACGGTTGTTGTTAATCAATGAATGAGCACTTTCTCGAAAGCCTGGATGAGCACGTTGGCCATGAGCTGGTGGCCGTCGTCGTTGGGGTGGAGTGCTACGTCGATGGAGAGCTTGGGCATCACGGTCTGTCCGCCGCACTCATAGAACCAGTCGGCTACGGGCAGGCTCTCGTAGGCTGCTATCTCCTTGATGAGGTCGGCATAGTCCTGGAGATAGATGCCGTTGTACTCGTCATACCAGTGGGCGGGTAGGTAGGAGCCGAAGCCGTAGGCCTTGCGCGGTGTGCAGAGGATAATCATGGCCTTGGGGTTGACCTTGTAGATGGCGTCGATGAGCTTACGGTATGTGGCTGCGAAGGTGCCGTTGCCGGTGTTGTTCTTATAGTCATTGATGGTGCCCACGGGTGTGGAGTGGCCCCAGTCGTTGACTCCGTGCTCAATGGTGTAATAGTCGGCCTTGATGACCTGCGAGAGTGCGGAGGAAAGCACTCCGGCGTTGACGCCCTTGTTGGTGAACTGCTTGAAGGCGAGCTTCTCCATCACGCGGGTCTGGTAGCCCTTGGTGAAGGCGGAGCTGACATTGTTGTTATACCATGTGATGGAGGTGCCGAGGCTGAGCCAGTGGCCATCAACGATGCGGCGTCCGTCAGAAGTGAAGTAGATGGGGTTGCTGGCCTTGTCGGTAGAGAAGATGATGCTGTCAACGGCACTCACATCAAAGGCCATGGGGGTGTCCTTCTCATAGACGGTTACACTCTGGCCGCTGACCATTGACCACTGTCCGCTGACCATTAATGCGATTGCAAGGATGATTAGTGATTTTTTCATAGTGCTTATTAATATTTTGATTTTTCAGTTTTCAATTTTTATAGTCGTATGCGTGCTTGGGGTAGTCAAGTGTGTAGTGCAGGCCCCGGCTCTCCTTGCGCTCAATGGCTTGGCGTGTGACGAGGTAGCCCACGTTGACGGCGTTGCGCAGTTCGCAGATGTCGCGGGTGGCCTTGACGCGTTTGAAGAGCTCCTCGGTCTCCTCATAGATGATGTCGAGACGGGTCCAGGCGCGGTGGAGGCGCAGGTCGCTGCGCACGATGCCCACATAGTTGGACATTATCTGGCCTACCTCGCGCATGTCCTGGGCGATGAGTACTTTCTCTTCGTTGGTCATGGTGCCCTCGTCGTTCCATGCAGGCACCTTGGTATTGAAGGAGTAGTTGTCGATGACCGACAGGGCGTGCCTGGCAGCCGTGTCGGCATAGACCACAGCTTCGATGAGCGAGTTGCTGGCCAGGCGGTTGCCGCCGTGAAGGCCGGTGCATGAGCACTCGCCTACGGCATAGAGGCGATGGATGCTGCTTTGGGCGTTGAGGTCCACCTTGATGCCGCCGCACAGATAGTGGGCGCAGGGGCAGACGGGTATGTACTGTTTGGTTATGTCGATGCCTATGGAGAGGCACTTGGCGTAGATGTTGGGGAAGTGGGCCTTGGTCTGCTCGGGGTCCTTATGGGTTACGTCGAGGCAGACGTGGTCCAGTCCGTGTATCTTCATCTCCTTGTCGATGGCTCGGGCCACTATGTCGCGTGGAGCGAGGGAGAGGCGCTTGTCGTATTTCTGCATAAACTCCTCGCCGTTGGGTAGGCGCAGTATGCCGCCGTATCCGCGCATGGCCTCAGTGATGAGGTAGGCGGGGTGAGTCTCGCCAGGATGGTAGAGGGCCGTGGGGTGAAACTGTACAAACTCCATGTCCTTTACCGTGGCCTTGGCCCTGTAGGCCATAGCTATGCCGTCGCCGGTGGCTATGTTGGGATTGGTGGTGGAGGTGTAGATGGCGCCTATGCCTCCAGTGGCTAGCAGGGTCACCTTGGAGAGGAAGGTGTCAACCTTGCCTGTGTCTGGGTCAAGGATGTAGGCTCCGTAGCACTCGATGTCGGGTGTCTGGCGGTTGACCTCCACGCCCAGATGGTGCTGGGTGATTATCTCTACGGCAAAGTGATTCTCCAGTACCTTGATGTTGGGCTGGCGGCGCACAGCCTCAATCAGGCCGCGCTGAATCTCAAAGCCTGAGTCGTCGGCATGGTGCAGGATGCGAAACTCCGAATGGCCGCCCTCGCGATGGAGGTCGAAGCTGCCGTCAGCCTTGCGGTCGAAGTTTACACCCCAGTTGACCAGACGCTCAATGCCGGCGGGGGCCTGCTCCACCACCTGCTTTACGGCCTCGGGGTCGCTGATGTAGTCGCCGGCCACCATAGTGTCGTGGATGTGTTTCTCAAAGTTGTCCACCTCCAGGTTGGTGACCGATGCCACTCCGCCCTGAGCCTTGGCAGTGTTGGCCTCGTCAATGGTGGACTTGCATACCAGGGCCACCTTGCCCTTCTTGGCTGCGGCTACTTGCAGGGCAAAAGACATGCCAGCCACACCGCTACCTATAACGAGAAAATCAAATTTGCGAACCATTGGGATTTTAAGCTAACAAGTTGATAAGTTAACGCTTATTTACTATAGATTTGGCAAAGATACATAAAAATCCTTAATTACTATCTTTTATCCCCAAAATATTTGTACTTTTGCTGCCACTATGAATAAAAAGACCACACATAACGTCCTAAAAATACTCTTTGCGACACTTCTTGCGCTGATGCTCAGCATGGGTGCAGCAGCCCAGTGGGGACCAGCCCTGGTTCATAATATCGACTCGCTGCTGGGTCACCCCATGTTTCAGCGTACACAGGTGGCTGTCTATGTCTATGACCTGGATGCCGACACCGTTGTCTATGACAGGGGTTGTCGCCAGCTAATGCGTCCCGCCTCGGTGATGAAGGTGTTGACTTCCACTGTGGCCCTGCAGACGCTTGGTGCCGACCACCCCTTTAAAACCACGCTCAGCTACAGCGGAACCATTGAGAATGACACCCTGTTGCCCGACAGCGTGGAGCAGCATAACGTTCTTCACGGTGACTTATACCTGCGCGGAGGGTTCGACCCTCTATTCGGCCCTGATGACATGAAGGCCTTCATCCAGGCTCTGCGTGATCGCGACATTCGCCGCATTGACGGCACCGTGTATGCAGACCTCTCCTTTAAGGACACCCTTAAGTGGGGACATGGTTGGTGCTGGGACGACAAGGCTACCACCCTCACACCTCTGCTCTACAATGCTAAGGATATCTTCATGACCCGCTTCATGCAGAGCCTTGACACAGACTCAATAGCACGGCCCGCCAGCTATCGGCGCCTCACCCATACGGAGCTGGAGTGCGACACGGTGATACTGTGCTGTCGCACCCACACCATCAGCCAGATGATAGGCCGTATGATGAAGGAGTCAGACAATCTCTTTGCCGAGTCGCTCTTCTATCAGCTGGGTCGCAGCGGCCGCAAGGCTGCCGAGCAGGAGTATGCCTTTATACGCCAGCTAAGCCTCAATCCCGATGACTATACCGTGGCCGACGGCAGCGGACTATCACTCTATAATTATCTCACCCCCGAGCTGGTGGTAAGGGTGCTACGCCACGCGTGGAATACTCCACGCCTGCTCAATGTGCTCTATCCCTCCCTGCCCATAGCAGGTTACGACGGCACCCTCAAGAAACGCATGAAGGATACCGCCGCCGAGGGTAATATCCATGCAAAGACCGGCACCTTGAGCAAGGTCTCCACCTTGGCAGGCTATGCCACCACGTCCTCAGGCAGCCACCTTGCTTTCTGCATCTTCAATCAGGGAGTCCTTAACTCGCAGGAGGGCCGCGACTTCCAAGACCGCGTGTGCTTGCAGATGGTAAAGTAGGTTTTCAATCTTCAAAAGAGCAGCAGAGAACGAATAGACTTCTAAAAATTTTGCCAAATAAAAATAAAGTTCTAACTTCGCACCGCAAAAATGAGCCCAGATGGCGGAATTGGTAGACGCGTTGGTCTCAAACACCAATGCCGCAAGGCGTGCCGGTTCGATCCCGGCTCTGGGTACTTTGCCAAGATGAAAGCCCAGCCGACCAAATGAGTCGGCTGGACTTACTTTATATAATATATATGTAAATGTTTGTTGCTCTGATTTGACAGTTGTAGAGTTACGTTATTTCTGATTACTCTGATGATAATAGGGAGGAAAATGCATTTTTGATGCGGCTGGCGGCCTTTTTGTCGGTGAAATGTGCTAATTTTGCCACCTAATAAAAGAATTTATATATGGAGCAATTGTTTAGTAAGTTACCCTACAAGGTGGCAGACTTAGGTCTGGCCGACTTTGGCAGGGAGGAGATAAGGATAGCGGAACATGAGATGCCTGGCCTGATGGCACTGCGCAGCAAGTATGGCGCTCAGCAGCCCCTGAAGGGTGCCCGCATAATGGGCTCATTACACATGACCATTCAGACGGCTATGCTGATAGAGACCCTCAAAGCCCTTGGTGCAGAAATCAGATGGTGCTCGTGTAACATCTACTCTACCCAAGATCACGCAGCAGCAGCTATTGCTCAGGGCGGCACGCCCGTTTTTGCGTGGAAGGGGGAGAGCCTGGAGGACTACTGGTGGTGTACGCTGCAAGCTATGAATTTTGATGGTGCCTATCCCAACATGATAGTAGATGACGGTGGTGACGCCACGCTGATGATTCACCTTGGCGTGAAGGCTGAGGATGACCCTGCCGTGCTGGACACTCCGTCGGAGAGCGATGATGAGCGCGAGCTGAAGCTGCTGTTGAAGCGTGTGCTAAAAGAGCAGCCCCGCCGCTGGCATGAGACGGCAGCCTCCATCCGCGGCGTGAGCGAGGAGACCACCACCGGCGTCCATCGCCTCTATCAGATGCAGCAGCGTGGCGAATTGCTGTTTCCCGCAATTAACGTCAATGACTCCGTCACCAAGAGCAAGTTTGACAATCTCTACGGTTGCCGTGAGAGCTTGGTGGACGGTATTAAGCGTGCTACCGACGTGATGATAGCCGGCAAGGTGGCAGTCGTGGCAGGCTATGGTGACGTGGGCAAAGGCTGCGCACAGAGTCTCAAGAGCTATGGTGCCCATGTGCTGGTGACAGAGATAGACCCTATCTGCGCACTGCAGGCTGCCATGGAGGGTTATGAGGTAGTCACCATGGATGAGGCAGCACCTCGCGGCAATATATTCGTTACCACCACTGGCAATATAGATGTGATCACCGTTGAGCACATGATGCAGATGCCCGATGAAGCAATAGTATGCAATATAGGGCATTTCGATTCGGAAATCCAGGTGGAGAAACTGAAGCAAGTGGAAGGTATAAAATGCACAAAAATCAAACCACAGGTAGACAGCTATCGTTTCCCAGACGGACATCATATTACTCTGCTGGCAGACGGTCGACTGGTCAATCTGGGTTGTGCCACAGGCCATCCCAGCTTTGTGATGAGTAACTCGTTTACCAATCAGACCCTGGCGCAGATAGAGCTTTTCTGCAATTCCTATGCTGTAGGCGTATATACTTTGCCAAAGAAATTGGACGAGGAGGTTGCCCGCCTCCACTTGGAGCGCATAGGAGCCCACCTGAGCAAGCTCACTCCTGAGCAGGCGGCCTATATAGGTGTAGAGGTGGAGGGTCCCTTCAAGGCCGAGAATTATAGGTATTAGTAACCGTTAATCATTATCATAGATGCAAAAGATTTTACAGAAGTTATGGCCTGACGCTGCTGCGGTAGTGCTGTTCATTGTCATCGGTTTTATTTATTTTCTATCGCCTGTCAGCGAAGGACTGGTGTTGTCGGGTTCTGACCATACGGGTGCCATTGGCAGCGGTGTGGAGCTGACTCAGTATCATGAGCGTACGGGTGAGGAGACTCGCTGGACCAATGCCTTGTTCAGCGGTATGCCCACTTATCAGATGTCGCCATCGTATAGTTCACGCACGACCCTGGACACCCTGCGCAGTGTATATGAGCTTGGGCTGCCTACAGTGGTGATGTACGTGTTTATTCTGCTGGTGGGCTTTTATATCCTTATGCGTGCCATGGGCTATAAGCCGTTGCTCTCTGTGCTGGGCGCGGTGGCATGGGCCTTCTCATCTTATTTCTTCATAATTATCGGTGCCGGCCATATATGGAAATTGCTGACTCTGGCCTTTATACCGCCGACCATAGCTGGTATGGTGCTCTGCTACAAGGGTAAGTATTTGTGGGGAGGTGCGGTGCTGGCCTTGTTCCTGGCATTCCAGATTTTGAGCAATCACCTGCAGATGACCTACTATTTCCTGCCAGTGATGTTGCTGATGTGGCTGGCCTATCTGGCGAGTGCCGTCAAGCAGCATTGGATGCCACGTTTCTGGAAGGCGACTGCCACGATGGCGGTGGCTGCGGTGGTTGCCATTGCTGCCAATCTGCCTAACCTTTATCATACCTACCAGTATAGTAAGGAGACCATGCGAGGACGTAGCGAACTAGCTGCTGAGGGCTCCTCTGCTAAGTCCGGACTGACTGCGGAGTATATTACTCAGTGGTCATACGGCATAGACGAGACGCTGACCCTTCTGATTCCCAATGCCAAGGGTGGTGCTTCGGTGCCGCTGTCGCAGAGCGATATAGCTATGGAAAAGGGAAAGTATTCGCAGTATTATAACGGCGTCAGCATGTACTGGGGTGACCAGCCAGGTACGGCGGGTCCTGTTTATGTGGGAGCCATCATAATGTTGTTGTTTATACTTGGCTTGTTTGTGGTAAAAGGCCCGATGAAATGGGCGCTTTTTGCCGCCACAATATTGTCGGTGCTGCTTTCATGGGGTCACAATTTCATGGGCCTTACCCAGTGGTGTATTGACAACGTGCCGCTGTACAATAAGTTCCGAACTGTGTCGTCAATCCTTGTGATTGCGGAGTTCACCATTCCCTTGCTTGCTATAATGGGATTGGCCAAGGTCATCAAGGAAAAGGAGAATGCCCTGGGCAAAAATATGTGGAAGCTATGGGTGAGCTTCGCCTTGGTGGGCGGCGCTGCGCTGCTTTATGCCTTGTTCCCCAGTCTTAACGAGCCTTATTATTCTGCCAGCGAATACAGCCAGATGTCGCAGTATCCGGATATCCTCAATGATATAATAGGTGCGCGCAAAGCAATATTCACTGCCGACGCCTGGCGTAGTTTTATCTATGTGCTATTGGGTGCTGCGCTGGTGTGGCTGCTGGCAAAGAAGAAAATGAAACCGGTAGTTGCCGTGGCTGTTATGGCGGTGCTGTGTCTGGTGGATATGTATGGCGTCAACAAGCGCTATCTCAATGATGAGATGTTTGTGGTGCCCGAGGATATCAATAGCGTGTTCCAGAAGTCGGCTGCTGATGAGCAAATTCTGCAAGACAAGGATTTAGACTATCGCGTGCTCAATTTCACCACAAACACCTTCAACGAAAACGAGACATCCTACTTCCACAAGAGTATCGGTGGCTACAGCGCAGTTAAGTTGGGCCGCTACCAGGACCTCATAGACCGTCATATTGCCAACGAGATGGGCGCGGTGATCAATGCGTTCAACGACAGCCATGGTAACCTTGCTCAAGTGAAAGGTGACAGCCTCTTCCCCGTGCTCAATATGCTTAACGACAAATATTTCATTGTCAGTGCCGGTGAGGGGCAGAAGTTTGCCGTGCAGAATCCCTTTGCCATGGGCAACGGATGGTTTGTTGGCAACATAAGATATGTGGACACTCCCAATCAGGAGATAGATGCTCTCTCAGCCATCAACCTGCGTGCTGAGGCCGTAGCCGACAAGAAGTTCCAATCTGTGCTGGGCGAGGGCAATGCCGTCGCCGACAGTTCGAGCCGCGTGGTGCTGATAAAATATGATGCCAATGAATTGGACTATGAAGTAGAAAGCAGTGTCGGTGGAGTGGTTGTATTCTCCGAGATATATTATCCCGGATGGACGGCTACCCTTGACGGCCAGCCTCTGGAGCTGGGGCGGGTCAACTACGTGCTGAGAGCTGCCAAGGTGCCTGCCGGTAAGCATGTCGTCCACATGGAGTATAAGCCGGCCTCAGTAGGTGTTACCGAGACTATAGCATACGTGGCGATTGTTATCCTGCTCCTGGTCTTTGTGGGTGCTATCGTCTTTACGGTACGCAAAAAACTGAAATCTCAAGCTACAACAACTAATTCCTAACAACCCAAGATGAACAAACCTAGTATTCCCAAGGGAACGCGCGATTTCTCTCCAGTGGAGATGGCAAAGCGCAACTATATCTTTAATACCATTCGCGAAGTGTATGGCCTCTATGGTTTTCGCCAGATAGAAACCCCCGCGATGGAGAATCTCTCCACTCTGATGGGTAAGTATGGCGAGGAGGGCGACAAGCTGCTCTTCAAAATATTGAATTCCGGTGATTTCCTGCGCGGCATCGATGTCAAGGCCCTGGAGGACGGAGCTACCGGCCATTTGGCAGCGCAGCTGTGTGAGAAAGGCCTGCGCTATGACCTCACGGTGCCTTTTGCCCGTTATGTGGTGCAACACCGCGATGAGCTGCAGATGCCCTTCAAGCGCTACCAGCTGCAGCCTGTCTGGCGTGCTGATCGTCCTCAGAAGGGACGTTATCGTGAGTTCTACCAATGCGATGCTGATGTGGTGGGCAGCGATTCACTGCTCAGCGAGGTGGAGCTGATGCAGATTATAGACACTGTCTTCACCCGCTTCGGCATACGCGTAAGCATACGTATAAACAACCGCAAGATACTCACCGGCATGGCCAACTATATCGGCCAGCCGGACAAGATAGTGGAGATAACCACCGCTATTGACAAGCTCGACAAAATAGGCATAGACAATGTCAAGGCAGAGCTGGCCGAAAGCGGCGTGAGCGCAGAGGGTATTGCCAAGTTGCAGCCGCTGTTCGAGATAAGCGGCGACAATGATACCCAGCTTCAGGCTATTGCAAAGATGCTCAGTGATGACGAGGTGGGCACCAAGGGTGTGGAAGAGGTTCGCTTTGTGCTTGACGCTCTCAAACCCCTTGGCCTCAAAAATGAGATAGTCCTCGACCTAACACTGGCTCGCGGTCTCAACTACTACACAGGCTGCATCTTCGAGGTCAAGGCCCTTGACGTGCAGATAGGGTCCATTACCGGTGGCGGACGCTACGACAACCTCACCGGCATCTTTGGCATGCCCGGACTCAGTGGCGTGGGCATCTCCTTCGGAGCCGACCGCATCTATGACGTGCTCAATCAGCTTGACCTCTATCCTCAGGATGCCATCCAAGGTGCACAGGTGCTGTTCATCAATTTCGGTCAGGCAGAGGCAGCCCGCAGCATGCAGGTGGCCACCCAGCTGCGTCAGGCAGGCATCGCCGTCGAGGTCTATCCCGACAGTGCCAAGATGAAGAAACAGATGAGCTATGCCAACACCCTCGGCGTGCCCTACGTAGCCCTAATCGGTGAGAGCGAGCTTCAGTCGGGCCTTGTCACCCTCAAGGACATGCAGAGCGGACAGCAGCAGCAGCTTACTGCCGCGGAAGTAATCAAAATTGTTGGCAAGACAGCATAGCACGAAGAAAAAATACCCCATTTCATCGCTGAAAACGCCGAGAGGAAGTGTAGTTTCGTAAAGCACTAAACTAATTGCGAGGGGACGATTTTTAATCGCGCAGGGACGGAAACTAGTCGCGCAGGGACAGACCCTCCCTTCGCGATTTTTTTTGTCCCTTCACAGAATATTCTGTTTGCTTGTCAGATTTGCACATCTCCTGATGTAGCGCCTTTGAAGAAGTCACACCAAACATACACTTTTTGTTTTGTGGTTTGTGTGTGCTCGGTTGGAAAGTGAGAGGTGCCAGCATTGCCTCTAACCAGTGTGCTCAAGAAGTAAGGCAACAATATAGCAGTTGGCACAGATTACAGTCTAGGCAACAATATAGCAGTTGGCACAGATTACAGTCTCTGCGAAATAGTCATGCTCTCTCTGTGCCAACATCTGTGTCATTGCCTATAAAAAAATAAAATGTTTTTTGCATACATTCCTGCATTGTTTCGCTTAAAGGGTTGGTTTCTTCGCAACCACCTTTTCTCGCCATGGCAGACTTGATGCAAGCATCATTCTGCTCATTTGGCTTAGCGAAAAGGTTGAAAAACAGATGATTTAATATGCAAGGTAATTTAGTCCTGTGGAAATCAAATCTAAGAGCCTTGAAACGAAATCTAAGAGCCTCGAAACCAAATCTAAAAGCCTTGAAAATGACAGCTCGAGGCTCTTAGATTTTTTTTCCAAAACTAAAAGCCTTGAAACGAAATCTAAGAGCCTTGAAACGAAATCTAAGAGCCTTGAAAATGACGGCTCCAGGCTCTTAGATTTTTTTTCCACGGAGTTAGTTTATTTTTCCTCGGAGTTAAAACTTTTTTCAAGGGGATTAGATTAAACTTAGGCAATGATCACGCGAAAGACTCGGAATAAAAGTCTTATGTCTATTCTAATCAACGCTACTATGCAATAAACATACAACTAACGCAGTCATAATTGGCTACATTATGAGTAATCTGTGCCAACATCTATATCATTACCTAAAATTATTCCGGACGCGTTTAGATACCAGCTCAAACGAGCAAAAATGTAACGCGCTCATTTTCAGTCGTTATCGTTTCGGCTGTGGTGTATGTAAAAACTGCCTTGCCGTTATGTCGGAAACGGGGGTGTCTTTTTCGCCGGACTCATGTTTGTTTTCATGTCTTTCCCCCTTTTTTGTGTACACTAATGAAAAAAATCAGAAATGTGCAAAAATGTTTGCTTTGGCAGGGGGAGGAATGAAAAGTTTTTCGTAACTTTGCGCGGTAGTACGGACTGTTGTGTCAGGGTGCGAAGAAACATGTAAACGACAAATTATTCATTAAAAACAACAATAATATGAAAAAGTACAATTTTAATGCGGGCCCATCTATTCTGCCCCGCGAGGTGATTGAGGCTACTGCAGCCGCTTGTTTGGATTTTAACGGTATCGGTTTGTCGCTGATGGAGATCAGCCACCGCTCGAAGGACTTCCAGCCGGTGATGGACGAGGCTGAGGCCATGATGAAGGAGCTGCTTGACATTCCCGAGGGTTACAAAGTGCTCTTCCTGGGTGGCGGTGCCAGCCTGGAGTTCTGCATGGTTCCCTACAACTTCCTGGAGACGAAGGCTGCCTATCTCAACACTGGTGTGTGGAGCAAGAAGGCCATCAAGGAGGCTAAGCTCTTTGGCGAGGTGGTAGAGGTGGCTTCCTCTGCCGACAGGAATTTTACTTATATTCCCAAGGGCTGGACTATCCCCACTGACTGCGACTATTTCCACATCACTACCAACAACACCATTTACGGCACCGAGATCCGCGAGGACTTCGACTCGCCGATTCCCATGATTGCCGACATGAGCTCCGACATATTGAGCCGTCCCGTTGACGTGAGCAAGTATGCCTGCATCTACGGCGGTGCTCAGAAGAATATCTCTATGGCCGGTGTTACCTTCGTGATTATCAAGGAGGATGCCCTGGGCAAGGTAAGCCGTCAGATTCCTACCATGCTTGACTATCGCACCCATATTGAGAAGGGCTCTATGTTTAACACTCCGCCGGTAGTGCCTGTTTATTCTGCCCTGCAGACGATGAAGTGGGTTAAGGCCCAGGGTGGCGTGAAGGAGATGGAGCGCCGCGCTCTGCAGAGGGCCAAGATTGTCTATGACGAGATTGACCGCAACAAACTGTTTGTAGGCACCGTGGAGCCGGAAGCCCGCTCGGTGATGAATCTGTGCTTCGTGATGAAGGATGAGTATAAGGAGCTGGAGGCCGAGTTTATGGCCTTTGCTACCGAGAAGGGTATGGTAGGCGTGAAGGGCCACCGTTCGGTGGGCGGCTTCCGCGCCAGCTGCTACAATGCCATGAGCATTGAAGGCTGCGAGGCTCTCGTTGCCTGCATGAAGGAGTTTGAGAAACTGCACTAAATCGAACTTTCGTTAGTTTTTCTCTTTTAGTTTTTATCTAATTTTTTGAAGTATGAAAAAAGTTTTAGTTGCAACTGAAAAGCCTTTTGCACCCGTTGCAGTGCAGGGTATTAAGGAGGTTGTGGAGGCTGCCGGCTATGAGCTGGCCCTCCTTGAGAAATATACTGAGAAGCAGCAGTTGCTGGACGCCGTGGCTGATGCCGATGCGCTGATTATCCGTAGCGACAAGGTTGACGCCGAGGTGCTGGACGCTGCCAAGCAGCTTAAGATTGTTGTTCGTGCCGGTGCTGGCTACGACAATATCGACCTGGCTGCCGCCACTGCCCACAATGTGGTGGCTATGAACACCCCCGGCCAGAACTCCAACGCCGTGGCCGAGCTGGTGATGGGACTGCTGGTGTATGCCGTGCGCAATTTCTACAACGGCAAGGCTGGCACCGAGCTCATGGGCAAGAAGCTGGGCATCCTGGCCTTCGGTAATGTAGGCCGCAATGTGGCCCGCATCGCTAAGGGTTTTGGCATGGATATTCTGGCTTATGACGCTTACTGCCCCGCTGAGGCCATTGAGGCTGCCGGCGTGAAGGCTGTCAAGAGCACTGCCGAGCTCTTTGAGCAGAGCGACATCGTGAGCCTCCACATACCCGCCACCCCTGAGACCAAGCAGAGCATCAATGCCGAGCTGGTAGGCAAGCTGCCTAAGGGCGGCATCCTCATCAACACAGCCCGCAAGGAGGTGGTTGACGAGGCTTCGCTGCTCAAGCTGATGGAGGAGCGTACCGACCTCAAGTATATTGCCGACATCAAGCCCGATGCCGATGCTGAGTTCACTGATAAGTTTGCCGACCGCTATTTTGCCACTCCCAAAAAGATGGGTGCACAGACTGCAGAGGCTAACATCAATGCCGGCCTTGCTGCCGCCAACCAGATTGTGGCTTTCTTCAAGGACGGTATCACCAAGTTTCAGGTAAATAAGTAGGATATGGCTGTTGTAAAACCTTTCCGCGGCATCCGTCCGCCCAAAGAGTTTGTTGAGGAGGTAGAGAGCCGCCCCTACGACGTACTTGACTCTGAGGAGGCTCGCGCCGAGGCCGGCGACAACGAGAAGTCGCTCTACCATATCATCAAGCCTGAGATAAACTTCCCCGTTGGCACCTCTGAGTATGACCCCAAGGTCTATGAGAGTGCCGCCGAGCACTTCAAGATGTTTCAAGAGAAAGGTTGGCTCAGGCAGGATGCAGAGGAGAACTACTATCTCTATGCCCAGACCATGGATGGCAAGACCCAGTATGGACTGGTGGTCTGCGCTTACGTGGCAGACTACCTGAACGGCGTAATTAAGAAGCATGAGCTCACCCGTAAGGACAAGGAGGAGGACCGCATGAAGCATGTGCGCGTAAACAACGCCAACATTGAGCCGGTGTTTTTTGCCTATCCCGACAATAAGGTGCTCCTCGGCATTATCGACAAGTATGCCGCTCAGACTCCCGAGTATGATTTCATCGCTCCCATCGATGGCTTCGGCCACAAGTTGTGGGTTATCTCCGACAAGGCTGACATCCAGGCCATCACCGATGAGTTTGCCCGTATTCCCAGTCTCTATATTGCTGACGGCCACCACCGCTCAGCTGCCGCTGCCCTGGTTGGCGCAGAGAAGGCAAGCCAGAATCCCAACACCACCGGCAAGGAGGAGTATAACTACTTCATGGCTGTATGTTTCCCAGCCAGTCAGCTGACCATCCTTGACTATAACCGAGTGGTGAAGGACCTCAACGGCAAGACAGCCGCCGAGTTTTTGGCTGCCCTGGCCGAGGACTTTGCAGTGGAGGACAAGGGTACCGATATCTACAAGCCTGCAGAGCTGCATGAATTCTCCCTCTATCTGGAGGGCCACTGGTATAGCCTCAAGGCCAAGGCCGGCACCTATAATGATGCCGACCCAATCGGTGTGCTGGACGTGGACATCTCCTCGCGTCTGATTCTCGACAAGCAGTTGGGCATCACTGACCTTCGCACCGACAAGCGCATTGACTTCGTGGGTGGCCTGCGCGGCCTGCAGGAGCTCAAGCGTCGTGTTGATAGCGGCGAGATGAAGATGGCGCTGGCCCTCTATCCCGTCACGATGAAGCAGATTATGGATATCGCCGACAGCGGCAAGATTATGCCGCCCAAGGCTACGTGGTTTGAGCCCAAGCTGCGTAGCGGCCTGATTATCCATAGCTTAGATTAAACCATACCTGAGATTAGGAATTAGAAATTAGAAATCGGAAATTGGCCGTGGTTGCTGCTGATACTCTGTTTCTAATTCCTAATTTCTAATTTATAATTACTAATTTGATTAGAAGAAAGTGCAGAAATTAGATGTCGTAAGATGGGGATTCATTGGTTGCGGAGAGGTGACTGAGAAGAAGAGCGGCCCCGCCTTCAAACTGGTGGAGGGTTCCGAGGTGGTGGCTGTGATGAGCCGCACGCTGGAGAAGGTTCGCTCCTATGCCGAGCGCCACAATGTGGAGAATTATTACACTGATGCTTCAGAGCTAATCAACGACCCTAAGGTAAATGCCGTTTACATAGCTACGCCGCCATCAACCCATGTAACTTATGCCATCATGGCCCTCAAGGCGGGCAAGCCTACCTATGTGGAGAAGCCGCTGTGCTCAAACTATCAGGACTGCAACCGCATCAACCGTATGTCGCAGCAGATGGGGGTGCCGTGCTTTGCAGCCTACTATCGCCGCGAGCTGCCCTATTTCCAGAAGGTGAAAGAACTGATTGAGCAGGGAGCCGTGGGTGAAGTTATCAATGTGCAGATTCGCTTCTCCGTGCCTCCGCGCGACCTTGACTATAACAGTCATGATCTGCCGTGGCGCGTGCTGCCAGACATTGCCGGCGGTGGCTATTTCTATGACCTCGCTCCTCATCAGATTGACCTGTTGCAGTGCATCTTTGGCCCTATTACTGAGGCCAAGGGTTATCAGGCCAATCGCGGAGGGCTCTATCAGTCGGAGGACACCGTGAGCGCGTGCTTCAAGTTTGCCTGCGGACTGCCAGGCTCCGGCTCATGGTGCTTTGTGGGCCATGAGTCTGCCAAGGAGGACCGCATAGAGATTATCGGTAATAAGGGCAGCCTGCATTTCTCCGTCTTTACCTATGACCCCATAACCCTTTATAATGAGCAGGGGCAGCAGACGTTTGTGATTGACAATCCGCCTCATGTCCAGCTTCCGCTGATTAAGCAGGTGGTGGAACATCTGCAGCAGAAGGCTATTTGCACTTGCGACTCCGTGAGCGCTACGTCAGTCAATTGGGTGATGGATCGCATTCTCGGTAAGTTTTAAGATGTACAGGTTCCTGCATATCGCGGTGCTGTTGCTGGCGGGCATGTTGGCTAAAGCCTACGACGGTGGCTTTGTCGATGCGAATATTGCCGCTGGGACCGACTCCGTCAGGGCTGACTCGCTTCTGCCGCGGCCTGCCGTGCGCAAGAAAAATCCCTTGCTGCGTCTGCTGGACAAGGCCCTTGAGGTTGACACCAACTATATTGAGCGTAACAAGTTTAACGTTACTCTGATGACGCGGTCTGACTGGCGCTTTAAGCAGATTCGCCTTAGCGGTACTGACGATGATGGACGTACCCAGTCGCTCTATTTCCGCCCCCATTCGCAGGTCACTATCGGCCCGTATGTCGGCTACAGTCTCCTCTTTCTTGGCTGGACGGTGGACTTAGGCTCCAATCTGACTACCAATAACTCCAACCTCTACATATCCCTCTACGCCCCAATGTTCGGCATAGACTACTATTATGAAAACGATATTGACGGCTACAAGATACAGCATATTGAAGGTTTTGACCATGAGGTGGTGGAAAACAGCAAATATCAGCCTTTCCCCGGCCTGTCAACCAACATGAAGTATATACATGTCTATTACATCTTTAACCATCGCCACTTCTCCTATCCTGCGGCCTACAGCCAGTCAACCGTGCAGCGGCGTAGCAGTGGCGCGATGATTTTGGGCTACAACTATTCACGACAGATAATAAGTTTTAACTACAACCTGCTGCCGAAGTCTTTTTTTGACATTGACGGCAACCCCATTCTCAACGATGCCCTGCAGGTAAGGCAGGCTCGCTATACTAATCACTCTATATCGTTGGGTTATACCTACAACTGGGTTTTTGCCCGCAACTTCCTTTTTAATGTGTCGGCATCGCCGGCCATCGGATATAATTTCACCCGCGGTGAGAACCTCACCCACGACAAGATCTACCGCCTGCGAAACCTGAATTTCGACTTTATCGGCAAGCTCGGTTTTGTATGGAACAGCCAGCGCCTGTTTGCCGGCTGGGCATTCACCGCCCATACTTACACCTATAAGAAATCAACTTTCTCTTGCCTCAACTTGCTGCTTTCAGGCCAAATATATGCTGGCGTGAATATTTGGCGCAAGAAGAATAAAGGAAAATAGAAAATCTTAAAATAATAACAGTATGAAAGAAATCCAACTTAAGTATGGTTGTAATCCCAACCAGAAACCTTCGCGCATTTTCATCGAGGAGGGCGAACTTCCTGTTACGGTATTGAATGGCCGTCCCGGCTATATTAATTTCCTTGATGCCCTCAATAGCTGGCAACTTGTTAAGGAACTCAAGGCTGCCACTGACATGCCCGCTGCCGCCAGCTTTAAGCATGTCAGCCCTGCGGGTGCCGCCATCGGCTTGCCGCTGAGCGACGTGCTGAAGAAGATATATTTTGTCGATGACGTTGACTTTGAGCTTAGCCCTATTGCCTGTGCCTATGCCCGTGCCCGTGGTGCCGACCGCATGTCGAGCTACGGCGACTTCATTGCCCTCAGTGACACTTGCGATGAGGCTACCGCCCTGCTCATCAAGCGTGAGGTGTCGGACGGCGTAATAGCTCCGGCTTTCACCGACGAGGCGCTACAGATACTGCGTGAGAAGCGCAAGGGAACATACAATGTTATCCAGATTGACCCTTCTTACACCCCACAGCCTATTGAGCAGAAGCAGGTCTTCGGTCTCACATTTGAGCAGGGACGCAATGATATAGACCTTACCTCAGACAGTCTCTTTGAGAATATACCTACAGCTAATAAGAATTTTACCGTTGAGGCGAAGCGTGACCTGAAGATAGCACTTATCACTCTTAAGTACACGCAGAGCAATTCTGTCTGCTATGTCAAGGAAGGTCAGGCCATCGGCATTGGTGCCGGTCAGCAGAGCCGCATCCATTGCACCCGCCTCGCCGGCAATAAGGCCGACATATGGTGGCTGCGCCAGCACCCCCGTGTGCTTAATTTGCCGTGGGTTGAGAAGATTCGCCGTGCCGATCGCGACAACACCATTGACGTTTTTATCTCAGACGACTATGACGACGTGCTCCACGACGGCATCTGGCAGCAATTCTTCACCACCCGTCCCAAGCCTCTCACCCGTGAGGAGAAGCGTGAGTGGATAGCAAAGAACACCGGCGTATGCCTTGGCTCTGATGCCTTCTTCCCCTTTGGTGACAACATTGAGCGTGCACACAAGAGCGGCGTGCAGTATATTGCCCAGGCTGGAGGCAGTGTACGCGATGACAATGTCATCGACACCTGCGACAAGTATGGCATTGCCATGGCCTTCATTGGCATTCGACTTTTCCACCACTAAGATAGACCAACGTTCCGATTAAGTCGCAAGGAGAAAGCAAAGTATGCTTTGATTATCCTGAGGTGGAGAAAGGTCTGTTGATGAAATTAAAGAAATATAACGGATTAAAGAGAAAAGATGCCAACCCAAGACGAACTCAATCAGGCTATGCTTAGTGGAATATCTTTCCGCAAGGCGCCCAAGTCCCAGGCAGAGGACACGGCCAAGGTCAAGACCAAGGCTAAGAAGAAAGCATACATTACTGGTGCTCACGGCTCTGGCTCTGCCAAGAAGAAAGCCAAAATCCGGGAGCGCCGCGCTAACCGCGGTAAGAAGTAACACATACCAGCAGAACACAACAATATGAATTACACACTTTTAGGCAATACAGACATTAAGGTTAGCCGTATATGCGTGGGTTGTATGAGCTACGGCGTAGCCAGCGAGGACTTTCATCTTTGGACTCTGCCGCAGGACAAGACGACAGAAATGGTGCGCCACGCCTATGATCTGGGTGTCAATTTCTATGATACTGCCAATTGCTATTCGCATGGCACGAGCGAGGAATTCTTGGGTAAGGCACTGAGAGACTCTGGCATCAACCGCCATGACGTGGTGATAGCCTCCAAGGTCTTCTATAATGAAGGTGCGCTTTCGCGCCAGGCCATCATGCGTGAGATTGACAGCACCCTGCAGCGGCTGGGCACTGATTATCTTGACCTCTACCAAATTCATCGTTTTGATTACAACACTCCGATGGAGGAGACCATGGAGGCGCTTAATGACCTGATAGAGGCGGGAAAGGTGAGAGCTATAGGAGCCTCGGCCATGTATGGCTATCAGTTTCATAACCTCCAGCTCACAGCGGAGTGTAATGGTTTTCATCTCTTCCAAACCCTTCAGAATCACTATAATCTGATAAATAGGGAAGATGAACGTGAACTAATTCCCGTGGCAGAGCAGTATGGAGTGAGTCGTATTCCTTACTCACCCCTGGCAGGTGGGCACCTTACCCATAGGGAGTGGGACTCCGAGTCCCTGCGCAGCAAGACTGATAGGGTAATACGTCTCAAGTATGACCGTACGCGCGACAATGACCTTATTATAATAGGACGTGTGGCAGAGCTGGCAGACCGTTACGGTGTGAGCATGTCGGTCATTGCTTTGGCGTGGCTCTTCCATAAGGGCGTGGCTGCTCCTATAGTCGGTGCCACTAGCGTCCCGCATTTCGACGATGCCGTCAGGGCCGTAGATTTTATTCTCTCTCCTGAGGATGCTGCCTATCTGGAAGAGCCCTATATGCCTCATGATGTAATGGGGGCCATTAAGCCGTTGAAATAGGGGGATTAGCTCATTCCCTCTTAAGTATCAGATAAAAAAGTCTGTTAATATGTTAGGTCGTGAGATAGCGTGTGGCCTTATGGTACTACCTTTGGCTGTTGTTGCCGCTCATCGTCAGCGGCCTAATATTGTATTTATCCTCTGCGATGATATGGGCTATGGCGATTTAGCTTGCTATGGTCAGCCTTATATAGACACCCCCAACATAGACCGTCTGGCAGCACAGGGAATGCGTTTTACACAGGCTTATGCCGGCAGTCCTGTCAGTGCTCCCAGCCGGGCGTCGCTCATGACAGGCCAGCACACCGGCCATTGCGAGGTACGCGGCAACAAGGAGTATTGGAGCGGTGCCGTAATCTATGGTATCAACACCGACTATGCCGTAAGCGGTCAGCATCCCCTCGACCCCAATCATGTGGTGTTGCCGGAGATAATGAAGGACCAAGGCTATGCTACTGCACAGTTTGGTAAGTGGGCTGGAGGCTATGAGGGATCTCCTTCTACACCCGACAAGCGTGGCATTGATGAGTTCTATGGTTACGTTTGTCAGTATCAAGCCCATCTTTATTACCCCAACTTCCTTAATCGTTTCAGTCGCGCCCTTGGCGATACGGCTACTGTTCGCGAGGTGATGACTTACAACGTGGTTCATCCTATGTTTGGACCCGAGTACAGCCAACGGCCTCAGTATTCTGCCGATATTATCCATCATAAAGCCCTTCAATGGCTTGACAGTCGCGATACTTCAAGTCCATTCTATGCTTTGCTAACCTACACCTTGCCTCACGCTGAGTTGGTGCAGCCGCAGGACTCCATCGTTCAGGCCTATACCCGGCGTTTTTCCGCCGACAGAGCCTTTAAGGGCAGCAAAGGTAGCCGCTACAATGCTATTGACCATGTTCATGCCCAGTTTGCCGCTATGATAACCCGCCTCGATACTTATGTCGGGCAGATACTGGAGTTGTTGGAACGGAAAGGGTTGGCCGACAATACTATCGTCATTTTCAGTAGCGACAACGGACCTCACGAGGAGGGTGGGGCTGACCCAGCATTCTTTGGGCGCGACGGCAAGTTGCGTGGCCTTAAACGCCAGACCTACGAAGGTGGCATACGTATACCTTTCATCGTGAGGTGGCCGGGTTATATCAAGGCCGGGAGTGTCAATGCTACTCAGATAGCCTTTTGGGACGTGATGCCTACCTTCTGCGACATTCTTGGAATTAAGGATTATACAAAGCGATACGCAAACCGGCATAAAACTATAGATTATTTCGATGGTATATCCTTTCTTCCCACCTTGCTCGGCAAAGACCGCAGGCAGCGCCGTCATGACTATCTCTACTGGGAGTTTGACGAAACCGACCAAGTGGCCGTTCGCAAGGGTGACTGGAAACTTATATCCAAGCGTGGCGTGCCTCATCTTTATAATCTCGCCAAAGACATCCATGAAGACAACGATGTGGCGGCGCTCCATCCCGACATTGTTAAGCAACTTGTTGCTATAGTGCACCGCGAGCATACTCCCAGTCCTCATTTTACTGTGACTATGCCGTAGTACGCTTGACGGCCAAGTGTTTCTGTATTATGCACTCAGTTGGATGTTTGCAAGCACTCAATTGGGTGCGTGTAGAAACTTTGTCTCGCATGAAGGGCTGTTTTGGCACGCTTCTTGCTTATCATGTTTTCGTAATTATAAAAACACAACATCATGCAAAAAGGTAATATTGGCGTAACTACGGAAAACATCTTTCCGGTTATCAAGAAGTTTCTTTACAGCGATCATGAGATTTTCCTGCGCGAGATTATTTCCAATGCAGTGGATGCTACGCAGAAGTTGAAAACCCTGCAGGAACGTGGCGAGTATAGCGGCGAACTGGGTGACTTGACGGTGCGCGTAAGCCTCGACCCAAAGAAGAAGACCCTCACCGTAAGCGACCGCGGTATCGGAATGACGGCCGAGGAGATTGACAAGTATATCAACCAGATCGCGTTCAGCGGTGCTACCGACTTTTTGGAGAAGTTTAAGGACAACGCTAATGCCATCATCGGCCACTTCGGCCTCGGCTTCTATTCTTCGTTCATGGTGAGCAAAAAGGTAGAGATAATCTCTCTCAGCTATAAGGAGGGTAGCCAAGCCGTGAAGTGGAGTTGCGACGGTACGCCGGAGTTTAAGATGGAGGAAAGCAATAAGGCTGACCGTGGTACTGACATCGTGATGCACATCGACGATGAGTTTAAGGACTATCTGGAGAAATACAAGATTGAGGAACTGCTGAAGAAATATTGCCGCTTCCTACCGGTAAAGATTGCTTTTGGCAAGAAGACCGAGTGGAAGGACGGCAAGGAGAAGGAAACCGACGAGGACAATATTATCAACTCGCTGGAGCCTATCTGGCGCAGTAAGCCCGCTGACCTCAAGGACGAAGACTACAAGAAGTTCTATCGTGAGCTCTATCCCGGCTACGATGAGCCGCTGTTCTGGATTCACCTCAACGTGGACTACCCGTTCAATCTTACCGGTGTGCTCTATTTTCCCAAGATTAAGAATGATCTCGATTTGCGCCGCAACAAGATTCAGCTTTATTGCAATCAGGTATTTGTCACTGACAGCGTGGAGAATATCGTGCCCGATTTCCTCACCCTGCTGCACGGCGTGATAGACTCGCCCGACATTCCGCTCAACGTGAGCCGCTCATATCTGCAGAGCGACAGCAATGTTAAGAAGATTTCTAAGTATATCATGAAGAAGGTGAGCGACCGCCTGGAGTCTATCTTCAAGGAGGACCGCAAGGCCTACGAGGACAAATGGGACGACCTCAAACTATTTATCCACTATGGTCTGCTTAGTGAGCCAGACTTTTGGGACAAGGGTAGCAAGGTTACTCTGCTAAAGGACAGCGAGGGCAAGTATTACACATTGGAGGAATATAAGAGCCTCATCAAGGACAATCAGACCGACAAGGACGGTAACCTCGTTTATCTCTACTCCAACGACGCTGTTGGCCAGTACACCTATATCCAGAAAGCCAAGGATCATGGTTACAGTGTCCTGCTGATGGATGGCCAGCTTGATACGGCCCTGGTAGGCATGCTGGAGCAGAAACTTAGCGATGGCAGCAAGGAGCATAGCCGCTTCAGTCGTGTGGACAGCGATACTATCAGCCGTCTGATCCAGAAGAAGGATGATGCCCAAGAGGTAATGGATGTAGAGGAGAGTGCCAATCTCTCTAGTGCATTCAAGAGCCAGATGCCCGCTATTGAAAAGAGCGAGTTTCATGTAGAGGTGCAGCCCATGGGTGCCGACGAGCAGCCTGCCGTCATTACTCAGAGCGAGTATATGCGCCGAATGAAGGAGATGAGCAAGCTGCAGGCTGGCATGAGCTTCTATGGCGAGATGCCTGACATGTATAGCTTTGTGCTCAACAGCGACCATCCCGTAGTGAGCAAGCTCAATGCAGAGCTTAAGGAGCAGACAGCCGAGCAGCTGAAGCCTGTGGAGGCAGAGCTCAAGGGGCTTCGTGCACGCCAGGCAGCCCTTAAGGATGAGCGTGACAAGGAGAAGGGACATGATGCCTCAACCGACACGCCAAGTACTGAAGGCTACGATGTGAAGAAGGACCTTGAGCAGACCGAAAGCGATATAAAAGCTCAGGAGGACAAGAAGCAGGAAATCCTAGCCAACTTTGCCAAGGGTGAGGAGAAGGTGCGCCATCTAATTGACCTCGCACTCCTGCAAAATGGCCTGCTCAAAGGCAAAGACCTCACCGACTTCGTCAAGCGTGCTGTTAGCTTGCTGTAGTAACAATTTTTTTGCATATAAAAAAACAGCGCCCGTAATCATAAGACTGCGGGCGCTGTTTTATTTGATAGCATTAATATTCTTCGTCGTCGTTGGGGAAAGTTACGTTCTTGACGTCGGTGACGTACTGGCCAACGGCCTCGGTGATTATGTTGGAGAGGTCAGCATAGCGGCGGAGGAACTTGGGAGAGAAACCGCGGTCCATGCCGAGCATGTCCTGCAAGACAAGCACCTGTCCGTCAACGCCATGTCCTGCGCCGATACCAATGACGGGGATGCTTAGCTCCGATGCTACCTGAGCGGCGAGCCTGGCGGGCACTTTTTCAATCACGATGGCGCAACAGCCGGCATCCTCCAGCAGGTGGGCATCGCGTATTAGTTTGTTGGCCTCTTCCTCGTCCTTGGCGCGTACGGCGAAGGTGCCGTATTTGTTGATGCTCTGCGGACGCAGACCGAGATGACCCATGATGGGAATGCCCACGTCAAGTATTTTCTTGACCATGTCAATGATTTCTTCGCCGCCTTCCAGTTTGAGGCAGTCGCAGCCAGTCTCCTTCATAATGCGAATGGCGTTCATGGCAGCCTCGGTGGGGTTGACTTGATAGGAGCCGAATGGCATGTCGCAGACAACCAGGGCACGCTTTGTGGCGCGCACTACTGCCTTGGCATGATATATCATCTGGTCAACGGTGATGGGCAGGGTGGTGGTGTTGCCGGCAATGACGTTGCTGGCAGAATCACCGATGAGAATAGCGTCCACCCCGGCTTCGTCAACAAGTTTGGCCATAGTGTAGTCATAGGATGTAAGCATGGCAATCTTCTTGCCTTGAGCCTTGAGCTCCTTGAGGCGCAGGGTCGTAACCTTGCGAGTGTCTTCTACTAAGTATTTTGACATGATTTATTTAATTTACAATTTCACGATTTACAAATTTCAATTGAATGGAGATAGATGGAGACAGAAGGAGATATGCGTCTTCGACGCGGGAGATAAAGGACATTAGTCAGGAGTGAGGAGTTAGGAGTGAGGAGTTAGGAGTTAAGCCATTAGTCAGGACTATCGTCCTCTATCTCCTTCTATCTCCTTTTATCTCCTTTTAACTACTTATATCTTCTTTTATCTACTTTTAACTCCCTCTTTATATTTCAATTCTCAATTATATTTAAGTTGTACTTGTCGAAAAGACTGCGTGCCGTTTTGGCGAAGAAGTCGCGCATCTGGCGCTCCTTGGCGTTGAGCATGGAGTCGGCTATGCCTATGGGATATACACGGTGAGTCTTGTGTCCGCTTATGGGTGGTCGGGTGGTCCAGATGAGGGAGTAGGAGGCATCAGGATTATTGGCCATTGACCATTGGCCATTAACCATTCTTTTTTCTAGCCGCAGTGTAACCATTAGGCCGCCGAAGGTTGTGTCCTTCGTCATATTGCTGATGTAGTTGCCGAGGCTCCATACCACCAAGTGCTTTTTGCCGTTGGAATCCGTTCGCATCTCCATGGGCTGTACCACGTGGGGGTGGCCGCCGATGACATGATCTACGCCGTGAGCGAGAAGCCAATCGGCCTGCCGCTGCTGTGAATTGACGGGGCGTAGCACATACTCTACGCCCCAGTGTATGAAGGCGATAATGGCATCGGGTTGCATTGCTTTGGCCTTGGCAATGTCCTGTTTTAGTTGCACTGTGTCGATGAGGTTGACAATATATGGAGAGGGTACAGGCAGTCCGTTGGTGCCGTAGGTGCAGGCCAGCAAGGCCAGGCGGATTCCGTTTTTCTCTACCAGCAGGGGGTAGCGCTCTTGGCGGTCGCGGCTGTCGCGGTAGGTGCCGAGGCTGGGAATGTCCATCGAGTCAAGTATGCGGAGAGTTCGGCCCAGCCCACGACTGCCAGTGTCGCAGCAATGGTTGTTGGATGTGGTGAGAATGTCGAAGCCCGCATCCTTTATGGCCAGGGCAAATTCGTCGGGAGCGCAGAACTGAGGATATCCCTTGTAGGGTGCCCCGCCCAGCGTGACCTCCAGATTGGCGATGGCCAGGTCGGCGGCCTCAATCTGATCCTTGACATAGGCGAAGCATTCACTGTAGTCGTAAGAGCCGTCGGCCAGGGCAGCGGCCTTGATTTGTCCCGCATGCTGCATCATATCGCCAGCAAAGAGCAGTGTGAGGCACCTTATTGTGTCGGAGTCTTGTAGCTCGGTGGGAGAGTGAGAGCCCTGTCCTGTCTTCGCGGAACATGACACGAGGATGACCGCAGCCAGCATAGAATAAAGGAAAAATTTTCGCATACCTTATTTATATATATGGGCGACAAGCAGCCGCTCAGATATGAAAAGCGGTGCAAAGGTTACACTTTATTTTTACTTAGGCAAATAAAAGCGTATAAAAAGCGGTAATGATATAGATGTTGGCACAGATTACTCATAATGCAGCCAATTCTGACTGCGTTAGTTGTATGTTTGTTGCATAACTGCGTTGATTAGAATAGACATGAGACTTTTATTCCGAGTCTTTTGCGCGATCATTGCCTAAGTTTAATCTAATCCCCTTGAAAAAAGTTTTAACTCCGTGGAAAAATAAACTAACTCCGAGGAAAAAAAATCTAAGAGCCTCGAGCT
>CADAJV010000053.1 GCA_902788275.1 uncultured Bacteroidales bacterium | reverse complement strand
ATCCCCTTGAAAAAAGTTTTAACTCCGTGGAAAAACAAACTAACTCCGAGGAAAAAAAATCTAAGAGCCTCGAGCTGTCATTTTCAAGGCTCTTAGATTGCGTTTCAAGGCTCTTAGATTTGCCGCCAAGGCTCTCAGATTTCTTAATGTCGGTCCGCGCCTAAAGAGGCCCAGCCTCTTTCAAGACGGCGCGACCACCGACGAAATCTTCGCGAAGGCTTCGCCTTTCGTTTCAAGGCTTTTAGTTTTTTCCCTCTCCCTATTACGAAAAAAATGAATGGCGGGAACCATCACGGTTGCCGCCATTCTCTCTTATGGAAAACTTAAAAAAAATTGGGGATTGTAAGATGTGTGTATAATGTGTTTATAGATGTCGTTGTGTCTGCCGGTTAAAGATTGAATTTCAGTCCTTCAATTTTTCAACTCTTCAATCCTAATGCCGTGCTAGAGCTCCCAGCCGAGTGCTGAAGCTCCGAGCACTGCTGCGTCGCTGCCGCTGAGGCCTGAGAGGAGAATCTTGGCCTGTCCTTTATAGACGTAGAGTATGTCCTCATCGTATGCCTCGCATACGTGCTTCATCAGCAGTTCGCCGCTCTTGGTTGGGCCGCCGAAGAAGACGAATGCCTCGGGGCTGCAGAAGAGGGCGAAGTTAGCGCATGCCTGGCCGAGCAGTCTGCCGGTGTAGCGCAGTATGTCGATGGCCAGTTCGTCGCCGTCCTTGGCTGCTACGCTTACGTCGAGGCCGGTAATGTCGTCGGGATTGAGTGAGCGCAGCTTGCTGGGGCGTGCGTCCTTGATGAGCATCTCGCGTGCGGTGCGCACAATACCGGTGGCGGAGCAGTAGGCCTCAAGACATCCCTTGCGCCCGCATCCGCACTGGCGTGCCTCAGGGCTGCGGTCGATGATGACGTGACCCAGCTCGCCGGCGAAGCCATCGGAGCCGTAAACGACTTGTCCGTTGACCACTATGCCGCTGCCTACGCCTGTGCCGAGGGTTATCATGATAAAGTTTTTCATGCCGCGTGCCACGCCGTAGGTCATCTCGCCCATTGCGGCGGCGTTGGCATCGTTGGTGAGGGCTACGGGTATGCCCAGTTTCTCCTCAAAGAGTTTGGCGAGTGGCACCGAGCCTTTCCAGTCGAGGTTGGGGGCTTCCTCCACCTGGCCGGTGTAGTAGTTGCCGTTGGGTGCGCCGATGCCCATGCCCTTGATTCTCTCGATGCCTCCCACGGAGTCGATGATGGGCTCCAGTGCTGCCACGGAAGCGGCCACGTAGTCTTTGGGGTCGGGATAGCCTTTGGTTTTAATGGCGGTGGTTGCCTTGATCTCGCCGCGGGCGTCAACTATGCCGAAGACAGAGTTGGTGCCGCCGAGGTCCAAGCCGATTACATAGTTTTTTTCGATGGTTTCCATAGGTTAGAAAGGATAAATGTGTTACTTTTGTGGACAAATATAGTAAATAAATATGAAAAAGGCCTAGAACGTGCCCCTTTTTTTTATATTTTCCTAACTTTGTAGCCAAACTAAACGGACTTATCATAATGAAAGCAGCAAAATTACTCGCCATTGCCCTGATGCTCGGCATGGTGTCTCCCCTTGTTTCGAAGGCGCAGTACGACAAGCGCACCCGCACGCTCAATATGGCCTCCTACCTCAGTCTCTACGGCACTGAGGCTGACCGTTCGCCGGCGGTGGTGAGGGCTCTGCAGGACTGCAAGCGGCTTGGGGCCAGGCGCATGGTGTTTCCCAAGGGTAAGTGGCGCTTCCGCCCCGACAGCCTCACGCGGATGATGACCCACATATCCAACAACGGCAGCTATATGCGCTGCTTTGCCTTTGACCTCACGGGGCAGAGGCAGCTGGAGATTGACGGCGGCGGCTCGCTGTTTCTGTTTAAGGGGTATGTGTGCCCCTTCTATGTCAACCGGGCGCAGGGCATCACGCTGCGCAACTTCAAGGTTGACTATGTGCGCACCTTCCACAGCGAGGGGCACATAGAGGCTGTCAGCGATTCGGCAATGGATGTGCGATTCTCGCAGGAATACCCTTACAGCATCGACGAGCGCGGCCGCCTGCACTTTGTTGACGACGAGGGCACGGAGTATCCGTGGTACTACCTGCTGGAGTACGACCCTGCGCGCATGGAGACGGCTTATATGGTCCGTGACCAGTGGACGGGAGCTGACATTCCCGTTAAGGACCTGGGGCAGGGCCGCGTGCGCCTGCACCGACAGGGCCTTAAGGGCACGGTGGGCAATGTGATGAGCTTCGGAATAGCCTATCGCACGGTGCCGGCCATCACCCTGAGCGACAGCCGCGATGTTAGCATCCTCAACGTGACCCTCCACCACGCCGGAGGCATGGGTGTGGTGGCCCAGCGCACACGCAATATAATGATAGACAGCTTGTTTGTGATGCCTGCTCCCGGCAAGGACCGTGTGAACAGCGTGGCCGCCGATGCCACCCACTTCGTCAACTGTTCGGGCTATCTCAAGATTTATCATAGCGTGATGGTCAACCAGACTGATGACGCCAGCAATATCCACGGGGTCTATTACCGCATAGTCGATGCGCTGAGCGACCGCCGCCTCTGTGTGGAGATAGCCAATGACGCGCAGCACGGATTTGACATCTTCAGCCCGGGGGTTAAGTTGGAGTTTGCCTCACCCAAGAGCCTGGTGACCTACGGTCACGCCAAGGTCAAGTCGGCCTATCGTATCAACGACCACAAGTTTATGGTCACCCTGGCAGCCGACATCCCCGCAGGGGTAAAGGCGGGCGATATCATTGCCGCCGAGGGCGACTATCCCGAGGTGCATATCAAGAACTGCTATTTTGGCGGCAATCGCGCTCGCGGCCTGCTGCTGGGCAGCCGCGCCAGGATGCTGATAGAGGACAATGTGTTCCGCACGCCGGGCACTGCCCTCCTGCTGGAAGGCGACGGCCGCTACTGGTTTGAGCAGGCTGGCGTGCGCGACGTGGTAATTCGCCATAACACGTTTGACAACTGCAACTTCGGTGTGTGGAACCGCGGCACCATCGGCTGCGGCTCAGGTATAGAGCGCGAATACTACGACCGCAGTTTCTACAATCGCAATCTGCTGATAGAGAATAACAAGTTTCTTATCCATCGTGCGCCCGTACTATATTTATATAGTGTTGACGGCATTACATTCCGCGGCAACACCATCGTGGCCGATGGCAAGAAATATCCCTGCTCCGTCAAGCCCGGCGAGAGTGATGCCCTCTTCCAGCTCGTTGACTGCAAGAATTTTGTCCACGACGATGTGAAGATTGAGTAACTCTTGGCTGTATGCAGAATTTTCATTAACTTCGCATCTTGAATTGCGTTTACAATGGAAATAAAGAAATATCTCTCTGCTGAGCAGTTGGAGCAGTGGCGCCGTATGGTTGACGAAGCCAGCAATATCGCAGTGCTTGGCCACTCTGGGCCTGACGGCGATGCCATGGGCTCCATGCTGGCCCTCGCCAGCTACCTGCAAGGGTTGGGCAAGAAGGTTACGCCCATCACTCCCAATGCCTGTCCCGACTTTCTGCGCTGGCTGCCGGGAGCAGAGCAGGTAATCTTTTTCCGCAATAAGCAGCGTAAGGGCGTGAAGGCGCTGGAGGAGTGCGACCTGGTGTTTTGCCTCGATTTCAACGGGTTGGACCGGCTGGAGGAGATGAGGCGCTGCGTGGAGCATAGCAAGGCGCGCCGCATAATGATAGACCACCACCTAGACCCCGAGCCGATGGCCGAACTGATGGTGAGCGACCCCAGGGCGGCAGCCACCTGCGAGGTGCTTTTCTGCATCTTCCACCAACTCGGGGCCTATGAGGGCTTGAGCCAAGACATTGCCACCTGCCTCTACTGCGGCCTGATGACCGACACCGGAGCCTTTGCCTACAACTCCAACCGCGCAGAGCTCTTCCATATTGTCGGCATGCTCATTGCCAAGGGCATTGATAAGGACAAGATCTATCGCAACGTCTATTACAGCTACACCGAGAGTCGCCTGCGACTGATGGGCTATCTGATGTATGAAAAGATGGAGTATTTCCCCGAGGAGCACGTGGCCCTGTTTGCCCTGACCGAAAAGGAGATGGTACACTTCAACTTCGTTCGCGGCGATGCCGAGGGATTCGTCAATATGCCGCTGCAAATCAAGGGCACCATACTGAGCATATCGCTACGCGAAGACACCGAGAAGCCCATCGTGAGAGTCTCGCTGAGGTCGGTGGGCGATTTTCCGTGTAATGAGATGGCAGAGCGCTTCTTCAATGGCGGTGGTCATCTCAATGCCGCCGGCGGATGGCTACCCAAGCCCATAGACACTGCCATACAGACAGCGCGTCAGGCCATTAAGTCGCTGAGCGAGAAGGGATAATATTTTCCCTCATTCAGCGGTCATATTCACAAACAGCTTTCACTTTCACATAATAATATGTATAGATTTCGCACTTTTATTAACAGCCCTTGGCTCCTGCTTTTTGGCTTCTGCTTGATTATGCTGGCCTCATGCAAAGAGGAGCAGACCTATGCCGAGCAGAAGAAAGCAGAGTATAGGGCCATCAGCTCATTCCTGCAGAACGGAGTCACCGTGCTTGACACTGAGATGGGCGACACTATCCTCCATGTGGATCCCATCAACTGGATAAACGAGGAACAGTTTTATGCTCAGGACAGCACCACTGACGTCAGTCGCAATGAATATGTGCTGTTTTCTGCTACCGGTATCTATATGCAGATAGTGCGCAAGGGTGCCGGAGAGAAGCTTAACCTGGAGGGCGACACCGTGCGTCTGCTGTGCCGTTATAAGGAGTTTAACATCAGTGGCGACTCCCTGCAGACCCGCAACGACAATGCCTACTATATAGGAATGCTCGACGAGATGAGCGTGGAGAGTTCTTACGGCACCATTACTGGTTTCTTCATCCAGGGCATGATGCGTAGGATCTACACGTCCATCAATGTACCAGAGAGCTGGCTCGTGCCACTGCGCTATATAAATATCGGGCGCCAGCTCTCAGCCGACGAGGAGATTGCCAAGATCCGCATGATAGTGCCGCACTCCGTGGGCCAGAGCGATGCCGTCAGCAAGGTATATCCCTGTTTCTACGAAATCACCTACCAAAGGGCGAGGTAGGCATGCTTGGATACAGCAAGTTGGGCAGAAAACAATCAGAGTTTTCTGCCCAACTGCTATTTTTCGTTATTGCTGTCCGGTAAAAATAGCTACCAACATCGTTAAGATGCTTGTTGGCTAATTTTTTAGCTAATATAAAGGAACAGGACTTAATTCTTGTATCCGGTGCTCGTGTTATGATTATTTCATTTGCCTCGCTGCCAACTAAAGTTACTATTATACGCCCCCGCCCTTTCAGGGCTCCCCCTCTAAGATAGAGGGGTTGGTCCGTAGGGTCGGGGGCGTATAATACTAACTTTTACCGGACAGCAATAATTTTTTACACAGCTTCAAAGCATTATGCCAGGAGCGGCAGTTCCCTCAGCATCCGGGATATGGTCTTGCCGAGCAGAGGGTGCTTTTTGCGTGGGGCAATCTCAGCGAGGGGACGGAGCACAAAGTCGCGCTGCGCTATGAGGGGGTGGGGGATAGTCAGCTCGGGAGTGGTGAGTACAAGGCTGTCGTAGAAGAGAATGTCGATGTCGATGATGCGGTCGGCGTAGAGGCCGCCGTGGCTCTTGGCGTTGCGGCCCAGCTGGCACTCTATTTCCTGGGTGCAGTGGAGCAGCGGCAGCGGAGCGAGGCTGGTTTCAAAGACGGCGGCGGCATTGAGGAAACCATTGTCGCTGCTGAATCCCCACGGCTTGGTATGAATATAAGAGGAGCACTTCATGAGTGCTCCTATCTTGTCTTTCATTGCGGCGATTGCGCGGTCCAGATTGGCTGCGCGGTCGCCGAGGTTGGTGCCGAGGCTGAAATAAACTCGGTGCTTCATGTGTCGGGGGAGTGACCTAATCGACGATGAGCATCACGTCACCGTAAACGCCGAAGTGGTAGCCCTGCTTGACGGCTGTCTTGTATGCTGCCATGGTGTAGTCGTAGTCTCCGAAGGCGGCAGTAAGCATCAGCAGAGTGCTCTCGGAGGTGTAGAAGTTGGCGAGCATTGACGTGGCTATGTTGAAGTTGTAGGGCGGGAATATGAACTTGTTGGTCCATCCGTCGAAAGGCGTGATATGGTGGCGTGTGTCGCAGGCGCTCTCCATGGCGCGTTGCACGGTGGTGCCCACGGCCAGAATCTGTCGGCCCTCGTCCTTAGCCTTGTTGACGATGTTGCAGCACTCCTCGGTAATGTGCATCTCCTCCGAGTCCATCTTATGCTTGGTAAGGTCCTCCACGTCGGTCTTGTTGAAGTTGCTCTGACCGCAGTGCAGGGTGAGGAAGGCGGTGTTGATGCCTGTAATCTCCATCTTCTTCATGGTAATCTTGGAGAAATGCAGGCCCGTGGCCGGCGCGGTGGTGGCACCCTCGTTCTTTGCAAAGATGCACTGGAATGCTTCAAGGTCCTCCTCCTCTGCCTCGCGTTTGATATAGGCAGGCAACGGAGCTACACCAAGGGTGTAGAGGTCGTGCTTAAATTCCTCGTGCGTGCCGTCGTAGAGAAATCGCAGTGTACGTCCGCGGCTAGTGGTGTTGTCTATCACCTCGGCTACCAGTGAGTCATCATCGCCGAAGTAAAGCTTATTGCCTATGCGGATTTTGCGTGCGGGGTCAACGGTGACGTCCCACAAGCGGTCCTCAGCATTAAGCTCCCTGCGCAGAAAGACCTCAATGCGGGCACCGGTGCGCTCTTTGTTGCCGTGCAAGTGGGCGGGGATTACCTGACTGTCGTTGAAGACAAAGACGTCGCCCTCGTTGAAGAAACTCAGCAGGTCGCTAAACATCTTGTGTTCCACCTTGCCCGTCTTGCGATGCAGCACCATCATGCGGCATCCGTCGCGGAAAGGGTCGGGATGCTGGGCTATAAGGTCCTCGGGCAGCTTAAACTTAAATTGTGATAACTTCATTATTATATTTTGCGAAAATGATATTTCTAAACTGTCAATTGCCAATTATCAATTATCAGCTATTTCTGCTTGCTCCAGCCATTGCGGAAAGGCATCAAACAGCAGACAGTCCTCCACGCGGTAGTCGCCCACTCGGGTACGCCGCAGGGCTGTGAGATAGGCGCCGCTGTTCAGGGCTTGGCCAATGTCGCGGGCCAGGGCACGGATGTAGGTGCCTTTGCTGCACACCACCCTAATCTTTATTGTCGGCATGGCGAAGTCCAGCAGTTCTATCTCGTCAATGACGAGAGTCTTGGGCTTCAATTCCACATCGTTGCCACGACGGGCCAGGTGGTAGGCGTGGGTACCCTTTATTTTGCATGCCGAGTAGGCCGGCGGCACCTGCTGTATGGTTCCCACGAAGGTGGTCAGCACTTGCTCCACCATCTCGCGGGTGATATGCCCGGTGGGGAAGGTGGCGTCCTCGGGATGCTCCATGTCGAAACTGGCCGTGGTGGCGCCCAGCTTGAGCGTGGCCTCATACTCCTTGGTGTGTGCCTGCAGTTCCTCTATGCGCTTGGTGGCACGCCCCGTGCAGAGCAGCAGCACGCCGGTGGCCAGGGGGTCGAGGGTGCCGGCGTGTCCCACCTTTACCTTGGTGCCAAGCCGTTGTGACAGAAGCCACCTCACGCGGGCCACTATGCCAAAGGAGGTCCACTCATATGGTTTGTCGATTGCCAGTATCTCTCCGCTGAGGAAGTCCATCGGGCTGCACTTGCGTTATAACAGGTTGAAGGCCAGCACTGCCACTCCGACCACTGCACAGTAGAGTGCAAAGTATATCAGCTTACATTTCTTGACGAGCGAAATCATCCATTTGCAGGCAAAGCAGCCCGAGACAAATGCCGCGATGAAACCGACAATTAGCGATGTGGTGGGTACGGGTGCTGCGGCTCCGTGGGCGGCAAGGAATTCTGCGCTGGGTGCTACTATGTGCTTGAAGTCGATGATGGCCTCGCCCAGTATTGGCGGAATAACCATTAGGAAAGAGAACTGCGCCAGTGTCTTGCGGCTGTTGCCCAGCAGCAGACCAGTGGCAATGGTGGAGCCGCTGCGAGAAAGACCCGGCAGTACGGCCACTGCCTGTGCCACGCCGATGACCAGGGCGTTGGAGGGAGAAATTTTCTCCTTTTCCTGCGGTTTGTAGAAGTGCGTCATGGCCAATAGTCCGGCTGTGACCAATAGACAGATGCCTGTTACCAGCAACACGTTGCCGGCGTAGAGAGCCTCAATCTTATCCTTGAAGAGTAGCCCGACTATGGCCACGGGAATCATGGATATGATAATGTTGAGCACATAGCGTGTCTCATCGTTGAACTTAAACTTAAACAATCCGTCGAAAATCCAAACAATCTCGCGCCATAGCACTACAAGTGTTGACAGCACCGTGGCCACGTGTACCACGATGTCGAAGGTCAGGCCTCCGGTTTCAGCCGCAGGACCCAGCAGCGCCTTGCCAATTTCCAGGTGGCCGCTACTGCTGACGGGCAGGTATTCGGTCAGGCCCTGCACCAGGCCCAGTATCAGTGCTTGAAAGGAATCCATGTGGGCTTATGGGTTTAGGCCTCCGCGTCCTTGGGGGTGCAGTCAGCAGCCTTGGCGGTTTTTTTGTGATACAGGATGGCGACAATCATAAACAGGAAGCCTGCCAGGCAAACCATCGGGGCCACCTTAGTACGGCGGGCGCTGAAGATGTCAGCGTTGTAGGCCTCGGTGGTGGACGAGTCGCCCACCATGAGCAGGAATCCAGTTATGATGGCGGCTACCCCAATGAGCAGCATCACGTAGTTAATCTTGCGGAAAGCCATAGCCTTGCTGCCTTTCACCATGTCGGTGGCAGCCTCTTTCTCGGCTGCGGTTGCAGCTCTTTTGTTAATGTCTAATAGTGTGGTGTTCTTCTTTGCCATATTTGTTCCTGGTGAAAAAGAAAATTAATGGGTGTAGATTTTGTTGCGGCTCATCTTGAGATAATGGGTCACGGCTATGTGGGCGCTAAGCCATGTTATCAGCAGTCCGCATGCTACCACGGCTCCAGCGGTCAGGGACACTGTCTGCCATGTGATGAGTGCCTGCATCTCAGGATCATATTTTATAAGGTAGAAGATGCCTATCGCCAGCACCGCACAGGCTATGAAGGCACTGATGAGACCTATGGTAACGGCCTTGCTGATAAAGGGCTTGCGTATGAACCCGTAACTGGCACCCACCAGTCGCATGGTCTTGATCATCAGTCGGCGTGCGTAGATGGTCAGGCGTATGGTGTTGCTAATCAGCACAAAAGAAACCAGTGTCAGCAACAGGGACAGCACCAGTAGCACCAGGCTTATGTGGCGTATATTGCGGTTGAGACTGTCCATCAGATTCTGCGGTGCTGTTACGTCTACTATCAGAGTGTCGTTCTGTAGCGGCGGCAGCAGTTTGCTCAGCGAGTCGCTATTGGCGTACTCTGACTTCAGTCTTAGCTCAAAGGAGGCTGGCATGGGGTTCTCGCCCAAAAACTCGGTCTGCTCGGCACCCAGCTCTTCGGCCAGCACGTGCTGTGCCTTTTCCTTCGATACATAGTTAAGAGAACGGGTGCAGGGCAACTTGCGCAAGCGGCTCTGTATCTCGTAGGCCTGATGCTGGGTGATATTCTCGTCAAGCATCAGTGTGACAGTAAAATTCTCTTTTAAACTATTGGAAAAACTGTGGGCAAAGCACATGAAGAAAATAACTGTGCCCAGCAGCACCAGCATGAGGGTGGTGCTTATGCAGGCAGTTACCACATTCATGCCTGTGCCTTCTGAAACCTTCTTTTTGGCCATACTCTACCTAATTTTCTGCAAAAGTAAGAAATATCGGACAGAAACAAAAGAAAACAAGGCTTATTTAGTACTATTCACTGCAAAATAGCGGAAAAATGTCAGGATTCTCATCCTCTTATTCAATAATTTTGCCCATCAGCGTGGCGCTGGATGCCCCGGTGATGCGTGCCTTTAGCCTTTGGCCCACGCGGTGGTCGGCGCGGTCGAAAATGACTACCTTGTTCTGGCCAGTGCGGCCGAAGAGTTGGTCGGCGCTGCGCTTGCTACGGCCCTCTACCAGAATCTCGAAAGTCTTGCCTACGTCCTTGGCGTTCTGCTGGCGGCTCAGCTCGTTCTGCAGTGCAATCATTTCGTTAAGGCGGCGCAGCTTCACCTCCTCGGGTACGTTGTCTTCCAGGTGGCGTGCAGCATAGGTGCCCGGCCGCTGGCTGTACTTAAAGAGGAAAGCGCTGTCATACTCACACTGCCGCATCAGGTCGAGCGACATCTGGTGGTCCTCCTCTGTCTCCGAGCAGTAGCCGCAGAACATGTCGGTCGTCAGGGCGCAGTCTGGCAGTATGCTGCGTATGGCAGCCACGCGGTCCAGATACCATTCGCGGGTATATTTTCTGTTCATCAGTTTGAGTATGCGGTTGCTGCCGCTCTGCACGGGCAGATGAATGTGGTGGCAAATGTTAGGCATATCAGCCATCACTTGCAGCGTCTCGTCGCTCATGTCCTTGGGATGGGAGGTTGTAAACCGTATGCGCATTTCCGGCACTGCCTCGGCCACAGTGCGTAGTAACTGGGGAAAGCCCACGACGTCGTCGCCCTGGCCGGTGCAGTAGGAGTTGACATTCTGTCCCAGCAGCGTCACCTCCCTGTAGTTCTTGGCTTGCAGGTCGCGCACCTCGTTGAGAATGCTCTCCACGTCGCGGCTTCGCTCCCTGCCTCTAGTGTAGGGCACGATGCAGTAGTGACAGAAGTTATTACATCCACGGGTAATGCTTACAAATCCGCTGATTCTGTTGGCACCTATTCGCTGTGGGATTACGTCGGCGTAGGTCTCGGTCAGCGAGAGGGTGGTGTCGATGGCTTTGCCCCCAGCCTCGGCCTGCGCTGTCAGGTCGGGCAGCTGCAGGTAGGAGTCTGGCCCGGCCACTATGTCCACGCCGTTTTCCTCTATAAGTTTGCTCTTAACCCTCTCGGCCATGCAGCCCAGCACTCCAATGACGAAGCGGCGTCCCTGCCGCCGGCTGGCGTTGAGTGCCTCCAGGCGATGCAGAATCTTCTGCTCCGCGTTATCGCGCACAGAACAGGTGTTGAGAAATACGGCATCGGCCTCTTCCTCCTTCTCGCAAACGTCATAGTCAGCCATCTTCATTATGCTGGCTACGGTTTCGCTATCTGCCACGTTCATCTGGCAACCATAGGTCTCAATATAAAGTTTCTTCATCGTCCAAACAAGAAAAGCGCGTTTTTGCACCGCAAAAGTACATAAAAAGTTGTAACTTGCAGCCCGTTTCACGCAAAATCTGTCAGCAATGAACCCTCAATACCCCGATTTCAGCGCCATAAGCAATCCCAGCGAGGTGCAATCCCTCTGCCGCGGCAGCCTGGTAGAGCTGCTGGGCATACAGTGCACCCTTATCACTCCCGACCGCGTAGAGGCTGTCATGCCAGTCAATGAGCATACCTGCCAGCCCTTTGGTGTCCTCCACGGTGGGGCATCCCTTGCTATGGCCGAAACCATTGCCGGCATCGGTTCCCTGGCTATCATAGGTCCTGCCGAGCATGCCGTGGGCCAGCAGGTGAGCGGCAACCACGTGGGTGTGGCCCACCTGGGCGACACGGTGAGAGGCATAGCCACTCTCCAGCACAAGGGGCGTAGCAGCCATGTGTGGCACGTGGATATTTTCTCCCAGTCTACGGGCCGGCTCGTTTCTACAGCCCAGGTGCTCTATGCTATTTTGAAAAATAGCGTCCCCCACAGCCGCCATGACGCAGAAAATGCTTAATTTTGCACTCAAATAACGAGCCCCCTCTTATCTCCCAGCGTCAGGGTCATCCCACTTAGTGAAGTTAGAGAGGAACGTCCAATTTTAATATTCAATTTAACAAAAAACAATAAGCCATGCAGAAAAAATCATCTCTTGTTCTGGCCCTTATTACAGCCGCCGTGCTCAGCTCGTGCAGTAAGATGGGGCCGCTTAGCGCCGACTGTTTCACCGTAGTGCCCAATCCCCTTGAGGCCAATGCCGGCCGCGTGGGTGCAACCATCAACGGTCTCTTCCCCGAGAAATATATGAAGAAGAAGGCCGTCGTCACCGTTACCCCCGTGCTGCGCTATGCTGATGGCGAGACCCTCGGCTCAGCCACCACCTTCCAGGGCGAGAAGGTAGAAGGCAACAATCAGACCATCGCCTACCGCATGGGTGGCAACTACACTATGCGTACCACCTTTAATTATATAGATCCAATGCGTAAGAGCGAGCTCTATCTAAAGTTTGATGCCCGCAAGGGCAAGAAAACATACAAGGTGCCCGATGTCAAGGTTGCTGATGGCGTTCTCTCCACCTCCGAGCTCGTCAAGCGCACTCTCGCCAGCGCCTCTACCGCTTATGCTGCCGACAATTTCCAGCGCATCATCAAGCAGAAGCAGGAGGCTAACATCCAGTTCCTCGTAAATCAGGCCATCATCCGCACCGGTGAGCTTAAGAGTGTTTCCGTACAGCAGTTTCTCTCTACCCTCCGTGACATACAGGCCGATACCAAGTCAAAGGCCGTGGACAATGTAGAAATATCCTCCTACGCCTCGCCCGAGGGTTCACTCAAGTTCAACACTACCCTCGCCCAAAACCGTGGCAAGAATACCCAGGATTACGTCAGCAAGGAGCTAAGCAGCAAGGGACTCACCACCGATGTCAATACCCGCTACACCGCCGAGGACTGGGAGGGATTCCAGCAACTCGTGAGCAAGTCCAATATTCAGGACAAGGAGGTCATCCTGCGTGTTCTTTCCATGTATAAGGATCCCGAAGAGCGCGAGACCCAGATACGCAACATTTCAGCAGCCTATACTGAGCTGGCCAAAGAGATACTGCCCCAGCTGCGCCGCTCGCGCATCATGCTCAACTATAACCTCATCGGACGCTCCGATGACCAGATTCAGGCACAATATGCCAGCGACCCCTCCAAACTGAGCGTTGACGAGCTGCTCTACAGTACCACACTTGCTGCAAACGATACCGAGCGCGAGGCAATCCTAAAGAGCACAGCCACCCTCTACCCCAGCGACTATCGTGCTTTTAACAACCTAGCTACTTTGGCCTATCAGCGTGGTGACTATGCCGTTGCCCGCGACTATGTCAGCAAGGCCCTCGCCCTCAACGGCTCAGCCCCCGAAGCCAATGTTAACAACGGCCTCCTACAGCTCCTTTCCGGTAATGCTGATGCTGCCACTCAGGCCCTGAGTAAGGGCTCTGGCGCTGCTTCTCTTGATGAGGCTCTCGGCAATCTCTCAATCATGCAGGGCAACTACGCCCAGGCCGTCAAGCAGTTCGGCAACACAGCTAGCAACTCCGCTGCCCTCGCCCAGTTGCTCAACAAGGATTACTTGACCGCCAGTAAGACCCTTGACCGCATCGCCGCCCCCGACGGACTGACCTCCTATCTCAAGGCCATCATCGCTGCTCGCACCAACAACAGCGAACAGGCCCTTACCCATCTCCGCACCGCCGTGGCCAAGGATCCCTCCCTCGCCGACCTGGCCAAGACTGACCTTGAGTTCGCCAAGATAAATAAATAAAATACATAAATCCCAAGAGCAGAACTGAAAGAAATTGCCGGAAATATATCAGGAATAGGAATGCTAAAATGCCAAAGGTATCGCGAGAAATTGTTCTTTCAAGCAATGCTCTTTTAGAGAGCGGCTTATCAGTGTGGTAACGCCTTTGGTGCGGTCAAGTATAAAAGTGATAGCGTATAGGCAATACTGATTTCTGTTTGATTTCTGATGATTTCTTTCAGTTTTATATATAATAGACAATTTCCTTGCTGTTTTTAGCTGTAGTGCGATGAGAACGCAATCATTTCTTTCAGCCATTATGGCAAGTCTCTTCTTGTTTCTAGTTTCTTGCGGAGGCGACAGGCAGAGATTTACCCTGTCTGGCAAGTTCAAGGGGCTGGAGCAGGGCGAGTTTATCTGCTTCAGCAGTTCCCCCGAGTGGGGTACTCTCGACACTGTCCGCATACAAGGTGGCCGGTTCACACTTACCCACGAGCTGACCGACACCGTCGTGCTCACCCTGCAGTACCCCAATTTCATGCAGACTCAGGTCATAGCTATACCTGGTCATGAAGTCACCATCAAGGGCGATGCTAACAATATGCTCGCTATCAAGGTTGGTAGTGATGATGAGAACGAGTCCCTCAATGATTTCCGCCGCAGCATCATTGATCTAAAGGGTCCTCAGCTCATCCGTGCCGCCGAACAATTTATAGAGCATAATGCCGAGTCGTGGGCCAGCATAGCTGTCTTTCAGAAGTATATCCTTCAAGCCGAACAGCCCGACTACGCCCTTATGGCCAAACTCCTCGATGAAATGGAGAGAAAATGTCCTGAGCGCAAGATTCTCAGTCAACTGCGCGCCGATCTGGGCGCACTGCTTACCCACCGTATAGGCAGCAAGTTGCCGGCCTTCAAAGCTGTCACTCTCCGAGGCGACACCGTTAGCAATACTACCTTCCTCGGCAAGCCCCTGCTTATCACCTTTTGGAGTACCATGGCGCCTGAGCATACTTACCTCCTTGTGGCCACCAACCGCGCATTGCGCCGCAATGGTCAATGGTCAATGGTCAATGGTCAACGGTTAAACATCTGCCTCGATGCCGATACATCGTCCTGCCTGCGCACCTTGCGCCGCGATAGCATCGGAGGTTATACTGTGTGCGACCTTCGGACATTCGAATCTCCCATTGTAAAGAACTTCGGCCTCCGCACCCTTCCCTCCAACATTTTTGTCGATTCCAAGGGGATAATCCGTGAGCGCGACATCTCTGTCGATAAGCTCGAAGCGACCCTGAGCAAGTATATAAAGTAAAAGTCGGACCACAATAAATTTCTGAAAAAAATTGTGGTAATTTCTGTTAGTCCGTTTCCCCCAGACTTGGCAATTTTCGCACTAATACGCTAACGCTATTTTCAAACTTTAATATAGGTAATAATATAGATGTTGGCACAGATTACTCATAATGCAGCCAATTCTGACTGCGTTAGTTATATGTTTATTGCATAGCAGTGTTGATTAGAATAGACATAAGACTTTTATTCCGAGTCTTTTGCGTGATCATTGCCTAAGTTTAATCTAATCCCCTTGAAAAAAGTTTTAACTCCGTGGA
>CADAJV010000052.1 GCA_902788275.1 uncultured Bacteroidales bacterium | reverse complement strand
TAACTCCGTGGAAAAATAATCTAACTCCGTGGAAAAAAAATCTAAGAGCCTCGAGCTGTCATTTTCAAGGCTCTTAGATTTCGTTTCAAGGCTCTTAGAATGCGTTTCGAGGCCGTTAGAATAATTGAAGAATGGAAAAGTTGAAAAATTGAAGTGCTTTAATAATTGAAGAATGGAAAAGTTGAAAAATTGAAGTGCTTTAATAATTGAAGAATGGAAAAGTTGAAAAATTGAAGTGCTTTAAAAATTGAAAAATGTAAGTTCTTTTTTAATTCTTCCGTTCTTGTTTAGTTATTTTCTTCTCGTTTTCATTTTTTTTTGTAACTTCGCGCTTGCTATGGAGAAGATTGTTATCTATCAGGTGCTGCCCCGTCTGTTCGGCAACAGGGTGGCTACTCCTGTGGCGAACGGCTCGCGTGAGCAGAACGGCTGTGGTCTGATGAGTGACTTCACTATGTTGGCGCTGCGTAAGCTGAAGGCGCTTGGTGTGAGCCACATCTGGTACACTGGTCTGCTGGAGCATGCCACTCAGACGGACTATTCTCACCTGGGCATTGAGCGCGATCACTGTGCTATGGTTAAGGGTCGCGCGGGTTCGCCTTATGCGGTTAAGGATTACTATGACATTGATCCTGACCTGGCTGCGAGGCCTGAGCGGCGCATGGCTGAGTTTGAGGCTCTGGTGGACAGGACTCACCGTGCGGGCCTGAAGATGGTGATGGACTTTGTGCCTAACCATGTGGCGCGCCACTATGTGTCGGATGTGAAGCCTGAGGGTGTCCGCGACTTTGGGCAGGATGATAACGACGGTCAGGCTTTTTGTGCGCAAAACAATTTCTATTATATCCCAGGCCAGCGTCTGGCGTGCCGCTTTGACATGAGGGGCACGGAGGCGGTTCCCTACGAAGAGATGCCTGCCAGGGCGACTGGCAACGACTGCTTCAGCGCGCATCCGGGCAGGGATGACTGGTATGAGACGGTGAAGCTTAATTACGGCGTTGACTACTGCGGTGGTGGCGTGTGCCACTTTAATCCTGTGCCTGATACATGGCATAAGATGCTGCATATTCTGCTTTATTGGGCTGGCAAGGGTGTTGATGCCTTTCGCTGCGACATGGCGGAGATGGTGCCGGTGGAGTTCTGGGCCTGGGCTGTGAGGCGGGTGAAGGAGCGTTACCCCGGCGTGCTGTTTATTGCGGAGGTGTATAATCCGTCGCTTTACCGTGAGTATGTCTATCGCGGCCTGTTTGACTATCTTTATGATAAGGTGGGCCTGTATGACTGCCTGCGCGGTGTGACGCGAGGGGAGCGCAGTGCCAGCGACATAACGCTGTGTTGGCAGCGGGTGGACGATATTCGTCCGCACATGCTTTACTTTCTTGAGAATCATGATGAGCCGCGTCTGGCCAGTGACTTCTTTGCCGGGCATGGGCAGAGGGGTATCCCTGCCCTGGCTGTGGCTGCGCTGATGGGCGGCAACCCGTTTATGCTTTATTTTGGGCAGGAGCTTGGCGAGAGGGGCATGGAGCGTGAGGGTTTCAGCGGCGTGGACGGCCGCACCACGATCTTCGACTACTGGCGTGTGCCTACGGTGCAGCAGTGGTATGCCGGCGGCAGGTGCTGTTCACGGCTTATTGACGGCGAGGCTGCCAGGCTGAGGGCTCTGTATAAGAGGGTGCTTACCCTGGCTTCTGACGAGACTTTTGTCAGCGGCAGGTTTTATGACTTGATGTATGTAAACATGGATAATCCGCGGCTGGACCACCACCGGGTGTATGCCTTTATGCGTGTGAGGGGTGAGTGCCGTTATCTGATAGTGTGTAATTTCAGCGACCGCGAGGGCGAGGTGGGCATTAACATTCCGCGTCATGCCCTGGAGTTTCTGGAGATTCCCGAAGGTATCTACGGTGCCCGCGATGTGCTGGGCTCTCGGCGCATGAGGCTGTCTATGTGGGCTGACGGTCAGGCGGTGGTCAGTGTGGCTGCATGGGGTGCTGCGGTGATGAAATTCTGATTTGACAATTTCACGATTTCACGATTTCACGATTTGGCAAGCCGGTGGACGGTAATGAACCACGAATTTCACGAATTTCACGAATGCCGGGGCATTCATTTTCAGATTAAACTTTCGCATTAACTAAATATTATACTACAAATATGACATTTAAAGATTTAGCAAAGAAGAGACGCAGCATCCGCACGTTTACGGAGCAGTCTGTCACTGAGGAACAGCGCAAGCAGCTGATGACTGTTGCGCTGATGTCGCCCACGGGCAAGAATTGCCGCGCATGGGAGTTTGTAATTGTTGACGATAGGGAGAAGCTGCAGCTCTTGTCGGAGTGTAAGGCCAGTGGTGCTCAGCTTATCGCCGGGGCTCCGTTGGCTGTTATAGTGGCTGTTGATAAGGAAAAGAGTGAGACATGGGTGGAGGATGCCAGCATTGCCTGCACCATGCTGATGCTGCAGGCTGAGGACATGGGTCTTGGCTCTTGCTGGGTGGAGATTATGAACCGCAGGCGCGAGGACGGCACGCTGGCTGAGGATATCATCCGTGAGGCTTTCGGCATGCCTGAACGGATGGGCGTGCTGGCTGTGGTGGCTATTGGCTATAAGGCTCAGGAGCGCAACCTCCAGAATGAGGATAGGCTGCTATGGGATAAGGTGCATATTAATAAATGGTAGCGGGATGGCTGAGCAGGGTCTGAAGGTTGTGATTCTCGGTGCCGGCAATGTGGCCAGCCATTTGCTGCGCGCCCTGAAGGGGGCGGGGCACGATGTGACGGTGTGGAATCGCAGCGATGGTGCGCTGGCGCAGTTGCGCAAGGATATGGGTGTGGCTTGCACCACTGATATGAGGGCGCTGCCTACGGATGCTGACGTATATATCATCTCGGTAAAAGATGATGCGGTGGAGAGCGTGGCGCAGCAGTTGGCGCAGACTTTGGGCCCGCAGATGGGTGGGCACTGTGTGGTGGCGCATACTGCGGGCAGTCTGCCCAAGAGTTTGCTGGAGGTTTTTTTTGCTAATTGTGCCGTGCTCTATCCGATGCAGACATTCAGCAAGAACAAGCCCCTGGATTACAGCAAGATTCATTTTTTTGTTGAAGAGGAGGGCGATGTGGTCAGCAGGCTTGCCCTGAGTGTGTCAGACCACGTGCACAGCCTGAGCAGCGAGCAGCGCAAGGTGCTGCATGTGGCGAGTGTCTTTGCCTGTAATTTTGTTAACCACTGCTATGTGATGTGTGAGGATGTGTTGAGGGGAATAGGTGTTCCGTTTGCCGCCATGCTGCCGCTGATAAGTGAAACGACTGATAAGGTTGGCATGCTGCCACCTGCTGAGGCTCAGACGGGGCCTGCCGTGCGCGAGGACTACGGCGTGATGGATGCCCACATGCGGTTGCTGGCCGAGCGTCCTGACTTGCAGGAGATATACCGACGAATGAGTGAAAGTATAATAAAATATAAACACGACAATGATTGACTACGACCTGAAAAAGATTAAGGCTCTGATGTTTGACGTTGACGGTGTGCTGAGTGCGCCCACCATCCCCATGGGCCCTGACGGTGTGCCGCAACGCAGCGTGAATATCAAAGACGGCTACGCCATTCAGCTGGCGGTGAAGCTGGGGCTTCACATAGCAATAATTACGGGCGGCAACTCGCCCTCGGTGGCTATGCGCTATCATGGGCTCGGCGTGAAGGAGGTTCATCTGTCGGCGGGTATCAAGATTGATAAGTACCGCGAGATAATGCAGCGCCTTGGCCTCAGCAATGAGGAGGTGATGTATATGGGTGACGACATTCCCGACTATGAGGTGATGCAGGAGTGCGGCCTGCCGTGTTGCCCCTGTGATGCTGCTCCTGAGATTCAGCAGATAGCACGCTATGTGTCGCCCCTGGTCGGCGGCTGTGGCTGTGCCCGTGACGTGATAGAGCAGGTGATGCGTGGCAAGGGCCTGTGGAATATGGACAAGAGGGCTTTCGGATGGTGATAAAGAGTAATGTTTGGCTTATTAGCCATTCGCCACGCAGGGTGCAGCTTCTGCATGACCTGGGCATAGAGTTCCGTACCGGTGAGGCTCATGTGGAGGAATCGTATCCCGACTCGCTGGAGCCGGAGCAGATACCTGTTTTTCTGTCGCAGCTGAAGGCGAATAATGCCAAGGTGCCCATGACCGACGAGACGCTTATTATCACTGCCGACACGATAGTGTGGGCTGAGGGCAGGGTGCTGGGCAAGCCTGCCGATGAGCACGAGGCCCGGGCAATGCTCCACTTGCTGAGCGGCAAGACCCATCAGGTGATTACCGGCGTGACTCTGCGCAGCAAGGACCGGAGCCGCTCGTTTTATGAGAAGACTGAGGTGACGTTTGCTACGCTGCGTGATGCCGACATTGACTATTATATAAACCGCTATCGTCCGTTTGACAAGGCTGGTGCCTATGGCATACAGGAATGGATAGGCATGGTGGGCGTGGAGAAGATTGACGGGTGCTTCTACAATGTGATGGGGCTGCCGGTTTACCGCCTTTACAAGGAGATGTGCGACTTTATTTGTGCAGAATAATATTAAAATGTATAAATGTCTTGCCTGTTGGCAAAAAAATGGTTACTTTCGCGAACAAATAGCGCGTCTGCCGGCGAATAGGCATGCTGACGAGTAAAAAATTAAAGATAAAACAAAACTAAGATTGATATGAATAGGTTTCTCTTGATTTTTGGGATAGTTATAGCCAGTGCCTTTGCTGTCTCATGCGACAATGATGATGATTATGGCGTGGTGTTGCCTGTTTACCAGGACGTGGTGTTCGCTCAGGGTGGCACCCAGATTAGCAGCCGCGCCATTGCGGCAGGTCAGCCTGTAACGGTTACCCTGGTGCAGGCCAAGAAGGGTAAGGGCATCTACAGGTATAACTACACCTGGAGCAGCGATGCCGAGTTGCAGAATTTCCAGATGGGTCAGCAGGCGAGTGAAAATAACACAGACCCAACCAACTCTTTCACCGCCACTACTCCCGGCGACTACACGATGACCATCAAGGTGAGGTTTGACTATAGTGGCAATAAGGCTCCCACTGTGCCGAACGTAGAGATTGTTAACGGCACGGTCAGTTACAGCGCCGCCGGTGCCCTTTATGGCGAGGCCATCATTACCAAGCAGTTTACAATTAGATAAAATCCGGATTGCTATGCATATACGACTATTGCTGTTAACTATTGTGTTCTCTTGCCTGGGTGATGTTTTTGCTGCAGGCGAGACAACCTATCAGATACCTTTGTACGGCAACACCTATTATAGCCGCACCACAGAGAGCAATGCGCGTTTCAACTTCGGCCATGCCAAGGATAAGAGCCTGGTGCTCAGTGGTGATACCAGTATTACGGCCACCAGCTATGTCTATTTCACTAAGGGACAGCAGCCCCAGCTGGCTGTCACGGCGCAGGGCAAGGGCAGGGTAGAGGTAACAGTGCTTGCCTCTGGCGTAAGCCCCAAAGTGACGGTGCTCAAGATTGCCGGCAAAAAGGCGAAGGCCTATAAGATAGGGCGCATCACAACGGCTGTTGACGGCTATGTCAAGGTGCATTACCGCCTGCTTGACGCCGCCGACAAGGTCAAGATGGAGACCCTGGTGGTGACCGGCACCGACAAGAAGCCTGTCTATTTGCACGAAGAAACTAATACTTATTTCGGTTTGCGTGGTCCTTCGTGCCACCTCAACTACGGATGGCGCAAAGAGGGCAAGGAGTATGACTGGGCCACCATCAGCGTGACGGTGCCTGAGGAGAGCGACCAGGAGGGCTCATATTATATGGCCCTAGGTTTCAGTGGCGGCTACTTCGGTTTTCAGAACAACGGCGGGGACAGGCGCAATGTGCTCTTCTCGGCTTGGAACACCGAAGACTCTGACGACCCCAATGCTGTTGCCCATGAGCACAGAGTACAGGTAATCAGCCACGGCGAGGGTGTGACGGCACGGGACTTTGGCAATGAGGGTAGCGGCAAGCAGTCGTTTTTCAATGCCGGATGGCAGTCTGGCAAGACTTATCAGTTCCTGCTCCATGCCTCAAGGGTTGACGCGACCACGGTGGACTACAGCGCATGGTTCTATGATAGTGTCAAGAACCAATGGATGTATCTCTCCACTCTGCGTCGGCCCAACACTGAGGTGCTCCTGACGGGGCTACACTCTTTTCTTGAGAATTTCGACCCCCGTCAGGGTGACAAGACCCGCAGGGCTTATTACCACGATATGTGGGTGAGGGCCACCGATGGGAAGTGGAAGCCTGTAAAGATGGCTTTCCTTACCTGTGATGACACAGGCCGCAAAGGCAAACGCCTCGACTTCTCGGGAGGGGTTGAGCAGGGGCGCTTCTATATGCAGAATGGCGGCTACTTTGACCGCCCCGAGGAGATAACGCGAGAACTGCAGGTAGAACGTACTGACAGCGTGCCTCCCTCGATTGTGCTGAGCCAAATAGCAAACATTGAAGAAGGATGTAAAACCTCAAATCTCAAATAAATGGAGATAGAAGGAGATAGAAGGAGATAGAAGAAGATAGAGGACGTTAGTAAATTGAAAATTGAAAATTGATAATTACTTTCCGGACTTGGCTTCTATAACCAATAACCAATAACCTATAACCATTCATTCAATAGTCAAGACTAATGGCTTAACTTCTAAATTTTCAAATCTCAAACTTCAAACTTCAAACCTCAAACCTCAAACCTCAAATCTTAAATAAAATAATACTATGACTTTAATTAAATCCATCTCCGGTATCCGCGGCACTATTGGCGGCAAGGTTGACGAGTCGTTGACTCCGCTTGACATTGTAAAGATTGTAACGGCTTATGCCATTCAGCGCCGCAGGGTGTGCAACCTGCCAAGCAATGCTATTGTCTTAGGGCGTGATGCCCGTATCTCTGGTGATATGGTTCATCAGATTGTCTGTGGCACGTTGCAGGGCATGGGCTTCGACGTAATCAATATCGGCCTGGCCTCTACCCCTACCACCGAGATTGCAGTGACCATGTCGGAGGCCTGCGGTGGCATCATCCTGACCGCCAGCCATAATCCCCGCCAGTGGAATGCCCTCAAGCTGCTCAACGAGAGGGGCGAGTTCCTCAACTCTGAGGAGGCTCACGAGATTGTGCAGATGGCTGAGCAGACTCAAGACTTTGAGTATGCTGACGTGGACCACCTGGGCAGGTATTATAAAGATCTTAGCTTCGGTCAGAAGCATATCAACATGGTGAAGAATCTTGAATTGGTGGACATTGAGGCTATACGCAATGCCCACTTCAAGGTGGCTCTTGACTGTGTAAACTCTGTGGGCGGCATTATTCTGCCTAACCTGCTCAAGCAGCTTGGTGTGGAGAAGATTACCAGTCTCTATGCTGATCCCACCGGCAACTTCGGCCATAACCCGGAACCGCTGGAGCAGAACTTGACTGATATCAAGAATCTCATGAAGCTGGGCGACCATGACCTGGCCTTTGTGGTTGACCCTGATGTTGACCGCCTTGCCATGATCTGCGAGGACGGTACTATGTATGGCGAGGAATACACCCTTGTTACGGTGGCTGACTATATTCTGCAGAATCAGCGTGGCAATGCCGTGAGCAACCTCAGCTCCACCCGTGCCCTACGTGATGTGGCGGCTCGCTACGGTGCTACCTATACGCCTTCTGCCGTGGGTGAGGTGAATGTGGTTACCAAGATGAAGGAGACGGGCGCCATTATCGGCGGCGAGGGCAACGGCGGCGTAATATATCCCGCTGCTCATTATGGCCGTGATGCCTTGGTAGGCATAGCCCTTGTGCTCACCTATCTGGCCAAGAAGAAGATGAAACTCTCCAAGCTGCGCGCCACATATCCTAACTACGTGATTGTAAAGCATCGCATTGACTTGCAGCCTGAGACTAATATAGATGCAATCCTTGAATCGGTGAAGCAGCATTTCAAGAAGGAGAAAGTTACCGACATCGACGGCGTTAAGATAGACTTCCCCACAGCCTGGGTTCATCTGCGCCGCTCCAACACAGAGCCCATCATCCGTGTCTATGCCGAGGCTTCCACTGAGCAGGAGGCTAACAGCCTGGCCGAGGATGTTATCAGTCAGGTTAAGGCGCTGATGTAGATTTATCGCAATGATGCGCCCGATAGCCACTATAGTGTTGTCTTTGCTCTGCTGCATCACGGTGTGCAGCCAGCGCAACGAAGTGCTGGATGCTGACATCAGGACCCTGCAGGTGGAGCGCAACGGCCAGTGGAACTCCTTGCCTTACATTGAGTTAGGTACAGCCGACTGCTTGACCATTTCCTTTGACTTGATGAGCCATGAGTATCGGCGGTTGCGCTATCGCATTGAGCCCATGACGTGGGACTGGCAGCCCAACGAGCGGCTGCTGACATCCGAGTTTCTACAGCTGGGCATCGGCGATGAGCCTATAGAGGATTTTCAGGAGTCTATCAACACTACGGTGCTATATACCCACTACACTTTTACTTTTCCTAATCAACAGACGGCAGTTGCCTTGTCGGGCAACTACCGTCTTGTTGTTTATGATGATGACAGGGAGCAGGATGAGATTATCATACCATTCTATGTACTGGAGGACGGTGCCCGGTTGTCGGCACGGATGTCCACTAATACCGATATCGACTTTAATGCTCACCACCAGCAGCTGACTTATACGCTGCAGCCGTTGCCCACGCTGCCTATCCATTATCCTGAGAGCGAGGTGCATACCGTGGTGATGCAGAACAAGCGCCCATCGTCGGCGGTGTATAATCCCAAGCCCGACTATATAACGCCCACCGGTCTGCAGTGGGAGCACAGCAGCGACCTTATCTTCCCTGCCGGCAATGAGTACCGCAAGTTTGAGATGACAACATTGAAGCATGGTGGTATTGGCATGGACAATATCCGATGGTTTGACCCCTATTACCATGCCACACTGCTGATTGATGAGCCTTGCCGTAACTATGTTTACGATGAGGAGCAGGACGGGGCGTATTATATCAACGACATTGATCACTCAGACCCCGACACTGAGGCTGACTATGTCTTTGTCCACTTCGCCCTGCAGGCACCGCCTGACCTGAAAGGCGATATTTACCTTAATGGTGAGTTCACCGAGGACCACTTCGGCCCCGAATACCGCATGGTGTATAATCCCGAGAGCAAGCTTTACGAGAATACTCAGCTTCTAAAACTGGGCTACTATAACTATCAGTACCTCTATCAGCCAAAAGCTGGTGACAGGCTGTCAACGGCTGAGGTGCAAGGCAACTTTTTCCAGACAGAGAACCGCTACACCATCTTTGCCTACTATTCGCAACGGGGTTCGCGTTACGACCGCCTGATAGCTCTTGCCGATTTTCAGTTTACTGTAACCAAATAGGGACTGTCTGTTTTCCCGTAAACTCCTTTTGCCAATATTAATTTATTAGATATGTACTCCCTCCCAAACGCAAAGATAAATATAGGCCTCCGTATAGTGGGACGCCGCCCCGACGGCTACCATGACTTGCAGACGGTGTTTTTCCCCATACCGCTTGCCGATTCGCTGGAGATAGAGGAGGCGCGCCGTCTGCGTAAGCCCTATGAGTTCATTCTTTCCGGCATAGCCCTTCCCGATGACGGCAAGGATAATTTGGTGGTCCGCGTCTTTCTTGCCCTTCAGGAGGAGTTTGACCTTCCCCCCACCAGCATCTTCCTTAGCAAGCATATCCCTGCCGGTGCAGGCCTTGGCGGAGGCAGCAGTGATGCTGCGGCCATGATGCAGCTACTTAACGATTATTACCATCTCGACTTAACGACAGTTGATATGGAGCAGCGTCTTGCCGCCTTCGGGGCAGATTGTCCGTTCTTTGTGCGCAATAAGCCCATGTATGCTGAGGGCATAGGCAACGTCTTTACCCCTGTCAATATAAATCTCAAGGATAAATATATTGTGCTGGTAAAGCCCGACATCCATGTCTCCACTGCCGAAGCATACGCTGCAGTCACACCATGTCAATTGCCCAACAGTCTTTACGACCAGCTGCTCAGCACTCCAGTACAACTTTGGCGCAATGTAATAACCAATGATTTTGAACCCTACGTGTTCCGTACATATCCGAAGGTGGCCGCCATCAAGCAGACGCTTTACGATATGGGTGCTATCTATGCCTCAATGAGCGGCAGCGGTTCAGCTGTCTATGGCATCTTTGGCCGTCCCATTGATAATGCTGGCAAAGTGTTCCACGACTGCTTCACTTTTGCTGCAAGTCTTCATTTTTCATAGAGCGCAGGCAAAAAAAGCGGCATCTGTACTCGATAATTCCTAACAAATACTTAATTTTGCATCTCACATTTAACTAATAACCGTTATCATTGACGATTGAAAATTTAAAATTGAGAATTGACAATTGAAAAGTTCGAAAGTTAAATCTCAGTGCTATCGGCTTAACAGCTTAACTTCCAAATCATAACCATTAGTCAACAATAGTTTATAAATTATGAAACGCACATTAATCGCACTATTGCTCACCATCCTTTGCCTGACACCCGCTATGGCCGAGGAGCCGCAGGCTGAAATCAAGTTTGACAAGATGTCTCATAATTTCGGACAGTTCACTGAGGACAATGCCGTAGTTAGCACCACATTCACCTTTACCAACGTGGGTGATGCTCCGTTAGTTATCACCCAGTGCGTGGCATCATGCGGATGCACCATCCCCACCTATTCCGATAAACCCATAGCTCCAGGTAAGACAGGCCAGATAAAGGTAACCTATAATGGCAAGGGGCGCGTCTTTGGTCCTTTCACCAAGATAGTCACTGTCATGACCAATGCCAAGACCAAGATGACACGCCTCAGCATCAAGGGCGAGATGGTAGAAAAGAAATAAAAAAGTATGATCCATGTAGTGATAATGGCAGGCGGCATAGGTAGCCGCTTCTGGCCCATGAGCAGTGAGAATGTGCCAAAACAGTTTCTTGATGTGCTTGGCACAGGCAAGTCGTTGCTCCAGATGACCGTTGATCGTTTCCTTGGTATCTGCTCAACGGAACAGATTTGGGTGGTGACCTCCAAGGCTTTCAAGGAGCAGGTACAGCAGCAGCTGCCCATGTTGCCCAGACAGAATATATTGCTGGAGCCATGCCGCCGCAATACAGCACCATGTATAGCCTACGTCAGTTGGGTCATCAAGTCGATAGACCCTACAGCCAACATAGTGGTTACTCCTAGCGACCATGTCGTCACCGACGTGCCTAAATTCCGTCAGGCCATAACCGAGAGCCTTGATTTCACCGCTCAGAGTGATGCTATCGTAACCCTAGGTATGCAGCCCGACCGCCCTGAGACGGGCTACGGCTATATAGAGGCAGACCTCAGCTACGCCACACTTACCAACAAAAACATCTTTCGCGTTGATTCCTTTAAGGAGAAACCCACCCTCGAAGTGGCGCAGCAGTATATTCAAAAGCCTAACTATTACTGGAACTCAGGCATATTTATATGGAATGTGGCCACAATAGTCAATGCCTTTCGCGTCTATCAGCCCCAGATGGCCGCCATCTTTGAGGGACTGCGCGACCACTATCGCACCTCCACCGAGCAGCAGCAAATAGACGAGCTATTCCCCACATGTGAGAGTATCTCGGTGGACTATGCAATTATGGAGCACGCCGATGAGATTTATGTCTATCCAGCTGAGTTTGGCTGGAGCGACCTCGGTAGCTGGTCGTCGCTCCACAGGCTCATGCCCAAGGATGAGTACGGCAATGCTCTTATAGGTCCCAATATCCGCGTATTTGAAACAGCCAACTGCATAATCCACACCACCTCCGAGCAAGAGGTGGTAGTACAGGGACTTGACGGCTATATAGTAGTGGAGAAAGACGGCACACTTCTTGTTACCCGTATGGATCAGGAGCAGCGTATCAAGCTGTTCCATTAAGCCATTGAGCGGCTCCCCTAATCCCTATTTTTATTGCTGCTATGAATGACCAGATGATTACAAGCAGCCAGAACCCGAAGATTAAGCGACTGATGCTCTTGCAGCAAAAGTCGGCGGAACGCCGTAAGGCCGAGCTCTTCGTTGTTGAGGGGCAGCGCGAATTGCAGCACTGCATAGAAGCAGGTTTTGATATCGATACAGTGTTTTACTGCCCAGAGATAGCGCAGGCATCTCTTAAGGGAGATTACTCCATTATCACCATTTCCCCGTCCGTATATGAGCGCGTAGCCTATCGCGGTAGCACCGAGGGCATTATAGCGCAGGTAAGGTCTCGCGCTTTTACACTAAACGATTTGCATCTAGGTGCTGAGCCTCTTGTTATGGTGCTGGAGAGTGTGGAGAAGCCCGGCAACCTAGGTGCTGTTCTGCGCAGTGCCGATGCTGCGGGAGTAGATGCCGTGATAGTGTGCGATCCACTCACTGATCTGTATAATCCCAACCTTATTCGTAGCTCCATCGGCGCCATTTTTACTGTGCCGTGCGTGGCGTGCAGTTCTGCTGAGTGTATTGCGTGGCTCAAGGCTCATGGCATCCAGATACTTACAGCTCAACTGCAAGACTCACGTCTCTATTACGACACCACGATGACCGGTCCCACAGCCATTGTAATGGGCACCGAGGCCACAGGCCTTACCGACGCTTGGCGTCAGGCTGCCGATGCACATATCCGCATTCCCATGCTGGGTAGGCTTGACTCGCTCAATGTGTCAGTCAGTGCGGCCATACTCCTTTACGAGGCTGTCAGGCAACGACAATAATCGTTAAGCCAATAACCAAGTGTAAATTGTAATTTGTCATATTGTAAATGAAAGTACGGATTACAGCTGTAAGGCAGACAGAATACAAGGACTTGATGGCAAGGTACGAGAATACCATTGAGCATACTTGTGATGTTAGAATTGGCCAGCAATGGGTGTCCATTGATGGCAGGATGCCTGATGGTATGTGTCCTTCGGCATGGGATAGCATCAAACCGTTTGCAGAGTCGCTGGCAAGAGGGGAGGGAAATTTCTTCAATGGCTGGATGCAAAATCCTATGAGCGCAATGATAAGCTGCAACGATGGTTTTCGTCCTGTCAGCTTCTATTTAGAGGCCATATCTGTTTGATCCTATGTTCTTGTTTAGCGATTGAATCGTGAAATTATGGATTACACGGCCCACTACGATTCTCCGCTTGGAGGCATTACCCTCGCCAGCGATGGGGAGGCTCTCACTGGCCTTTGGTTTGATGGACAGAAATATTTTGCAGACACACTGGGGCCACAGCATGAGGATTGTGTCTCGTTGTCCGTCCTGTCAGAGACAAGACGATGGCTTGACATTTATTTCTCAGGCAACATTCCGCAGTTTACTCCGCTTCTCCGTTTTGATTCCACAGAGTTTCGCAGACGCGTTTGGGATATCTTGCTTACTATTCCCTATGGCTTCACTCTTACCTATGGTGAGATTGCCCGGCGCATGGCTAAACAGATGGGCATAGCCAATATGTCGTCACAGGCTGTTGGGGGTGCCGTGGGACATAATCCTATTTCAATTATTGTACCCTGCCACCGTGTACTGGGAGCTGATGGCAGCCTCATCGGTTATGCTGGAGGCATGAAGCGCAAACAGGCGCTTTTGCAGTTAGAAAAGAGTGGATTTATCTCTTGCGGTCGGCAAGGTACATTCCTGCCAGAATAATGGTTGTGCCTAGCAGGAAATAGATTGTTATTTGCTCTGCCAGTATTAGCCATGCAAACAGTATAGTCACTACAGGGTTGAGATAGACGTAGTTGGTGGTGGTAACTACGCCCAGTTTTTTCATTACCCAGTTCCATACAAGGAAACACAACAATGAGGCCACAGCCCCCAGGAAGACAAGATTCCATATCACCTCTGGCTTAGTCAACACAGCAAGGGATGGTATTTCTGGGTATCTGGCGAAGTATGGAATCATTGATACCAAGCCGTAGAAGAACACTTTGCGGGTAATAAACACTACATCGTATCGCTGGTTGGCTGGTTTCATCAGCAGTGAATAAACGGCCCAGCACAGACAGGCGGCAAAGGCCAGACTGTCGCCCTTGGGTGAGAGATGGAGCACAAATCGACCATTTAGCACTACGATAATAACTCCTATGGTGGCAATGAGAGAGCCGATGGCTTGGGTGCGGCTGAGGCGCTCTGACTTGTAGAATACAGATAGTAGCAGTGCTGCAAAGAGCGGACAGAGACATACAATGAGTGAGGTGTTGGTCGTGGTGGTGTAATTGAGTGCCGTGTTTTCTGTTAGGAAATATAGGGAGCCGCCAGTGATGCCAAGACCAAGCATTAGTAGTTCATCAGTTAACGATGAGGCAAAGAGGCGAAATTTCTTCCTGGTAAGCGAATAGATGAGCAGCAGCACGTAGGCTATGCCGAAGCGTAGGGTAAAGATCTGCGCGGCGCTGAGTCCGTCGAGCAATAGTACTTTGGTGCTTACAAATGTGCTGCCCCATATACTGACGGTTATAAGTGCGGTGATATGTAAGAATAATTTTCCCATTAGGTTGTAATCTGGAATTTATAAAGATAAGGATACTCTCCCCTTCTTATTCTCCTAAAAGGGGAGTATTTACCCCTGACGCCAGTGTTCTTACATTAGAGGAGTTTAGGGGTGGTTCTATATAAAGAAAAAATGTCTTTCTCATCTCACGATTGTCGTTTCTTGCCTCTTTGCCCTATTGCGTCGGATGCAGATAAGACAAATAACCAGTATGACGGGGAATACCGAAGCTGCCAGTAGTCCGCTTTGGATATCGTTGTTGCCGGCTTGGGTGCCTACGCCAACAAGCGATGGCCCCAGAGTCCCACCCATGTCCCCGGCGAGTGCCAATAGTGCAAAGAGCGCGGTGCCGCCGCCCGGCATCCGTGCCGATGTGAGGCTGATGGAGCCCGGCCACATAATGCCCACCGCCAGGCCGCTAATCATACAGCCGGCAAAGGCCACAAATGGTATAGGCGAGAGCGATGCCGTCAAGTATGTGACGAAGCACAGAATGCCGGCTCCCGTCATATAGGCAGAGAGGTCCAACCTCTGGCCCTTCTTTCCGTACCACATGCGCCCCAGCCCCATGCAGAAGGCAAATCCGCAGGGCCCCGCCAAGTCTCCTATAGCTTTGTCAACGCCTAGGGATGCCTCAGCGAAGGCTGAGGTCCACTGTGCCATAGAGCTCTCGGAGGCTCCGGCTGCTACCATCAAGATAAGGAAGAGCCAGAACGTCTTGTTGCCAAGCAACTGACCCATGCTCATGCCCTCCGAGTCCTGCACGATGGGCTCGATGGGACAAGTGGCAAAATTAAAGATATTATATAGCGGCAGCAATGCCCACAGGCAGGCCAGAATCCTCCAGTTATCCAGCCCAAAGAGAGTGAAGAAAAGTGTAGAACCCACAATTACCCCAACCGCACCCCAGCAGTAGAAGGAATGTAGCAGGCTCATCATGCCCTCCTTGTTGGGGAACGGACAAGCCTCGATAATGGGGCTGCACAGCACCTCTATCAGACCGCTCCCGACGGCATACACACTGACGCAGATGAGAATCCCCACCATCGGGTTTTGGAACAGGCCCGGCAGGAAGGCCATCCCAACTAAGCCCAAGGCCGCCGTCACCTCCGATGCAATGATGCTCTTGCGGTAGTCAATATTCTTGAACTTGGCGCACAGCAGATCCGTAATCAGCTGAACGATGTAAAAGACGGCCGGAATCAGTGCCAGACTGGCAATAGGTATATCATATTCGCGGTGAAAAGCGATGAAAAGTAGTGGAGTGAAATTTGCCACTATGGCCTGGGTCACAAATCCCAAGTAGCACGCCTGCTTAGTTTTATTATAGTCTTTAAACATTTTTGTGCATCTATTATTAATTTCCAACGCAAGTGAGTCACATTTACTTTTCAATACAAAAGTTACTCAACTGATAGATTTATACTCGCCGGGAGTCATGCCGGTGAGGCGACGGAAGTATTTTGAGAAGAATGAGGGATTGGCAAAATGCATCT
>CADAJV010000051.1 GCA_902788275.1 uncultured Bacteroidales bacterium | reverse complement strand
CACGCAAAAGACTCGGAATAAAAGTCTTATGTCTGTTCTAATCAACGCTGCTATGCAATAAACATACAACTAACGCAGTCAGAATTGGCTGCATTATGAATAATCTGTGCCAACATCTATATTATTACCTTATTTTTTGTCTTTTCGCAGTTATTTCCCGTGACTACGCACATATTTGTTATTTCGGTTATTTCCTGTCGTTTACTTGCGCAAAGTTACTGACTCTTGTCTATTCTGTTGAGCTTTTCTCAGTTATTAACATTTGCGCTTTCTAATCACCTTCGGCTATCTCGCTGAGCTCCAGCCAGCGCATTTCTTTGGTGTCCAGTTCTTCTTGTAGAAGGGGTAGGCGTTTGGAGTAAGCCGTGATTTGCTCTACGCTGAGTGTGCCACTGCTCAGGTCGGCCACAATTTGTGATTTCTCAGTCTCAAGGTCAGAGATTTCCTTCTCCAATCTTTCGTATTCCTTATTTTCTTTATATGTGAGTCTGCGTGGTGAGTTTCGCTCGCGCTGCTTGGAGGAGGGCTTCTCCCGAACAAAATCGGCGGTTTCATCGGGCAGTTTGGCCCTTTTGTAAGCGGTTGTGTCTCCTGGGGTGATGGCGGATTCACCTGGTGTGTTGACACTGTCGCGATACTGCGTATAGTTGCCGGGGAAATCCTTTATCTTGCCTTCGCCCTGAAAGACGAGCACATGATCCACCACTTTGTCCATGAAGTAGCGGTCATGGCTGACAATGATGACGCAGCCTTCAAACTCACGCAGGTATTCCTCCAGCACTTGCAGGGTGACTATGTCGAGGTCGTTGGTCGGTTCATCAAGCACCAGAAAATTAGGGCTTTGCATCAGCACCGTGCATAGATATAGACGGCGCAGCTCGCCGCCGGAGAGCTTGTAGATATAGTTGTGCTGGGTTTCAGGCGGAAAGAGAAATTGCTGAAGAAACTGTCCTGCGCTGAGCTTGCGCCCGTGGCCGAGGTCCACATATTCGGCTATGTTGCGCACGGCATCAATTACCTTCATCTGCGTGTTAAACTGCATGCCCTCCTGGCTGTAGTAGCCAAAGCGTACCGTCTGGCCAACGCTGATGTGGCCGTTGTCGGGGGTTACGTAGCCGAGTAGCATCTTGATGAAAGTTGTCTTGCCGGTGCCGTTGTTGCCTACGATACCAAGCTTTTCATAGCGCGTGAAGTTATAGTAGAAATCCTTAAGTATCACTTTGTTGCCGAAGGCTTTTGACACGTAGTTCATCTCAAATATCTTGCTTCCTATATAGGTACTCTTTACCTCCAGACGTGCCTTGTCCTCGCGGAATGTGTTGCGGGCGCGTTCCTCCAACTTGTAGAAAGCTTCTTCCCTGTATTTTGCCTTGTGGCCACGTGCCTGTGGCGAGCGGCGCATCCACTCCAGCTCCTTGCGGTACAGACTGCCCAGGCGCTCGGCTGCGGCGTTGCGCTGCTCGATGCGTTCTTGCCGTTTTTCCAGATAGTAGGAGTAGTTACCGTGGTAGGGATAGACCTGGTGGTCTGCCAGTTCGATTATGTCATTGCATACACGGTCTAGGAAATAACGGTCGTGGGTGACCATGAGAAGCGACATGGTGGTCTGCTGCAGGTAACGTTCCAGCCATTCTATCATCTCCAGGTCCAGATGGTTAGTCGGCTCGTCAAGCACTAATAGGTCAGGCTCTGTCAGCAGTATGTTGGCCAGGGCCACACGCTTGAGCTGCCCCCCTGAGAGATGACCAATCTTTGCGTTGAAATCGTGTATTTTTAGCATGGTGAGCACCTGCTTAATGCGTGCCTCGTAGTCCCAGGCGTTGGCGGTCTCCATACGCTCTATCCACAGGTCGAGGTCTGGATTGCCCGGGGTGTTGAGGGCTGTTTGGTAGCTCAGCACAATCTCGGCGGTGGGGGTGCCATGCTGGAAGCAGGCCTCCATCACTGTCAGGTGCTCGGGATACCATGGATTCTGACGCAGATAGCCCACACGGAGGTCGCGCCGCCATACTATCTCGCCGGCTTCGTAGTCCTCGTCATCGCAAAGGATGTTGAGCAGCGTGCTCTTGCCTGCACCGTTCTTGGCGATGATTCCTACCTTTCTGCCTTCGGCCAGGCTGAAGCTTAGGTTCTCCATCAGTACAAGGTTGCCAATCCTCTTGGTCAGCCCGCGTACATCGAGTATAGTGGTTTGTGCCATCTTTTATTTTTCGTACAGTTCTATAGGCAGCTCGTCTGGGTCTTTGAGGAAGAGAAATTGCTTGCCTGTAAATTCGTCGGTGCGTGGAGTCTCATGGGCTATGCCGAGGCGGTTAAGTTCGCCAATGGCATCAGCGAGACTGCTGACTTCAAAGGCCAGATGGCGCAGCCCCACGGCTTCTGGGCGAGTGGGTCTGGGCGGCGGAGCGGGGAAGGAGAATAGCTCTACGGTATAGTCATCTCCCAGTGCCAGGTCGGTCTTGTATGATTGCTGTTCTGCGCGGTAGTGTTCGCCAATTACCTTGAAGCCCAGTACCTTGGTGTAGAACTCCAGACTGCGCTGATAGCAGGAGCAGATAATGGCAATGTGGTGTACTTTGTTTAGTTGTAACATATAACCTTAGTTCTCTTGTTTAGAATGGATTATTTCCTCAAGGGCTATGCGGAAGCTGCAGTTGATGTCTGTACGTAGCGATTGCAAAGGTACACTTTTTTTCCTGAATACTGCGAAAATTATTATAAGACCCCCTCTTATCCTCCTAGGGTGGGGGAGGATTTACCCCTGATGCCAGGGATATATCTTCCCCCTTAGGGGAGATAAGAGGGGGCCTCGTTAGAGGGGGCTTGGTGGGTCTCAGAAGGGATTACTCCCTTTTCTTATTCCTAGCCTGGCTTGCATCACGTTGACCACATAGTCGCCAAGGATATTGCGTTACGAAACGGTTGGCTTCTTCGCAGCCACCTTTTCTCGCCATGGCAGACTTGATGCAAGCATCATTCTGCTCATTTGGCTTATCGAAAACGTTACAATTCTGTTACAGACTCTTTTTCTTCTGACTACGCTGTTTTTTTCCTTTTCTTTGTTTATTATATTTGCGGAAATTGACTAAATTTGCACCACTAAACAACTAAACTGATTGAAACATGAATAGCATTGCAACTGAATTTGCTGCCCGACTGTTGGAGGTCAAGGCTGTCAAGGTACAGCCTGACGAGCCTTTCACCTGGGCCAGCGGATGGAAGTCGCCTTTCTACTGCGACAACCGTAAGACTCTGTCATATCCCAAGCTGCGCACTTTTGTTAAGGATAACCTCGCGAAGCTTGTAAAAGATAACTTCAGCGAGGCTGATGCTGTAGCTGGCGTTGCCACAGGTGCCATTGCCCAGGGGGCCTTGGTGGCCGATATGCTGGGGCTGCCATTCTGCTATGTGCGTAGCAAGGCCAAGGACCACGGCATGGGTAATCTCATTGAGGGTACACTGCCCGAGGGTAGCAAGGTGGTGGTGGTTGAAGACCTTATCTCTACCGGCGGTAGCAGCCTTAAGGCGGTGGAGGCCTTGAGGGCTGCAGGCTTTGAGGTGGTGGGTATGGTGGCCGCCTACACTTATGGCTTCCCCATTGCGGAGCAGGCTTTCCAGAATGCTGGTATCAAGTTGCTGACGCTCACCAACTATGAGGCAGTGGTCAGTGCAGCCATCGAGAGTGGCTACATCACAGCCAGCCAGCAGCCTACTCTCAATGAGTGGCGCAAGGATCCAGCCAACTGGAGGCAATAGATATAGTTGTCACACTAATTTTGCTATTTCAAAAAGGTATATCCCGTATCAGTAAAGCAACGTTTTCGATAAGCCGAAGGCAGAGTCATGCTTGCATGAACTATGCTGAGGCGAGAAAAGGTGGTTGCGAAGAAACCAACCAATATGAGTGATTTTGTAAGCAAAATAAAACAAGTGCAGGCTTCGCAAGTGGCAGTGTACAACAAGATATCTGACCTTAGCAACCTGCAGGCTCTTAAGGAAAGGATGGCTAATCCCGATGCAAAGGCTCGCATTGCCGAGCAGGTGGGACAGGACAAAGTGGACAAGATGGCGCAGTATCTTGATAATGTGAGTTTCGATACTGACACCATCACCTTTGGCGGCAGCCCGGTGGGTGATATATGCCTCAAGGTTATTGAGCGCGAGGAGCCTAAGTGTGTGAAGATGGAGGGACAAGGCTCGCCAATACCACTCAATCTGTGGATTCAGGTGGTGCCTAACGGCGACGATGCTTCAGCCATTCGTGTAACTTTGAGGGCAGAGCTCAATTTCTTTATTCGCCAGATGGTAAGCAAGCCTCTACAGCAGGCTGCCGACGGCATTGCAGAGATGTTATCCAGAATTGACTATAACGACAGCGACGATGGCAAACAAACTGTGGGAGAAGGGTGTTGAGGTCAATAAGGAGATTGACCGCTTCACTGTAGGCAGGGATAGGGAGCTTGACCTCTTTCTTGCCAAGTATGACGTGATGGGCTCGATGGCCCATGTTACCATGTTGGAGAGCATAGGCTTGCTAAGTGCGGATGAACTGGCCAAACTGCTCGATGAAATGAGGAAAATCTATTATCTTGCCGAGCGTGGTGAGTTTCGCATTGAGGACGACGTGGAGGATGTTCACTCTCAGGTGGAACTGATGCTTACCCGTGCCCTTGGCGACATGGGAAAGAAAATCCACTCCGGACGCTCTCGCAATGACCAGGTGCTGGTGGATCTCAAGCTGTTTACTCGCGACAGACTGATGCATATAGCCGAAAAAGTAAAGACCCTTTTTGATGAATTGCAAAAGCAGAGTGAGCGCTACAAGGCTGTTTTGATGCCGGGCTACACGCATCTGCAGGTTGCTATGCCCAGCAGCTTTGGCCTGTGGTTTGGTGCTTATGCCGAGAGTCTGGTGGATGACATGCTGTTCCTCCAAGCCGCCTATAAGATGGCCAATCGTAATCCGCTTGGCTCTGCCGCAGGATATGGCTCATCTTTTCCCCTTAACAGGACCATGACTACGCAGCTGCTGGGCTTTCGTTCCATGAATTATAATGTTGTTTATGCGCAAATGGGACGTGGCAAGACAGAGCGCAATGTGGCTTCTGCTCTCGGCGGCGTGGCTGGCACGCTGGCTAAGATGGCCTTTGATGCCTGCCTGTTCAATTCTCAGAACTTCAGTTTCCTTAAGTTGCCCGCAGAGTGCACCACCGGCTCCTCCATTATGCCGCACAAGAAAAATCCCGACGTTTTTGAAGTGATGCGTGCCAAGTGTAATAAGTTGCAGGGACTGCCCGCGCAGATTATGCTGATTATGAATAATCTGCCCAGCGGCTACTTTCGCGACTTGCAAGTAATCAAGGAACTCTTTATTCCGGCTTTTGATGAGCTGGAGGACTGCCTTGACATGGCTGCTTATATTGTGGAACGTATTGAGGTGAATGAGCATCTCCTCAACGACTCACGCTATGATGCTATGTTCAGTGTAGAGGAAGTCAACCGCCGTGTGTTGAAGGGTACTCCCTTCCGCGATGCCTATAAGCAGGTAGGCCTTGAGATAGAGGCAGGGCAGTTTGTACCCAACAAGGAAATACGCCATACTCATGAAGGCTCTATTGGCAATCTCTGTACCAAGGAAGTTGCGGCGTTGATGGACGAGGTGATTGACGGCTTCGGTTTTGCTGATACCATTGCTGCCGAGCAGAAATTGATAAAAGGATAAGTTGCTATGATACGCAAGGCGATAATTGTGCTGACTGCTGTGCTCATGATATGCAGTTGCAGTAGCGATGATGTATATACGACTTATAGCAGGTATAAGGCAGGCTTCACCTATGATCGTGTAATGACCACCACTCCGCTGAAGAATGCCCTGACAGGTCCTGGCGAGTTCTGTACAATAACGCTTACTACACAAAAGAAGCTGGTGTTTCAATCGCTCACACTCTCACAGAGTGTCGATGTCACAGCATCGGCGGTTTATCAGCGATTTACTTGCCTTTGTGGCTTCATTGTCGGAATGGCAAACACTCCCGAAATGAACGCGGATTGGCTGGGGGTGGTTTGTTTTGATCTTGCTTGCTCCAATTGTCATCTTGAGGGTATTAACCGCAACCTTACTATGCAAGAGGGCGGCTTTGCCTATTGTACGCGCTGCAAGCGCAAATATAATCTTAACGGTCAGGGACTGGTGGTTGATGGCGAGGCTGGCCGTCCGCTGGAGCGATATCACATTACCTACGACCAGATGAATAGGATGGTCATCAGTAATTAGTGCTTAGTCTTCGCTGCGGATAATTGTTTCCAGTACATCGTAAGCGATGCTTAGCTCAAAGCCGCGGCTGGCAGCGAAGGCCAGCAGTTTTTGGAAACGTTCCTGATTGCTGTCGGTGCGGATAGATTTGTTTTTTGTCGTTATCAGTTCGGTAAGCACCGCTTTGTATCTATCCTCGTCAATGTTGGCCAACTGCTCTTGCACCCCGGTGCCGCGGATTCCCTTTTGTGCAAGCGCGGCTTCTATCTTCTTATGCCCCCAGTGGTTAAGCTCAAATTTGTCGTGGACAAAGGCCTTGGTATAGCGGCTTTCGTTGATAAAACCCTCGTCTGTCAGTTTTTCGATGATGCGCTCCGCTGCAGCGCTGCTTAGTCCAGCCCTTAATACCTTTTGTTTTATGTCTGCCGGAGCATATTCTGATATGGAGCATTGCCTTGAAAATCGCGAGTAGAGTTCTGTTTCTGTAGGGGGCTTGTTTATTTTCGGCATCTTATAAATCTTTCTTTTTCGTAGTTGTCGTTGATTATTGTGCAATCTCTGTATTGTTGAGCTTCGAAGAGCGCTTTTGTTTCCTGACTCAGCAGTGGATTAATCTCTGCCAGCATCCAGCCCTCACTGCTAAGGCTCCGTTGCCCCCACTGTGCCAAGGCCCGGTAGAAGATGAGTGGCTCATCATCCGTCACGAATAGCGCCAAGTGTGGCTCTCTCTTCAAAACATGCGGTTCCATCGAGGATTTTTCCTTGTCCATTACGTATGGCGGGTTACTCACCATGATGTCAAAGGGACCTGTGAGTAATTTGTCAGACAGCACATCGGTATGTGTGAAGTGCACCTCAGCACCATTTGCCTTAGCGTTTTCCCTTGCTGTCTGCAGTGCCTCGGCGGAGATGTCGCAGGCATAAACTTCCCAATCGGGTCGTTTCTTTTTGATGGATATGGCTATGCATCCGCTGCCAGTGCAGGCATCCATAATGCTGACGTGTTCAGGTAAGTCAGCAATGTCTGTGGCCATGTCCACCAACTGCTCTGTCTCTGGTCGCGGAATCAGCACTGAGGGATTGACGCAGAATGTATTGCCACAGAAAGTGGTGCTGCCTATCACGTATTGTATGGGCTCATTGTTGAGCAGTCTGCTTACGGCTTGCTTAACCAGTAGTCCCTCCTGCACGCTGAGTGGCGGCATTATACCAGCCAATACGTGCGGGAGGGACAGGTGCAGTAAATCTTCTATAAGTATTCGGGCCATTGCCTGTGCTTCGTCCTTTGCGAAACGCGCGGTCAGCTGGCCGGTAATGCTGCTGTAGAGATTAGGCGTCAATGTTTGCCGTGTTGGCGTTGCGCTCTATAAACTCGCGACGCTGGTCAACATCATCGCCCATGAGCATGGAGAAAGTGTGGTCGGCCTCTGCTGCATTCTCAAGGGTCACGCGCTTAAGCAGACGGTTCTCCGGGTTCATGGTGGTCTCCCAAAGCTGCTCGGGGTTCATCTCACCGAGACCTTTGTATCGCTGAGTGGTAACGCCCTTCTCCGAACCGTTGTTATAGCGGCGCATAAAGTCAAGACGTTGGTTGTCGTTGTAGCAGTACTCCTCATTCTTGCCAATCTTGCAGCGGTAGAGTGGTGGGGTAGCCAGATAGACGTAGCCGTGCTCAATAAGACTGGGCATATAGCGGAAGAAGAGGGTAAGAATTAGTGTGTTGATGTGGCGGCCGTCCACATCGGCATCGGTCATGAGTATCACCTTGTGGTAGCGAAGCTTGTCAAGGTTGACTTGCTTGCTGTCCTCGGTGTCCACACCGAAGCGTACGCCCAGAGCTTGGATGATATTGTTCACCTCATCGCTCTCAAAGGCCTTATGCCACTGCTGGCGCTCCACGTTGAGAATCTTACCGCGCAGGGGCAGAATTGCTTGGAATTTACGTGAGCGTCCCTGCTTGGCGGATCCACCTGCCGAGTCACCCTCCACCAGGAATATCTCGCTCTCGGCGGGGTCCTTGCTTGAGCAGTCGGCCAGCTTGCCAGGCAGTCCGCCGCCCGACATGGGGTTCTTGCGCTGCACAGTCTCGCGAGCCTTGCGGGCTGCTATGCGTGCGGTGGCGGCCAGTATTACCTTGTCAACTATTATCTTTGCCTCTTTAGGATGCTCCTCCAGATAGTTGCTCAGGGCTTCGCCCACAGCCTGATTGACGGCACCCATTACCTCAGAGTTGCCGAGTTTTGTCTTGGTCTGACCCTCAAACTGTGGCTCAGCCACCTTGATGCTTATCACGGCGGTAAGACCCTCGCGGAAATCCTCACCAGATATCTCAATCTTGGCCTTCTCTATCTGCTTGGCAGCGGTGTCCTCTGCGTACTTCTTGAGTACTCGCGTAAGCGCAGCACGGAAACCAGCCAGATGGGTACCACCCTCAATGGTGTTGATGTTGTTGACGTAACTGTGTAGGTTCTCGCTGAAACCGGTGTTATAGACAAATGCTATCTCGATGGGGATGCCCTCTTTTTCAGTCTTGATGTAGATAACGTCGGGAATGAGCGGTGTACGCATGGAGTCCTGGTAGCGCACAAACTCGCGCAGGCCCAGCTCGCTGTAGAATGTCTCGCTGCGTGGATTGCCGTCCTCGTCCTTCTCACGCAGGTCGGTGAGTTTGATGGTGAGACCTGCATTGAGGAATGCCAGCTCACGCATACGGTCAGCCAGCGTATTGTAGTTATATTCCGTAGTGGTGAATATTGAGTCGTCGGGCCAGAACTGCTGACGTGTGCCGCGCAGTGTGGTCTCGCCTACCACCTTAACATCGTAGAGCGGCTTACCAATCTCATACTCTTGCTGGTAGATCTTGCCATCGCGGAAGACCTGGGAAATCATGTGACTGGACAGAGCGTTGACGCAACTAACACCTACGCCATGCAGACCACCGCTGACCTTATAGCTGCCCTTGTCGAACTTGCCACCGGCGTGCAGCACTGTCATTACTACCTGCAGGGCGCTTACACCTTCTTTCTCATGGATATCTACGGGTATTCCGCGGCCATTGTCCTGCACTATGATAGAGTTGTCTTCGCAGATGGTTACCTCGATGTGGGTGCAGTAGCCTGCCAGGGCCTCATCAATAGAGTTGTCCACGGTTTCATATACGAGGTGGTGCAGACCCTTCTCGCTGATGTCGCCAATATACATGGCGGGGCGCTTGCGCACAGCCTCAAGACCTTCCAGCACCTGGATGTTTGACGCAGAATAATTAGTGTTTACTTGCTTTTGTTCGTCCATAAAATGTTGTTCTTTTTTATATCCGTACAAAATTACGATTTTTTTGTGAAATAAGCTGCCCTTGCACGCGAAAAAACGTAGTTTTTTCCCTTAAAAATCCACTTCACCCATATAATGTGACAGAAAAGGCCCGCAATTTGGTTTGCGGGCCTATAATTTTGCTTCCGGCATGGCAATGTCATCATGGTCGTAGCCGCACCGAAGACAATGGGAGTATTCTTACTCAATAGTCCAAATGTCGTTAGTCTCCAGCAGCTCTGCGAAGGTATGGTAAGGCTTCTTAGCTTTTATCTCTTCAATCTGTGCCGTCACACTGTCATCGTAGGTGGGGGCCTCCACGTCGCGGATTACTCCGAGGGCTATGGGGAAGTCGGGCCCCTCCATCATGGCCAGTTTCAGCTGCAGGGTGTTATCCTGGCAGTGGGCGTCATGTACAAGGATGTCCTTCTCGGTCACGCCATTCTCGCCAATCTTTACCACTTTCAGGCCGAAACCCTCCTGCATCAGACCAAATTCATTGTTCTCGCCGAAGATCATCGGTTTGCCGTGCTCCAGATAGATGGCATTCTTGGCGCGGCCCTCCTTGGTATAGACGGAGTCGTGGGTGCCGTTGTTGAAGATCACGCAGTTTTGCAGTATCTCGCACACAGCTGTGCCCTTATGCCTTTGGGCGGCTTTTAGAATCTCTACGGTGCCGGTGGCATCGGTGGCTACGGCGCGTGCAAAGAAGTGGCCGCGAGCACCGAAGCATAGCTCAGCGGGGCGGAATGGATCCTCCACTGTGCCATAGGGGCTCGACTTGCTCACAAATCCACGCGGTGAGGTGGGTGAATACTGCCCCTTAGTGAGGCCGTAGATGCGATTGTTGAGCAGTATGATGTTGATGTTGATGTTGCGCCTGTTGGCGTGGATGAAGTGGTTGCCGCCGATGGCAAGTCCATCACCGTCACCGCTCACCTGCCACACCTCCAGTTCGGGGTTGGCCACCTTGCATCCGGTGGCTATGGCGGCAGCTCGGCCGTGAATGGTGTTCATGCCGTATGTGGCCATATAGTGGGGCAGTCGGCTGGAACAGCCTATGCCGGAGATGACGGCGTTGTTGTTAGGGGCTATACCTATCTCAGCCATTGCCTTGTGTAGCGATGCAAGGAAGAAGTGGTCGCCGCAACCAGGGCACCAACGTGGCTGACCTTTCTTGAAATCGGTATTTTTGTATTCCATCACAATGATTTGTTTTATTGTTGGTTGATGATATTGTGAACTACGAATTTCACGAATTATACGAATTGCTGATAGCGTGTTGTGCGAGTTTTGTATAGATTGTCATGCAACTACGAATTATACGAATTATTTCGTCGTGTCTTTGTTTAGGTTTGGGAAACGTTCGTATTCTAGGGAGGTATCTCCAAAATTGACGAGTATGGCTAAATCCATTTTCGCAATTTTTGCATAATTTATAGCTTGTGAACGATGGATGTTGTCTAAATCTTTAACGGCTTTCAATTCTACTATTATTGCGTTGTCGCAAATGAAGTCAGGAATGAATGTTGAGTCCAGCAAATTGTTGTGGTATGTCGCATGAATCTGCGGCTCTCTCTGATACTCTATGCCTCTTTCTTGAAACTCAACCTCAAGAGCGTCTTGATAGACTTTTTCAGTAAAACCGCATCCAAGCTCACCGTGTACAGCCATAGCAGCTCCGATAATTCTGTATGATGTTTCTTTGTGTGCAATATTCATGCAGTTGTTCGTTTAATTCGCAGCTTTTATGGCGTGGTGTCTGATAGGCTTGGGGAAATTCGTGTAATTCGTAGTTCTGTTCAGCTACAAAATCAGCAGGAATTGTCCGTTAATCATCACTGATTAAATTCGTTAAATTCGTTAAATTCGTAGTTATATGTTCAGCTAGCAGTTGTTGGTGCAATGACTAGCCTATGCCATGATGTGTAGGAAGGCCTCCTTCAGCTCTTCTACCACGAAGGGCTGGCCCTTTACTTCATTGAACTGGCGGGGTACGAATCCATCGATTTTCATACGTAGGTAAGCGGCAAGCTGGCCCATGTTCTGTTCAGCCACCACCACTTTATTATACTTTGTGAGCACCTCGGCTGTGTTCTTGGGTAGCGGACTGATAAACTTAAAGTGAGCCATGGCCACCTTGTGGCCTTCGGCGCGCAGCTCGTCCATGGCGGCGTGCAGGTGGCCGTATGTGCCACCGAAGCCTACAATGAGCAGGTCGGCGTCATCCTTGTCGCCCAGCACCTCCAGGTCGGGTACCTCTATGTTGTCAATCTTTTGCTTACGCAGGCGGGTCATCAGGTCGTGGTTCTCCGGGTTGGTGGAGATGGCCCCCGTCTTGTTGTCCTTCTCCAGTCCGCCGAGGATATGCTCAAAGCCCTCGCGTCCGGGCACAGCCCAGTAGCGCACGCCGTCGGCATTGCGCTGGTAGGGAGTCCAGCTGCCCTTCAGCTCATCAGGCACGTAGGGTGGCTTGATGGCGGGATATTTGTCCAGTTCGGGCAGACGGAAGGCTCCGCTGCCGTTGGCAATGTAGGCATCAGTCATCAGCACCACGGGAGTCATGTGCTCCAAGGCCATCTTGCATGCTGTGTAAGCAGCGTCAAAGCAGTCGGTAGGTGATGTGGCGGCTATCACTGGCATGGGGCTCTCGCCGTTGCGGCCGAAGAGCACCTGCAGCAGGTCTGTCTGCTCCGACTTGGTCGGCAGACCGGTGGCAGGGCCTCCGCGTTGCACATCGATTATCACCAGTGGCAGCTCCATGATGACAGCCAGGTTCATGGCCTCCGACTTGAGGCAGATGCCAGGTCCCGAAGTAGAGGTGACGGCCATCGCTCCAGCAAAGGAGGCTCCTACGGCTGAGGCACAGCCTGCTATCTCGTCCTCACACTGCACCGTAGTCACTCCCAGCGACTTATGCTTGCTGAGTTCGTGCAGTATGTCGGTGGCAGGGGTAATGGGGTAGGAGCCCAGGTACAGCTTTAGGCCGGCCTTCTCGGCAGCGGCAATGAGACCGTAGGCCGTGGCCTTGTTGCCGGTGATGTCCATATAGCGGCCGGGCACTTTGTGCTTCGACTCAATGCGGTGCACGTTGTTGGCCGAGCTGTGAGTATTGTGGCCGTAGTCGTAGCCCGCCTGTACCACCTTGATGTTAGCTTCAGCAATCTCCGGCTTCTTGGCAAACTTCTCTTTCAGATAGTTGAAAGCGATGTTCAGGTCGCGGTCAAAGAGCCAGCACACCAGTCCCAGGGCAAACATATTACGGCACTTCATCACAGCCTTGTTGTCCATGCCGCTGTCAGCCAGCGCGTCCTTCACCATCTGTGTCAGCCGGCAGGCAATCACCCTGTCGGGGTCGATGCCCATTTCGCCGAGGTAGTCGTCAGTCTTGAAGTCAGCCTTCTTGAGGTCGGCAGCCTGGAAGGAGTCAGTGTCAATTATAATAGTGGCATCAGGCTTGGCGTGAGAGTAGTCCACCTTCAGCGCAGCCGCGTTCATAGCCACCAGCACGTCACACTTGTCGCCCGGCGTATAGACCTGCTCGGCACCTATGTGCACCTGAAAACCGCTCACGCCTGTAAGGCTGCCTTGCGGGGCGCGGATATCGGCGGGATAGTCGGGGAAGGTGCTGATGCTGTTGCCGGCCGTGGCGGACACAGTCGAAAAAATGTTGCCAGCCAGCTGCATACCGTCGCCGGAGTCACCGGCAAACAGCACTACCACATCATGGATGTTGGTAATCTTCATTGAGTCAGTCATGGTAATAAACTTTTATGCAATAGAAAGCGGACTACGGACAACAATGTTTTCTTTCGTTATCATTGTTGTCCGTTGTCCGTCTTATAACAAGTCCGTAGTTATATCGTTGGACCGCGTGTTCCTCTGTAAGTCCTATGCCAGAGCCTTAACGTGGAGTGCCAGGCTAGACTTCAGGTTAGATGCCTTGTTGGCGTGGATAATGTTAGTCTTAGCCAGTTTGTCAAGCATCTTCTGCACGGTGGGCAGCATCTTGGCGGCCTCGTCCTTGTCTGTGGTGGCGCGCAGTTTGCGTACAGCGTTGCGCATAGTCTTAGCGTAGTAGCGGTTGTGCTCGGTGAGAGTCTTAGTCTGGCGCAGTCTCTTTAAGCAAGATTTGTGGTTTGCCATCTTTAATTCTTTAACGTTTTAATTCTTTAACTTTTAATTCTGTTTCCGTGTAGCCCGTAGGAGAGTCGAACTCCTCTTTAGAGAATGAAAATCTCTCGTCCTAGCCGATAGACGAACGGGCCATCCACATCCCCGGGAGGGAACTCTCTCGGATTTTGCGCCGCGAAATTACTGCTTTTTTTGATAACGGCAAAGATTTTGGGCAATATTTTTGTGCATAGTCTCTTTTTAGGGCCTGTTGATAACTATTACAGTACTAAGTGACTGGCAGGATGTCTTCGGCGGTAATCATCATCAGGGCGTCCTTGCTCAGGTTTGCAACGGCGGATAGGCGGCTGGCTTGATTTTCCAGCGTCTTCTCAAAAAGGTTTCTCACAAAGCGTGCATTGCCGAAGTTTTTGTCCTTGTGTGCAACAGCGTCGGCAAGCAGTGACTTCAACTTTACTTCGGCCTCAGGGCTGAGCTTGTATTCATGTTTCTGAACATTGCGCCTAAATATCTCGTAGAGTTCTTCTGCATCGTAGTCCGGGAAATGGATGTAGCGATTAAAGCGTGAGGCCAACCCAGGGTTGGAGTTGATGAATGTATTCATCTCATTACCATATCCTGCCAGTATCACCACTAAGCGGTCGCGGTCATCCTCCATGCGCTTGAGCAGTGTGGCGATAGCCTCTAGGCCATAGTCGTTCGTGCCGCCAGTTGCCAGTGAGTAGGCTTCGTCTATAAAGAGAATACCATCGAGAGCAGAGTCTATGACCTTGTTGGTTTTGACGGCGGTTTGGCCGACATACTCGGCAACGAGGCCAGAGCGGTCGGTTTCTACGAGATGCCCCTTTGACAATACGCCCAGTTCACGGTATATGTCTGCAATGATGCGTGCCACGGTCGTCTTGCCAGTGCCGGGATTGCCTGTAAACACGCAGTGGTATGATATCGACGAACCGGCAAGTCCGTGTTCCTTCCTTATAGTGTTTATCCTGATGAAGTTTGACAGCTTGGTTATATCTTTCTTCACTGAGGTAAGTCCTACAAGTGCATCTAACTCCTTGACTGCGCGTGGCTTCTGTTTCTTCTTTGGCTTGCCGTTTGCTTGTCGGTTGTCGGGCGTCTTGTCTTTCCTTGCAGTGTCGGCTTCGCTGGTCTGCTTACAATCCTCTTCTTCGGGTTTGGCATAGACCTTAGCTGCAGTACTTCCGGCGTTTTCTTTTGCTTGGCTATCAGGTGCTTTGATTCGATTCAGAAACTTCTTTTCCATGCTGCTGACTCCGCCATCGGCCTTGGCCATGCCGTGAGCAAACTCATAGAGCAGAGTCTGGTAGCAATCGAGCTTATCTTTGTCGTACACGGCCAAGGTGCGGCTTAGGGCAAAATAATAGTCATTGGGTAACTGACCCTTCAACTGAAGGGCAGACTTGATGAGATGGCCGGTTTCTTCTAACAGTGTGTCCTTTGCGGGAGGTACGGCCTCACCAGAGACGATCATCTTGGTCATACCGTAGAATAGGATTGCCTCGCACGATTCACCCTCTGCATAGTACCCCAGGCCGTCTATGCACATATAGATGTCATAGATGGCTATTAAGAGAAACTTATCATCGGAATCTAAATCCGCATCAGTTACATTGTATTGCTTGGAGAGAATGTCCAAAAACTCTTGGTCCGTGCGCAACACCTGTAGGAAAGTGTTGAGCTTTTCCGCTCGGTAGAGCCAGTCATCATAGGTTTCACGCTCTATGGGAATGTATGTCGTTTCTTTGCCAGAGGGCGAAGTGTCTTCTTGGTTGGCAAAATATTTGCTGTAGGTATAGTGGTAAGTGTTCCGTTTAGATAAGAAATAGTTATGTGCTTCTTTTTTGCTATTACTTATTGCAACCCCGAAAAAAATTGCTGCAAACACAACAAGCATTATGCATGTCCCTGAAGGCCACTTGTATCCCAACCCTACGATTCCGAAAGCGCAGAGCAAGACGGCAGTCACCATGGCACAGCCCGCGGTGCCGTGCGGATTGCTTTCGTTAGCAAAGATAGGCTCTTTTACGGTTCTGAGTTTCATAGTATTGGCCTTTTGTATCTACATACAATTGGACTTTTCGATGCAAAGTTACGAAAAACATCATGAGCCGCGGATAAGAAGCATGTTAATTTGTCTATTTTTGCCAAATTTCCGTGTGAGGCAGTGAAAAGATGCAAAAAAGGATAGCCTGTATCTGCGCATGCCCAATACAACAATGCCGCAATAACGATTAATGGTTGCGCTGGCCGACATAAGGAAAACTTGGAGCCTAGGCGGCAAATATAATCGTGCCGATCCGAAATCTAATCGCGCCGAGCCGGATCCTCTCCTCGATTATTTTCCATCCCCTCGCAATAGTGTTGTGTGGCCTCAATTTTAGGAGCCGTTTTACCCGTACCAGATTATGTTTCGTCCACATTAGTCAATCTTAAGTCCACGTTTCCCGATTTTATCTAGGCGTTAAAAATTCTAAGGTCGCCGTTAGATTTTTTTAGGCAACAATATAGCAGTTGGCACAGATTACAGTCTCTGCGAAATAGTCATGCTCTCTCTGTGCCAACATCTGTGTCATTGCCTATAAAAAAATAA
>CADAJV010000050.1 GCA_902788275.1 uncultured Bacteroidales bacterium | reverse complement strand
ACAAATAGGTATGACTGACTTGACTCTCCCTCTAAGATAGAGGGAGTACCCCGAAGGGGGGAGGGCGTATGATACTAACTTTCCCCGGACACCAATATTCTTTTATAGGCAATGACACAGATGTTGGCACAGAGAGAGCATGACTATTTCGCAGAGACTGTAATCTGTGGCAGCAAGCAATGATAATCTGATAGCATACAAAAAAACGCCTACCCGCTGCTTAAGGCTGGCGGGTAGGCGGATATGCGGGGAATATGTTATTCCGTGTAATGCTAGGGTGTTCTTGCGAAAACTAGTCGAGGTTGGCGAGTTTGTTCTCGGAGCCGAGTACATCGACAATCTTGTGCTCGTAGAGCTTCTGCATGTTGTCGCGTGCGGGGCCGAGGTACTTGCGGGGGTCGAACTCGCCCGGCTTCTCGGCGAAGACCTTGCGTACGGCAGCGGTCATGGCCAGACGGGAGTCGGAGTCGATGTTGATCTTGCAAACGGCACTCTTGGCAGCCTTGCGGAGCTGCTCCTCGGGTATTCCGACGGCGTTGGGCAGCTTGCCGCCATACTTGTTGATGGTGTCAACCTCTTCTTGGGGCACGGAGCTGGAGCCGTGGAGCACGATGGGGAAGCCGGGCAGCTTCTCCATAACGGCGTCGAGCACGTCGAATGCCAATGGGGGAGGAACGAGGCGACCGGTCTTGGGGTCGCGGGTGCACTGCTCGGGGGTGAACTTGTAGGCGCCGTGGCTGGTGCCGATGGAGATAGCCAAGGAGTCGCAGCCAGTGCGGGTAGCGAAGTCGATAACCTCCTCAGGTTTGGTGTAGTGGCTCTCTGCGTGGGATACCTCATCCTCTACGCCGGCCAGCACGCCGAGCTCACCCTCTACGGTTACGTCGAACTGGTGGGCATAGTCTACCACCTTCTTGGTGAGGGCTACGTTCTCCTCATAGGGCAGAGCGGAACCGTCAATCATCACTGAGCTGAAGCCCATGTCGATGCAGCTCTTGCAGGTCTCGAAGGTGTCGCCGTGGTCCAGGTGGAGGGCTATCTCGGGATGGTTGCAGCCGAGCTCCTTGGCATACTCTACAGCGCCCTCGGCCATGTAGCGGAGCAGGGTCTGGTTGGCATACTGGCGGGCACCCTTGCTGACCTGAAGGATGACGGGGCTCTTCTTGGTGGCAGCGGCCTTGATGATGGCCTGCAGCTGCTCCATGTTGTTGAAGTTGAAGGCGGGGATTGCGTAGCCGCCGTTGATGGCTCTCTTAAACATCTCGCGGGTGTTGACGAGGCCTAGTTTCTTGTAATCAATCATGGTTGTTGGTTGTTTTAATATGTTAGATGTGATTTTTTATCTGTGATATGCTAACTTTACAAAGTTATGAATTATTTGTGAAAGCGTGGTCTTTTTGCTTTTCTCTTTTCACTTTTAGGTTTAAGTATGTGTGTTTTTGCTATTTAAGAATTTCAATTCCCCGTTGTCTGTTGGCTAAAACTCGGGATAGACGCTGAGGGAGCGTGTGGCCTTGTTGTATATCCAGAGCACGCGGGCTGTATAGGGGCCTCCTGAGCATGTGCCGCCTACGTAGAGCGTGTTTCTGTCGCCGTTGAGGCCGCGGCGCAGTATGCCGTTGATTTCATTGCGGGCTCCGATGGTGTTGCAGCCCATGATGGCTTTGGCCAGTGGGCCTTCGAAGGAATTGTCGTCAAAGCCTACGAGCTCCCAGTAGCCGGTGTTGATGAGCTTGCCCACGTTCTCGTCGTTGAAGATCTGGGCGAGGGTGGTGGTGTTGTCGATTTCGAGCTCTACGGGGGGCTTCTTCTGGTTGCGGCGCTCCAGGTTGGCGTCGGTGGTGGCGTCGCTCTCCCAGCTGACGGTCCATTCGGTCACGCTGCCGATGAGGCGGAGGTATGCCTTATAGGTCTGCCAGCTGGCGGTGCTGGCGGTGCGGACATGCTTGTTGAAGGTGATGTCGATGAAGGCCAGGCCCCAGCCGATTATCTCTACGCTGTCGATGTACTGTGTGTATTGGGGGTGCTTGGCGAAGAAGTCTTTCTTGTTGCTGATGATAAACTTGCTGGTCTGGTCGGCGCCGTAGTAGAGGCACACCGGGGAGTAGAGGGTGTCCATCCCTGCCGTGGTGCGGGTGCGGTGGCAGTTGTCCCAGTCGCGGAGCACCTCTATTACTGCCTTGGTGTCGATTTCGTCTTCATCGGTGATGGAGGGTGAGGTGTCGAGCAGGGTGTAGTTGCTCTGGGGGATGTTGGCGGTCTGCTCGGTGGCTGCGGTGAGGGTGTCGGGCGTGGTCTGCTGGTTGGCAGAGGTGCCGGTGCATGCCGTAATGATGGCGGCTGCAGCCAGGGTGAAGAAGGGATAGAGTAGTGATTTCATGCTAACGGAATGGTTAACGGTTATTATTTGCTGTCAGTTGAAGACGTTGCTGCTTTGCTCTCGCCTCGGCTTTTCGTATTTGCGCCGTTGCGTGGCTATGCTGCTCCGGCTTGCGACTTTTTTAATTGAAGAAGTTCCACGAAAGGCCGAGGCGCACTGTGAAGGGATTGATGGGGTAGTGGGGTGCGCCGAAGGTGGTGCCGCCCTCCTTGGAGTAGTTGAAGTGGCTGGCCATGATGTAGAAGCGGGTGTGCTTGAGGTGGAAGTTGAGGTAGGCGCTGAGCACGGGGTGGTTGCCTACCTTGATCAGGCCGTCGGTGGTGTCCTGGGTGGCGTACTGGCCGATGCCCGGGCTGTAGGACGGGGCGTAGTATTTGGTGAAGTAGCGCATGTCGATGCCAAACTCGGTGTTGAGCACATGGGCTATGCGGAACTTGAGGTAGAGGTTACTGTATGCGGTGAGAGCTGGCAAGGGCAGTACGTATTTGTCGCTGGTGGTCTGGTAGATGAGTGAGTTCTCCCAGTTGAAGATGCCGAAGCGGAAGTCCTTGTCGAGGCTCAGCACGAACAGGTTGATGCTTTTGGAGGACTGGGCTACTTGGGTGGTGAAGGTGCCGCCGGTAAACTGGCCGTCGTCGTAGGTCTTGTTGACCCACAGGTTGGCGAAGTAGGTGTAGTTGGTGATATTGTAGGCGTCGGCGCTGAGGCGCAGGTTGAGTTTCTGGCTCTCAAGGGTGGCGCCGATGCGGTTGGTGAGTTGCTTGTCAAGCTGGTTGTCCCACCACAGGTGCTTGGACTGGAAGTGGCGGTAGAAGAATGTGGGCTTACGGTTGACGCTGGATGCACGCAGCGACAGGCTGACGCTGTCGCCGAAGAAAGGCACGGTCAGGCGGCCCTGGGCACGGAGCTCGTAGTCGCCCCAACTGTTGTTTTCCTTGGAGGTCTGGGCGGTAATCTGATAGTTGAGCAGGTGGCTCTGCTCGCGGAAGATCTGGGCTCCTACGGTGAGGCGGTGCTCGCTGAAGCGGTCGCGGCTCTCAAGGCCAGGCATGGAGTAGTTGTTGTAGTCGTAGATGCCAAAGAGGCGAATGCCGGCTGAGAGGTATTTGTTGAGTCCCTCGCTGAGCTCTACAGCCAGGTAGTTGGAGATGGAGGTGTTCTTGGTGTCTTCTTCGGTGGAGTCGCCGGGCAGGTAGATGTCGGCGTAGTAGTCGCCGAGCGACTGATTGGATAGGAACTTGCGGGAATAGAAGCCGAGCTTGGCGGTGTGGATGAAGCTGGTGACGGGCACGAAGACGGTGGAGTCCTGCCGGTCTTGAGGCTTGAGGTCTGAGGTTTGAGATTTATCGGCGTCAAGGGGCAGGGCGGCGTCTATCTCACGGGCCGACAGGGCGCCTGCGGGACGGACGCGGACGATGGAGTCTGCCGGTGTGGCTTGGGGCTTGGGCCCCGGGGTCTTAGTGGTGTCGGTCTTGATGACGCGGCGGAAGCCGAGGCTGTAGCGGTGGGTAAGCTGGGCTCCGTCGTAGTGCATCTTGTTCCACACGCGGTCGAGCATGATGGGTATCTCCTTGCTGGTGTAGGAGGAGGGGAATTTCTGCGGGTCGTTGACGTAGTCGTCGCTGGTGATACCGCCGTTCTCGCGGGTCTTGAGGTAGTTGGAGTAGATGAGCCAGTGGGCCTTGTAGCGGTCCTTGACGGTGGAGCCGTAGAGATTGAAGTTGAAGTGGGCGGTGGACTGATTGTCGTGGTAACCGCGGCCGTAGATATAGTCGATGCAGAAGCCCAGGCCTGTGTCCTTGTTGGCGTTAATGGCAAACTTGGCTGTGAGGTGATCCTCGCCGTTGTCGCTGTCGCCGCTCTCATGGTAGGTAATGTTGGTGATGGGCTGGTAGGTGTTGGTGAAATGCCATCCCTGCAGAGGCTTCAGGAAGAAATCGTAGGGCTGGGCGAAGATGAAATAGTTCATCTCGGGGCGCATGGTGAACACCTTGGCCAGGCGGGGTGAGCCGATGTTGCCGAGGTTGGAGTAGAGCCCTTTGGGTCCATCGCTGAAGGCGGTGTTCTGGAATGCGTGGTGAATGGTGTCCACTGCCACGGAGTCGGGGATGCCTGTGTGCTCGTCAACTGTCCAGACGTGGATGCCGGTCTTGGCCTTGGCGCGCTCTTCTTCCTCGGCCTCTTTCTCCTTGTTGGGGTTGACGCCTGCCACGCGGCGGTTTAGCCTGTCGCGCACCTGCTGTCCCATGGCGGGCATCGCCAGGAGCATGGCTGTCAGCATTATTATGAGGGGGAATCTCATCGGTAGGGTTTTGGAGCCGTTAGTTCTTCTTCTTGGTGCCGGTGCGTGCCTCAACTACGTTGATGACATAGTCGCCGAGTTTCTCACACTCGTTGATGATGTCAAGGTAGAAGACGCCTGCCTGATAGTTGTAGAGGCCCTCGCCTACGTCATCGAAGTTCTGATTCTTGAGGTCAGCACGGTAGTTGTTGATTTCAAGCTCTATGTTGGAGGATATGAGGGCGTCTTTGACGCTGCCGGTGGCAAGCACGCGCTGCATCTGGTCGAGGGCAGTGTTGGTGAGCTCAAACATCTGGTGAATATGCTCAATCTGTGCCTCGGTAAACTCTGACTTGGCACGGCGGCGGTGCTGCATGGAGCGGGCCAGGTTGTAGCAGGAGTCACCGATGGACTCTATTTCGGTGCCCTCGCGGAGCATGGCGCGTATCTTGGCCTTGGTCTCGGTGCTGAGGCGGCCGTCGAGCACCTCGTTGAGGTAGTTGGCTATCTCTATCTCCATGCGGTCGCTGATGCCCTCATATTTCTCTATGCGAGTGAAGAGGGCATTGAAGGCCTTATCTTCTGTGGTCTCCAGCAGGTCGCGTACCAGCTGAAACATCTTGTTGGTGCGCTCGGCATAGTTGTTGATTTCCTTGCGGGCCTCAAGAATGGAGAGCTCGGCGGTGGAGAGGATGCCGCCGGAGATGAACTTGAGGCGGAAGTCCTCGTCTTCATTGCTGACGCTGGGCTTTGGCTTGATGGCCCAGCATACGAATCGCTCAATGTAGGGCACAAACCAGATGAGGAGCAGGGTGTTGGAGATGTTGAACGCCGAGTGGAAGGCGGCCAGGGTGACCGATGCCTTGAGGGGGAACTGTGGGTCGGTGCTGGGCATGTCGGGGTTGAAGCCCACCAGGTTGCATACGCCGTGGAAGAAGGGTTTGAGCAGTATCATTACCCAGATAACGCCCACCACATTGATGCTCATGTGGGCAAAGGCTGCGCGGCGGGCCTGCACATTGGCCTTGAGGGCCGCGATATTGGATGTGATGGTGGTGCCGATATTCTCACCCAGCACCAACATGATGCCTTGCTCTATGTGGAGCACGCCGGTGAGGCAGAGAGTCATGGTGATGGCCATGATGGCTGCTGACGATTGCACACATAGGGTGAGCACCGTACCCATGATTAAGAATAATAGCGAGTTGCCAAATGTGTGGGTATTGAAGGTGGCAAAGAAGGACTGCACTGCCTCGGCATATTCGCCTGTAACGGCATCGGCACCGGTTACCTTCAAGGTGCTCAGACCCAGGAATAGGAAAGCTATGCCGAAGAGGAAATCGCCCACTATGCGGCGCCTTTTTATATAGATGAGTATTATGCCGATGAAGAAAGCTAAATATGTAAAGTCATTAATATTGAAGGAGAAGCCCAGCGACATAATCCATGCCGTGACGGTTGTACCGATGTGGGCACCCATAATGACCGAGATAGCTTGCATCAAGGTAAGCAGGCCTGCGTTGACGAAACTGACGGTCATCAGAGTGGTGGCGGTGCTGGATTGCACGGCAGCGGTTACAAACATGCCGGTACATATGCCGGTGAAGCGATTGGTGGTCATGGTGCCAAGCACGTGGCGCAACTGCGGGCCTGCCATCTTTTGCAGAGCCTCGCTCATCGACTTCATACCAAACATAAGCAATGCCAGCGAGCCGAGCAACTTAAAGATTACGATAATCATTTACAAAGAGGGGGTCTTTATTCTTTTTTTTCGGATTATTCCGAGTATTCTGATTACTCTGAGTATTTTGGTTACTTAGACTTTTCAGACTACTCTGAATTTATTTAATCAGGTTGCCCAGTATGTCGCGCGTCAGCTCGCGGGTTACGGTGCGAGTGGCAGCGGAGGTGGCATTTTTGGCCACGCGCCCCGTGGCGGAGGTGCGCGACTTGGTTTTCTTGCCGGTTACGGCATCCGACACTATGGTGCCCAGTATGGCGGCAAAGGTGCCGGTGATGGCGGTAATGATGGCCTTGAGCACCTTGGAGAAGAAGCCTTTCTTCTTGCTGGTGGCTTTTTTCTCCTCCGCCTGTGGCTTGTCGGCAGTGGCTTGCTCCTCGGCAGCAGCGGCTTCGGCCTGCGCCATCAGTACTTCGAAGGCGCTCTCGCGGTCAACTGGCGTATCGTATTTGCCGTAGATGCGCGACTGGCGGATGATGTCGTTGCGCTGCCCCTCGGTAATGGCCCCAATCTGGCTCAGCGGGAAGAGTACCTTGGCACGCTCCACCACAGAGGGGGCTCCCTTGTCGTCAAGGAAGCTGACAAGAGCCTCACCTGTCTCCAGATTCATGATGGCTTCGTCGGTCTTGAATGATGGGTTGGGGCGGAAGGTGTCGGCTGCAGTCTTAACGGCGCGCTGGTCCTTGGGGGTATAGGCGCGCAGGGCATGCTGCACACGGTTGCCAAGCTGGCCCAGTATGTTCTCGGGAATGTCGGAGGGGCTTTGGGTGACAAAGAAGATGCCTACGCCCTTGGAGCGAATGAGCCTGATGACCTGCTCAACCTTGTCGGTCATGGCCTTGGTGCTGTCTTCAAAGAGCATGTGGGCCTCGTCGAAGAAGAAGATGAGCTTGGGCATCTCCAGGTCTCCTACTTCGGGCAGGCGGCTATAGAGGTCGCTCAGCAGCCAGAGCAGGAAAGTGCTGTACAGTTTAGGCTGCATCATCAGCTTGTCGGCTGCCAGCACACTCATCACGCCTTTGCCGCCCTCGGCTTGCAGGAGGTCGAAGATGTCGAATGCGGGCTCGCCGAAGAACTTGGTGCCGCCTTGATTCTCCAGCACGAGGATGGCGCGCTGTATGGCTCCCACAGTGGGAGTGGCGATATTGCCGTAGCTGGTGTATTGCTTAGAGTTTTTCAGCACATACTCCAGTATGGCTCTCAGGTCCTTGAGGTCAAGGAGCAGCAGGCCTCGCTCGTCGGCTATGCGGAAAACGATGTTGAGCACGCCTTCCTGGGTGTCGTTGAGGCCAAGGATGCGTGACATGAGCAGTGGGCCCATCTGCGACACGGTGGCGCGTAGCGGATGTCCTTGCTCGCCAAACACGTCGTAGAACCTGACGGGACAGCCCTCAAACTGGGGGTTGTCAATGCCGAACTCAGGCATTCTTTTTTCTATGAAGCCAGAAAGGCGGCCTGCCTGGCTAATGCCGGATAGGTCGCCTTTCATGTCAGCCATAAAGCAGGGTACACCTGCCTGGCAGAAACTCTCTGCAATAACCTGAAGGCTTACAGTCTTGCCGGTGCCAGTGGCACCAGCGATGAGGCCGTGGCGGTTGGCCATCTTGCCAAGGATGCTCAGCGCACCGCCCTCGCAGTGGGCGATGTAGAGGCCGCGTTCTTTGTCGTACATATCTTGAAGGTTTACGAGTTTTCGTAATTTGTGCCTTGCAAAGTTACATATTTTCTTTGATAAAACTGCCTGTTGAGCGAAAAAAGTGTTTTTTGTGCCTGACAAAGGCTGATGGATGCCAATAGAAACGACAGGGAACTCGCCTGAGGCAAGTCCCCTGTCGCTTGTTATTTCCATCCTTTATTTCTCGGAAGTCTCGGGAGCCTTGTCGATTAGCTCCATAAACTGATCGAGCTTGGGGGTGATGATAATTTGGGTACGGCGGTTGCGCTGACGGCCCAGGTCGGTGTCGTTAGTGGCGATGGGGTTATACTCGCCGCGGCCTGCTGCGCTTAGGCGCTTGGGGTCAACGCCGTATTTGTTCTGGAGGGCCTGCACCACTGAGGATGCGCGCAGTGCGCTGAGGTCCCAGTTGTTGCGGATGTTGGTGCGGTTGATGGGCACATTGTCGGTGTTGCCCTCAATGAGCACCTCATAGTCCTTGTAGTCGGTGATGATCTTGGCAATCTTGCTCAGGGTCTGGTCGGCGCGGTCGTTGATTTCGTAGCTGCCAGACTTGTAGAGCATGTTGTCGGCCAGAGAGATATAGACCACTCCCTTGAGCACCTGCACGTCCACCTCGCTCAGCTCATCGCGTGTCAGCGAGCGGGTAAGCTTGTTGGTGAGGGCCATGTTGAGAGAGTCGCTCTTGGTCTTGACCTCTACCAAGTGCTTGATGTAGGCGTTGCTGGCATTAATCTCGTCCACCAGTTTGGAGATGTTGACATTGCTCTGCGTGTTCTGGTTGAGGCTGGTGTTGAGTGAGTTATTGAGCTTGTTATACATCTCCTTCAGCTCGGCGTTGCGGCGTTTCTCTTCGTCAAGCATCTTGTCGAGGCTCTTCACCTCGGCCTGGGCTCCGGCCAGGTCTGCCAGGGTCTTGGAGTGTTGGCTCTGCAGCGAGGCAAGCTCGTTTTGTACTGTGGCATAGTCTTTCTGCAGATTAACAAACTGCTTCTTGCTTACGCAGCTGGTAAACACGATGGCCACTGCCAGCAGCTTGGCTGCCATGGCGGCGGCAAGGAATGTTGTGGTTTTCTTCATAGTCATTTTCGTTTTTTACGGCTTCGCCATGGGGCGCAGCCTGAGATTTTCGGCTGCAATATTAGTGAGAATAGACACAGCCGCCAAATTTATTTTCCTTTTTTAGCAAAAAGGGCGGCCAAATTCTGATTTATTAAGAATCGCAGCCGCCGTTTATTGCTTTTTTAAGGTTTGCCAGTTAGTCTTTAATGATAGTTATCGGGAATGTGTGAATCATCGTGGCGGGCTTGCCGTTGCGCTGTCCAGGCTGCCATCTGGATAGCTTCTTGAGGCAACGCACCACTTCTGAGTCGATGGCCTTCTGGTTGCTCTTGGTTACCCATGCGTCGCTTACCTTGCCGTCTTCGTCAATCACTACCTCTACGGTGAGGTTTGCAACAAACTTGTTGTTGATGAGTTCTTCGGGCAGTTGCATCTCGTCGTGAATGTCACTCTGCAGACTTTCCTCGCCGCCAGGGAAGGTGGGACTTGTCTCAGGCATCGACTGATTAGTCTTGCTTTCTTTGCGCTGGGGCACGATAACCGTGAATGGAGGCTGCGGGTGGCGGCGCGTCTTGTCGATGATGCTCTCTATGCTGACGGGCAGGGCCTGCCGGAAAGCTGCTGCTGGGTCTCCGTTCATGCTGAGGCTGCCTACTCCGCCATAGATGGAGGCGCTGAAGAAGGCCTTGTCGTCATTGCCCTTGAAGAAGGCCAGGGCGTCGGTGGTGCCGCCGCAAACGAGGGCTTCGTCCTTGGGCTTAACCTTGCGGATATTCTGTGTGGCAAGGGTGGCCTTGGCTTTGTCAAGGATTGCCTGCGATGAGGGGAATACCTCGCGGCGGAGCAGTTCGCCATAGCAGGAGACGCGCACCCTGATGCTGTCCTTGTCGATGCCGATATAGTAGCTGCGGTGGTGCTCAGGCGGCAGGCTGCTGTCGGTAAAGTCGTAGCGAAGGAATGTGATTTCGTCCCAGTCTTGCTTGGAAATGGTCTGCTCGTCTTTGGCGCAGCTGTTGATTGCAAACATAGCAGTAAACAATAATGAAAGAGTCAGATACTTATTCATGATATGTGGAAATTGAAATTTGTTGCAAAGATAAAAATAAAATCTGAAAGGATGAGAGAATAGCAGGATATTTTATTTGCCCTTACCCGTTGAGTAACTGTAGAGAAGTAGCGAACAAGAGTGGTTTTTAATTATCTATGTTCTGTTGCTCTATCATTTCTCGGTAGTATTCTGCCTTCTGCTCAAGTCTCATGGGGTAGGCGCGGCTGGAGGAAGGCAGACGGCAGAGCTTAACGGGCCTACCTAGACTATTATATAAATAAGGTATGTTGACGCTCTCGCCCATCTTGGGATGCTGGTCAATCTTGAAGTAACCGCAGAGGGTGTCGGCGGCCTTTTGGCCTGTCACGACTATCTTGTTCAGGCGGGGTGCCATGCTTGTCAGAGCGCGAATGTCGGTTGGAACTACCACTTCAAGAAACTTGTCGGATGCGTTGTCTTTCAGGCGCTTGACAGCTTCTGACGTGTCGTAGTAACCAAGGCCGTGCTCTTTGACGAAGCGGATGATGTCTGCCCCCTTGTAGGTGCGAGCCTTGGTGTCAACGAAGTGGTCTTTGTCGCCATAGAATATAAGGCCCATGATGCGCCAGTGGTCATTGATAAAGTTGGGGTAGAAGAAGTTGAATCCCTTGGCCCACTTCTTGCGCTGCGGCGGAAAGCTGCCGAGGAAGAGCACACGTGTATCCTTATCAATGCAGGGCCTCAGCGGATGCCACTCCACTCCTCCGGTGCTGCGCTCTATATTGTCAGTATTTAGGAAACCCTCCATTGGTTTTCAGAAGTTTCTGTCCTTCCACAGGCTATTCATGCGGTCGCGCAGTTTCTGTTCGGCGGGGTTGGGCTGGCCGTGCCATAGGCGGGCGTCTTTTAGGTCGTCGGGCAGGTACTGCTGGTTCACAAAGTGACCCTCAAAGTCGTGGGCATACTTATAGTCGGCGCCGTAGCCCAGCTGCTTCATTAGCTTGGTGGGAGCGTTGCGCAGATGGAGCGGTACGGGCAGTGCCCCTTTCTCCTCCACCAGGCGCAGAGCCTCGCCAATGCCCATGTAGGCGGAGTTGCTCTTGGGCGAGCAGGCCAGATAGACAGTAGCCTCGGCCAGGGGGATGCGTCCTTCGGGCCATCCTATTTTCTCCACGGCCTCAAAGGCGGCATTGGCCAGCAGCAGGGCGTTGGGATTGGCAAGACCTACATCCTCGGAGGCAGAGATAATCAGGCGGCGGGCAATAAACTTTGGGTCTTCGCCGCCGGCCACCATGCGCCCCAGCCAGTAGAGGGCTCCGTCGGGGTCGCTGCCTCGGATGCTCTTGATGAAGGCTGAGATGATGTCGTAGTGCAGCTCGCCGTCCTTGTCGTAGGCTGCGGGGTTGAGCTGTAGCTGGGTCTTGACGGTCTTGTTGCTGATGACGGCAGTCTCGCCGTCGGCAAAGCTGCTGACCACCAGGTCGATGATGTTGAGTAGCTTGCGTCCGTCGCCGCCGCTGTACTGGAAGAGGGCATCGGTCTCCTCTACCTTTATGTCGCGCTCCTTTAGCACGATGTCTTGGCTGAGGGCCTTGTCCATCAGTTGGCGCAGGTCGTCGTTGCTGAGCGGCTTGAGCACATACACCTGGCATCGGCTGAGCAGCGGCGTGATGACCTCAAAGGAGGGGTTTTCCGTCGTGGCGCCAATCAGGGTGACTATACCGCGCTCCACGGCTGAGAGCAGCGAGTCTTGTTGGCTTTTGCTGAAGCGGTGAATCTCGTCAATGAAGAGGATGGGGGTGGGGGAGTCGAAGAAGGTGCTCTTGGCTGCTTTGTCAATTACATCGCGTACGTCCTTCACCCCGCTGCTTACGGCGCTGAGGGTGAAGAAGGCGGTACCCATCGACTGCGCGATAATTTGTGCCAGGGTGGTCTTGCCCACGCCCGGCGGTCCCCACATAATAAAAGAACTCACATGCTTGTTGTCAATCATGCGGCGCAGGGCGCATCCTTCGCCCACCAGGTGCTGCTGCCCCACGTAGTCTTGCAGGGAGAGCGGCCTCATTCGTTCTGCTAACGGGGACATCTTCCTTATAAATCGTAGTACGCCCACAGGGAATCGAACCCTGATCTGAAGAACCGGAATCTTCCATTCTATCCATTATACTATGGGCGCATTATGCTTAACGTGCCGCAAAATTAAGCAATATTTTTGTTACAGAGCCCCTATGCCTATATTTTTTTGTGCTCTGGGGGTGGGATGGCGGCGGCAGCCCCTGCTGCAAGACAACAGGAATTAAATCTCAAGAGATCTGCTTTATTTATCGTGTCTGCGCGATTATTTTCATTGCGGTTGCGATTATTTTCATTGCGGTTGCGATTATTTTCTGTGAAGTCGCGACGGTATTTTGTGAAATCGAAACTGTTTTCTGCGAGGTCGCGATGGTACTTTTTCATCGCAGCTTGTTAAAAGTGACTAACAACAGCCGGGGATATGATAGTGACTTTGCCTGGAGTCATTTTGTCTGTTGTTTATGGGAAAATGCTTAAAAAGTTGCAATTTATGCCTAAAATATTTTGCTATTACGGAAAAAAAGGTAATTTTGCAAACAAGAAATATAAATATTTGTTATTCATTGGCATATTAACCTTAAAACCAATTGATATGAAAAGAATTTTTACTTCTCTTATTGCTATAGCAGCGATGCTTGCCGGCACCACGGCGTGGGGTCAGCTCTGTGTGGCAGGCCATAGGGTCACGACGACGGGAACAGAGACTCAGACTATCACCGGCTCCGGCATATCGGGCAAGGTGACGTACGATCCTGTCAACAAGAGGCTGGTGCTTGAGAATGCCACCATCACGGCAAACGGGAGTGATGAAAGTAGATTTGGTATCTTAAACCTGACTGTGGAGGACCTCAAAATCTACTTTGTGGGAACGTGCAGGATTACGGCCAATTCCTCCTCCGCAGCTGAAGGTGCGGGCATCTATAGCAAGCAGAAAACACATATTGGCTCATACGTCAGCACATCGCATACGGCGACAGTTACTGTAAGCAATACGGGTGCCGGACCGGCCATAGTGAGTTTAGATCGTGCCGATATTAAATTCTATGGTATCAATCTCACTGCTACGGCCAAAAATGGCCATGCCATCTGTGCCCAAAAAGCCGCCGATTTGATTGTTTATTGCTCTAACCTGACGGCCAGTGCCGAAAACTCCAACTACAGGGCCATCACCGGTTTCACAAATGGGCTGGGCACCACCTACACAGGCTGTCCCTTGGAGGTCTTTGACAACAGCTTGCATAAGTTCGATATAGCCACGGGTAGCGTGGTCCAGAACGGCACCCCGGTGCAGAAGACCACGCTCGTTCCCTCCATTATGATTGGCGACGAGGCTTTGAGCTACACCGTGCCTGAAATAACCACCGCCACCACCGGCGCATCCTCTGTTTCCGGCAGCGTGCGTTTCAATCCCAGTGCCAGCCCGTGGCTGGAGCTTGACAACTTCTCAATGACGGGCAAGGGCATCACCTGCCGCATACCTAACCTCGAGGTCAGGATTAAGGGTACCAATAGCATCAAGACCACTGCAAGCAGAGAAATAGGCATAGAAATTCATGACAACACCACCTTCACCGGCAGCGGCTCGCTGAAGGTGGAGTGCACAGGCTCCAACACGTCTGCCATCTCAACATACGACAATGCCGACGTAACCTTAAATATCAACTCGCTTGAGGCTAAAGGTATGAATTATGCTTTCTTTGGCGAGAGCACCAGCTCCCTCACGCTGAAGGGGTATAGCAACAGCACCACCTACAAGTTTGTGGGCGGCTCGTGTAATGTCTATACGGGAAACATCGTTAAGAACGGCGTCGACATCTGGACAACCGACACCTATTTCAACCCGAAGGATTATAAGGTGTGGAACAAGGCCAAGGGCGGAGTGGCCTGTGGCACTGACATAGGCGTTGACGGCACATGGTTTATGAGCACCAGTGCGTTCACCTACTATCCCCTCTTTGTCGCAGGCACCCAAGTGAGCGACCGCAACAGGGGAAATGTGCTCAGCTCTTACATCACCGGCGGCAAGGTGACCTATGATACCGGCTCCAAGACGCTCACCCTCGACGGGGTGCAGTTTGCGGCCACCGGCGACGATGCCCCCATTGGCATCGACCTGCGATCGTCCATAGGTGAGGCTACCCTCAAGTTCACCGGTGCTGATCAGCACTGGACCACCGACAACGACGTGTTTGCCTTCGCCAACACCAAAACCACAATCACCGGCGATTGTGTTCGTGTGTACCTCACCTCCAACAAAGAGAGCGGCATCAGCACCCGCGGCGGAGCCAGTGTGATCATAAACAAAACTGGATACTTTGGCAGCAAGGGTGCCAAGTATGGCTATTGGGGCAACGGAGCAACTAACGAAGTGCTCACGCTCTCAAAGACGACTGAGGACGATTTTGGCTACAACTTTGAAGGCGCACAGGGTGCCATCTACAATGTCTATGCCTTAAATCTCGACAACATGGACTTTGGCTACATAGATGGCAGAACTCTGCCAGGCTGCTACTTCGATGCAACGAAAAAATGTGTGGCTCAGAACGGCGGAGAGACGGCCAAAGGCGCGGTGACCTTGTCCTCCATCAAGGAGCAGCTGCCCATCTATGTGGCCGGCAAGCAACTGAACAATGTTTATAATGTTGATTATGCCCCTATCTACGTGGGCAGCCCCTACATCAGCAGCGGCCCGATGAGCGTGAATTATGTGCCCTCCACCAAGACACTCACCCTCACCGATGCCACAACCGTGGATCATGGCAACACCGGCAGCGTCCTCACCTGCGGAATGGCGGTGCTGGACGAGGGCGTAACGATTGACGTGGTTGGCACCAACAACATCAATGCCGGCAACTACGGCATCTACGCCACCAAGACTCTCACCGTCGGCGGCTCGGGCAACCTCAATATCACATCCACTGAGACGGGTGCCCTCGGCCTGTATAACACCGGCACCGAGCAGGACATGATTCTGCAGTGCTCGGGAGGTACGCATACATTCAAGGGCAAGACTCACGGATTCACAGGATGGGGTACTTCTAACCTGCTCATCCGGAAGTCCTCCGGCAGCGGTGCGCTCTATAAGTTTGCCGGCGAGACGGCAAACATCGGCACCACCAAGAGCCTCAACCTTGGCGACGGCGTTAAGATTCACTCCAGATTTACTTATTTCGACGAAGAAAAGAAAGCCGTATGTAACCGTGGCGAAATCGCCAAGACCTCTGATATTGCTCAGGGCACCTGGATACGCGGCGACATAGAATGGATAGAATATCCTCTCTATGTCTGCGACCAACAACTATACGGCGCTTATGTGGACGGCAATCTCAAGGGCCCCGCCAGCGGCTTCTGCTGCAAGGAGTACACCGGCACAGGCATTTCTTACGACCCCGAGAGCCGGACCCTCACCCTCAGCGATGTCAAGATTGACTCTGAAGACGTATCCGACGCGGTTAAGAATGACGGCGTTGACGAACTGACAATTAAATTGACAGGCGAAAGCGACATAAAGGTTCGCGACAATGTCTTCCAACTTTGCCGTAACACCACCATTACCGGCGACGGCACCCTCCGTGGAGAGGCGACAGCCTACGACGGCTATGGCGTATGGCTGAATGCCGCAGAAGAAATCGGCCTTGTGCTGGACGGCCCCACCTTCGAGTTCAAAGGCCAGACAGCGATAGGTGGAACGGGTGACCAAAAGCTTTCCTACAACAAGGGTAAGCTCACTTTTGAGCCTAACGACAATCCAAGATCTGCCTTTACTGGTCTCGTCAACATTGACTTTGCTAATGACCTGGCTATCACCGAGCCTGAGGGCGCATACTTTAGCAAAGACCTGAAAAATGTAACCACTGATGGCGAGGACATTTACAAAGGCTTGGTGGTTGTTGATGAGGTTACACCTTATGCCCTGATAATCGCCGGCGTAGGCGTCAATAGCGCTAACTGCACCGACATTCTCCACGACGGAGTGTTCGCCTACGCCCCCGAGACCAACACCCTCACTATCAGCGGCGACTGCACCTACGATAAATGGATAGTGGAAAATAGCATCGAAGACCTTACTATCAACGTCAGTGGCAACAGCACGCTGACGGAACAAGATGGTCCAGCAGTAATGCGCCTCTTTCCCAATACCACTATCACCGGCGGCAAACTGACTCTGAAAAGCGAGGCTCCCGATGCAGATGCCTTAGGCATTTATATTAGTGATGAAGGAGCAACGCTCACCATCAAGGATGCAGACATAGAG
>CADAJV010000049.1 GCA_902788275.1 uncultured Bacteroidales bacterium | reverse complement strand
TTATGTCTATTCTAATCAACGCTGCTATGCAATAAACATACAACTAACGCAGTCAGAATTGGCTGCATTATGAGTAATCTGTGCCAACATCTATATTATAACCTTAGTTTATATATGTGTCCGCTAAAAAAGGAGGAAATGAAGAAGAGTTGGGGAGGTATTGTCTTATGAAAAATAAATCCCGGCTGCACACCGTGTGGGGTGTGCGGTCGGGATTGTTGTGCAGGGTGGACTGTATGGCACTTAATCTTTCGCCACGGTTATTCTTCATTTTTTTCTACCCCAGCTGGCGCATGCGGGCTACGAGCTTGCCGAGGATGTCGAACTCGAGGTTGACGGTGGTGCCGGGGCGTATGGTCTGGAAGTTGGTGTTGTCGAAGGTGTAGGGTATGATGTTGACCTGAAAGGTGTCTTGGGTGGGGTTGCACACGGTGAGGCTTACTCCGTTGACGGTGACGCTGCCCTTGTCGGCGCAGAAGTAGCCGTGGCTGATCATCTGGGGGTCGAAGGGGTATTGGAAGGTGTAGATGTAGCTGCCGTTGGCGTCCTGCAGGTCTATGCACCGGGCGGTGGTATCGACGTGGCCCTGCACGATGTGGCCGTCAAAGCGGCCGTTGGCGGGCATGGAGCGCTCTATGTTGACCAGGTCGCCCACCTTGAACTCGCCGAGGTTGGAGCGCTGCAGTGTCTCGCGCATGGCGGTGACGGTGTAGCGGTTGCCCTCTACGGTTGTCAGGGTGAGGCACACGCCGTTGTGGGCGAGGCTCTGGGCCACGCTCAGCTCATTGGTGATGGGGCTGGAGAGGGTGATGTCGATGTTGTCCTGATTGTGGGTGATGGCCTCTACGCGGGCCATTGCTTCTATGATGCCTGTGAACACGGGGATTATTGTTTAAAGTTCGAAAGTTGTAAAGTTGTCGCTTCGCTCTCAGACTTTCTTTGTTTGTTGGCACCGGCTTCGCTGACAGCCAACGAAAGTTTTCGCGATGCCTACGGCATTGAGGTTTGAGGTTTGACCAGGTCCGGGGGTGGGGGCACTGAAAGAAATTTTGTTTTCAGACCAGTCTGACCTGTCCGACGAGGTCTGACCGGTCCGACGTGTCTGACTGCTGAAATTGTAATTCCTGCGCTATCAGTTGTCGGCTAATTCGTACTCGTGGTCGGTGACTACTCCGCCGAGGTTCTTGCGGAGTTCCACGAGTTGGGCGCGGATGGCCTTGAGGGTGTCGATGGCCTCGTTGCTGCGATAGGCGCCGTCTTTATTCTTGCGCAGCACATCGCGGGCTGCCGACAGCTTGAGGCCGCGGCGCTTTACGAGGTCGTGGATTACGCCTACGAGCTTGATGTCGTCCTTGGAGTATTGGCGAATGTCGCGGCCGGCGCGGCGTGGCTTGAGCTGGGGAAACTCGGTCTCCCAGAAGCGGAGCAGTGACTCGTTGACGTTGTACATCTTGGCTACTTCCTGGATGGAGTAGTATTTCTTGAGGTCTTTGTTGGGGTTGAGTGCCATGGGAGGTGTTTTATTTGTGTTTTAGGGTGCAAATGTAATTATTTCTTCGTAATTTTGCGGCCAAATAAAAATAGAAAATGCAAAAATGATGACTGCTAAAGAAATCAGAAATTCGTTTAAGAGGTTTTTTGAGGAGCGCGGCCACCTGGTGGTGCCCTCTGCACCTATGGTAATAAAGGATGACCCGACGCTGATGTTTACCAATGCGGGCATGAACCAATTTAAGGATATCATTCTGGGTAATGCTGAGCCCAAGAGTCGCCGCGTGACCGACTCTCAGAAGTGCCTGCGCGTGAGCGGCAAGCATAACGACCTGGAGGAGGTGGGTCACGATACCTATCACCACACGATGTTTGAGATGCTGGGCAACTGGAGCTTCGGCGACTATTTTAAGAAGGAGGCCATCAGCTGGGCGTGGGAATATCTGGTTGACGTGCTCAAGATTGACAAGAGCGCGCTCTACGCCACGGTGTTTGAGGGCTCGCCCGAGGAGGGCTTGGAGCGTGACAATGAGGCCGCCGGCTACTGGGAGCAGTATCTGCCCAAGGACCATATTATCAACGGCAATAAGCATGACAACTTCTGGGAGATGGGCGATACGGGTCCCTGCGGCCCCTGCTCGGAGATTCATATTGACCTGCGCCCGGATGAGGAGAAGGCCAAGGTGGCCGGTGCTGAGCTGGTCAACAAGGATAATCCTCAGGTGATTGAGATATGGAACCTGGTCTTCATGCAGTATAACCGCAAGGCTGATCGCTCACTGGAGCCGCTGCCGGCCAAGGTGATTGACACCGGCATGGGCTTTGAGCGCCTGTGTATGGCGCTGCAGGGCAAGCGCAGCAACTACGACACTGACGTATTCCAGCCCCTGATCAAGGCCATCAGCGACCTTAGCGGCGCCGAGTATGGCAGGGATGAGAAGAAGGATGTGGCCATGCGCGTGATAGCCGACCATGTGAGGGCTATAGCTTTCTCTATTGCCGACGGCCAGCTGCCGGGCAATGCCAAGGCCGGCTATGTGATAAGGCGCATCCTGAGGCGCGCTGTGAGGTACGGCTACACGTTCCTCGGCCAGCAGGAGGCTTTTATGTATAAGCTGCTGCCTACGCTTATCGGTGAGATGGGTGAGGCCTACCCCGAGCTGGAGGGCCAGAAGGTGCTCATCTCCAAGGTTATGAAGGAGGAGGAAGAGGCTTTCCTCCGCACTCTGGCTACGGGCATCAACCTGCTTGACGGCGTGATACGCGAGACTAAGGAGCAGGGTAAGACGGTTATTGACGGCGTGCAGGCCTTTACGCTGTTTGACACGTTTGGCTTCCCTCTCGACTTGACGGAGCTTATTTGCCACGAGCAGGGGCTGAGTGTTGACACCGAGGCTTTTGACCGCGAGATGCAGAAGCAGAAGGAACGCGCCCGCAATGCTGCCCAGGTGGATGCCTCCGACTGGGTGGTGTTGGCTCAGGGTGAGACGCAGACTCACTACCTGGACGAGACAGAGCACGCCTGCCGCATATTGAAGTACCGCCGCATTGAGCAGAAAAACAAGGTGTACTATGAGTTGGTGCTCGACCATACGCCCTTCTATGCCGAGATGGGTGGCCAGGTGGGCGACAGCGGTGTGCTGGTCAGCGATACGGAAGAGGTAAAAATCTTCGATGTGAAGCGCGAGAACAATCTGCCCATTCATCTCACGGCCCAGATGCCCGAGCATCCTGAGGCCCAGTTTATGGCCAAGGTTGACGTGGAGCGCCGCCGCGCCAGTGAGGCTAACCACTCAGCTACCCACTTGATTGACCAGGCTCTGCGCGAGGTGCTGGGCACCCATGTGGAGCAGAAGGGCTCGCTGGTAACCCCCGAGGGACTGCGCTTTGACTTCAGTCACTTCCAGAAGGTTACCCACGAGGAGCTGCGCAAGGTGGAGCGCATTGTCAATGCCCGCATCCGCCAGAACCTGCCTATCCAGGACCACCGCGACATGCCCCTGGAGGAGGCTAAGAAACTGGGCGCCATGGCCCTGTTTGGCGAGAAATATGGTGACAAGGTGCGCGTGGTGCAGTTTGGCAACAGCATTGAATTTTGCGGCGGCTGCCACGTGAAGGCTACTGGTCAGATAGGCTTTGTGCGCATCGTGTCGGAGAGCAGTGTGGCTGCCGGAGTGCGCCGCATTGAGGCCATCACCGGTGAGGCTGCCGAGGAGAGCCTCTACCAGATGGAGGAAATACTGTTTACCTTGCGTGACATACTGGGTCAGAAGGACATCAAGGCTGCCATACAGAAGACCATTGCCGAGAATGCCGAGCTCCACAAGCAGATGGAGGAGGCTCAGAAGGAGCGCCTGATGAAGGTGCGCGATGAGATAATCAATGCCGCAGAGGTCAACGTTGAGGGTATCAGGGTGGTTAAACATGTATTTATTACCGACATACCTGGCAACACGGTTAAGGACCTTGCCTTCCAGGTGGCCAACGTGCTGCCGGAGAAGACGTTCTGTGTCTATGGCAGCAAGAGTGACGACAAGCCGCTCATAACCGTAATGATCAGCAAGGACCTCGTGGCCGACAAGAACCTGCATGCCGGCAACCTGGTGAGGGAGGCTGCCAAGCTCATCAAGGGCGGCGGCGGCGGTGCTCCCCATTTCGCCACTGCCGGCGGTAAAGACACCACTGGCATTGATGCTGCCGTTGACAAGGTGGTGGAGCTGGCGGGCCTGTAAGACAGTTGACAGTTGACAGTTGATAATTGACAGTTGATAATTGATAGTTGATAATTGATAGTTGACAGTTAATAGTTGACAATTGAACTACGAATTTCACGAATTTCACGAATTACTATGATAATTAACGGATTATTTGTGATAATTCATGTTTAAGAAAAAACTACGAATTTCACGAATTTCCGTCCCAGGGCTTACTAAATTGTAAATTAAAAATAACTTGTAATTTGTAATTTGTGAAATTGTAAATTATAACGGTTTCTGCTGATGTTCAGTAAAAACGACTTATATTTTGCCCTCTTACTGGCATTCTTTCTTGAGTGGGGCGAGGTGCTGATGATGCCCGGGCTGACGTGGCCCAACGTGGGGCATGTGGCTCTGCGCTACGTCCTGCTTGCCCTTATGCTGGAGGCGGTCTTCTTCCTGGTGGCTTATCTCAGGAAGAAGACCCTCTTCGGTCATGCCAAGTCGGCATATTATTCGTGGGGTAGGGTGGTGCCTGTTTCGGTTATTGTCTCAGCAGGCTATGCGATGGTCAGGCTGCTGACATTGCCCTCGCCCGTTACGGCCTTCCAATGGTGGGCTCTGGCTGCGCTCTTCGTGGCCGGCTGCCTTGCGCTGATGCTTTATTTTTATGGCTTAGTGCAGAAGCCCGATGATAAGCGATAAGTTTCTCTCCCTTGTTCAGCGTACCCTACCTTTTGAGCTCACCGAGGTGCAGCAGGACGTGGTGCGCCGCATAGGCACTTTCCTCTTCAGGGGGGGCGAACGCTCGGCTTATATGCTGCGCGGCTATGCCGGCACGGGTAAGACTTTTATTATGTCGGCCATCGTCAGGGTGCTCCATAGCCTTGGGCGCGAGGTGGTGCTGCTGGCTCCCACGGGGCGTGCCGCCAAGGTGCTGGCCCTTCATGCGGGCTATCCTGCCTACACCATCCATAAGGAGATTTACCGCCAGGACAAGGTGGGTGACCTAAATGCTCACTTTGTCCTGGGGTTTAATAAGCATAAGGATGCCGTCTTTATTGTTGACGAGGCCTCGATGATTGCCAACGAGGATAGCCTGCTGGCCACGTTCGGCACGGGCAGTCTGCTTGATGACCTTTTGGCTTATGTCTATAGTTCAGAGGGTTGCAGCATGATTCTGGTGGGCGACAATGCTCAGCTGCCGCCTGTCGGCGAGGAGGAGAGTCCTGCCTTGAGGGTGGATGTGCTGCGCGGCATGGGCCTTAGTGTTACGGGCTATCAGCTGACCACCGTTATGCGGCAGGCTGAGGAGAGCGGCGTGTTGTGGAATGCCACTGAGCTGCGCAAGCTGCTGACTGCCGCCACCGCCGCTGGCGGTGAGATGCCGCTGCCCAGGATACGCTTCAGGGGCTTTGCAGACATTGCCCGCATCTCCGGCGCCGACATGGTGGAGAGCCTGGAGGCGGACTACGACTGCTATGGCCAGGAGCAGGTGGTGGTAATCACGCGGTCCAACAAGCGCGCCGTGGAGTATAACCTTGGCATTCGCAATGCCATCTTCGGGCGCGAGGAGGGGCTCACTGTGGGCGATGTCATTATGGTGGTGCGTAATAATTACTATTGGCTTGAGCTCATGGCCGCTGAAATGAAGAACGACGGTGATAATGGCAAGCTGCCCACCAATTTCCTGGCCAATGGTGACATTGGCGTGGTGCGCCGCATAGGTAGCTATTATGATTTCTATGGCCTTCACTTTGCTGATGTCACCCTGCAGTTTCCCGACTATGACGACTTGGAGGTGGAGGTCAGGGTGTTGCTTGATGCCCTTACCTCCGAGGCCCCGGCCCTTACGCGTGAGCAGAGCGACCGCCTCTACCAGGGCGTGATGGAGGATTATGCCGAGATTCGCACCAAGGCCGAGCGTATGCGCAAGTTGCGCCTTGACCCCAACTATAACGCCCTGCAGGTTAAGTATGCCTATGCCGTGACCTGCCACAAGGCGCAAGGTGGTCAGTGGAGTAATGTGTATGTGGACCAGGGATGGCTGCCGCCTGACGGTGTTGATATCTCGTATGTGCGGTGGCTCTATACGGCCTTTACCCGTACCACTGATCGCCTGTATCTTGTCAATTGGCCCGAGGCGCAGAGCGCAGATAATTAGCAAAAAAAGTCTTCACTTATTATAAAAAAGGTAAATCCTGCCAAAGGATTGCCAAATTATTTTTATCTTTGCAGTGAGATGAAGAATGTGATAGCAAAAACACTGCAAATAGTTGTGCCTTTCCTGCTGGGCGGCGGCATTCTCTACTGGATGTATCGTAACTTTGATTTCAGCCAGATAAGCGATGTGCTGCTCCACCAGATGAGGTGGGAGTGGATGCTCCTTTCCTTTGTGCCCGGCATTCTGGCGCAGGTCTTCCGTGCCCTGCGCTGGCAGCAGACTCTTACCCCTATGGGCGAGCGCAGCAGGAGCCACGTGGCTATCTGCGCCATATTCCTCAGCTACGCCGCCAGCCTGGTGGTGCCTCGTGTGGGCGAGTTCCTGCGTTGCGGCATACTGAAGCGGAAGGATGGCGTGTCCTTTCCCAAGGCACTGGGCACCGTGGTCACAGAGCGCGCCGTTGACATGCTTATTATGTCGGTGCTGCTGGCTGCGGTGATTATCTGGCAGTGGGATATGTTTACTGACTTCTTCGCACTCACCGGCCTGAGCCTGCAGGGTACCCTGTCGAAGTTTACCGTTACGGGCATCTGGGTCAGTGCACTCTGCGTGGTGGGTATCGTAGTGTTGCTTACCATATTGGCGCGCCGACTGAGAGTGCTGCGCAAGGTGAAGGCCATAATGCGCGACATGGCCGAGGGCATCATGTCGCTGCGCAACGTGGGCAATATGCCGCTCTACCTCTTCTATTCCGTAGGTATCTGGGCAGCCTATTTCTTCCATTACTATCTCACCTTCTATTGCTTCGGCTTTACCGAGCATCTCGGCCTGGCCGCAGGGCTCGTGTCGTTCTGCACGGGAGGCATTGCCGTGCTCGTGCCTACGCCCAACGGCGCCGGCCCTTGGCATTTTGCTGTCAAGACTATCCTGGTGCTCTACGGCCTCAGTGCCACCAGCGCCATCATCTTCGCCCTCATTGTCCACACCGTGCAGACTATGCTCCTGGTGGTGCTGGGTGTCTATGCCCTCATCGTCCTGCAGTATATTAAGCCCCTTCCCAAGGGTGGGGAGAAAACTGGTGGTGCAGGCGTCGGCTTAACTACTTAACTTCTTAACTACTATTCTACTAAAAACAATACTACCATGAACATTTCCGAACTACAGCCGCAGGGCATCTGGAAAGCTTTCCACGCCCTGACCCAGGTGCCTCGTCCCAGCGGACACCTTGAAAAGATTCAGGCCTTTCTCCTGCAGTGGGCAGAGGGCCACGGCTTCGAGTCCTTTAAGGACAATGCCGGCAACATCATCGTGCGCGTGCCTGCCACTCCCGGCATGGAGGGCCGCCCCATGGTTACCCTGGAGGGTCACATGGACATGGTGCCCCAGAAGACTCAGGATTCCACCCACGACTTCCTGACCGACCCCATCGAGACATACATCGACGGCGACTGGGTGAAGGCTAAGGGCACCACCCTCGGCTCCGACGACGGCATGGGCGTAGCCACCGCCATGGCCATCTTTGAGGACAAGACCCTCAAGCACGGCCCGCTGGAGGCCATCTTCACCGTTGACGAGGAGACCTGCATGTATGGTGTCAACAATCTCAAGGCCGGCACCCTGAAGGGCGACATCCTGCTCAACCTCGACAATGAGACCGAGGGCGAGTTTGTTATTGGTTCCGCCGGCGGCATGGACGTTGTGGCTACTCAGGCCTACACTCCCGAGGCCGTGGCAGCCGACAAGGTGGCCGTCAAGGTAAGCATCAGCGGCCTCAAGGGCGGCCATTCGGGTCTTGAAATCAACGAGGGCCGTGCCAATGCCAACAAACTGCTGGCCAACATCGCCAAGGAGGCTCTGGCCAACGGCGCTGCCATCGCCTCATGGGAGGGCGGCAACATGCGCAATGCCATCCCCTCGTTTGGCAATATCGTCTTCGTGGTAGGCTGCTCCAAGTGCGCCGAGGGCCTCACCGCCGTGGCTGCCAAGTGGCAGGACATATATAATAATGAGTATGCCGGCATTGAGGAGGCCATCGCTATCACCGCCGAGGTCGTGGCCACTCCCGCCCAGGCCGTGCCTGCCGCTGTGGCCAAGGCCATTGTAAACAGCGTGCTCGCCGTGCATGCCGGAGTCTATCGCATGACTCCTTCCATTCCCGACATAGTGGAGACCTCCTGCAACCTTGGCATCGTCAAGGTGGCCGACGGCAAGGCCGAGGCCGATGTGCTGGTGCGCAGCTCCATGGACAGCAAGCTCGACGAGCTCGCCTCCTCAGCCACCGCAGCCCTTGAGCTCGGCGGGTTCACCGTCAGCTACAGCGGCCGCTACCCTGCATGGCAGCCCGATGTCAACTCGCCCGTGGTTAAGACTATCGAGCGCGTTTACAAGGAGGTGAACGGCGAGGACTGCAAGATTACCGTGGTGCACGCCGGCCTGGAGTGCGGAGTCATCAAGACCGTCTATCCCAATATGGACGCCGTGAGCTTCGGGCCCACCCTGCGCTCGCCCCACACGCCCAACGAGCGCTGCAACATCCCCTCCGTGGCCAAGTACTACAACTTCGTAGTCAAGCTGCTGGAGCAGATTTAGGCAGATAAGCAGAGCAATATTCTCACCGATACGCTTCGCTCCTGATGCAGAGGAATGGTATTCCATGCAGGAGTGAAGCGTATCTTTTTTAGTGTTTTATCTATTTTTCAAAACAATAGAGCGGCTGTTTCAAAAATAGTTTTTATCTTTGTAGAGATTTTAAGAAATAAGTTAAAAACCAATGATATGAAAAGGATTCTTTTGATTGCCATGATTATGGCATGTGCAGCCGCGAGCGCACAGGTTAAGCGCGGCGATGTTAACAACGACAACAGCGTCAACACTGCCGACGTGGTGGAGATTTACAACATCATCATCAACGGCGACAAGAAAATCGTTACCGGCGTCGAGAAGAAGTACTCTGTCTCCTTCAGCGACGATATGCTCAAGGTGGCCAACCTGAGCGTCTCCTACATCGACGACAAGAACCAGGTGGTGAAGGAGAAGGTCATCGGCCCCGTGTGGAGCAAGGACTTCAGCGCCGCCAGCCGCCCCTACGGCGTGGTTTACCCCATGGCTACCGACGGCACGGACAATACGGCCATCGGCTTCAGCCTTGACTATGACGCGCGCTCCGACTACGACAAGGAGCAGACTTACAACATCGGCTTCGTGGCCGATATGACCTACGTCATTACCTACGACGACGGCACCACTGCCGTGCTGCCGGTGCTGAATATCAATCCGCAGACTCCCGCCATTGAGGGCGACTATGTGGACAACGCCATGAATGCCATGTGCCAGGCCGGCACCAATGCGCGTGACTACGACAGCGACAAAGAAAACCTGCAGATGAGCGACTTCTGGGCCGACAATGACCAGGCCTACACCCCTGACCCCGACATGGGTGGCGGTGAGCAGGTTGACCCCGGCACAATCATCAATCCGCAGTATGGCAACTACGAGTGGGTGGACCTTGGCCTTCCCTCCGGTCTCAAGTGGGCTACGCGCAACGTGGGCGCTGCCACGCCCTATGAGCTGGGCGGCCTCTACGGATGGGGCGATGCCACCGGCTACCACACCGAGTCGAACAACCGCTACTATCCCATGTCGCGCCCCGACACCACCTATATCAGCCATACCCGCGTGGACATAGCCACCGTGCAGTGGGGCCCCGACTGGCGCATGCCCAGCAAGACGGAGGCCGAGGAACTGATTGACAACTGCACCACCCAGCGCGAGACTGTGGAGGGCTGTGAAGGCATCTGGTTTATCTCAAAGATTAACGGCAACAAAATCTTCATGCCCTGCGCCGGCGACCGCTATGTAGAGAACATCCGCTCAGTCACCCCCGGCCATGCCTACGGCTACTACTGGACGGCAAATCTCTATCCCACCGACAACGCCGCAGCCTACGCCTTCCATTGGGACGGATTCACCAATATGTATAAGCCCGCCTTCAAGGAGCGCTACTTCGGCTGCTCGGTGCGCCCCGTCTGGGTGGGGAGGTAAAGAGACAGAGGTATGGCGTCGCCAAATATTGATAAATATACCCTTGCCGAGCCGTCGCCCTTGCTGGCCGACACTCATCTGGGCGAGGTGATTGAGGCCTATGATAATAAGGCTGACCGCTCTCGCGGCTGCCTCATAGCCTGGGGGCTTGTAGTGCTGCTCACCGTGGGCGGTGTCATCTATATGCTCTGCAATCCCCCTCAGGGGCAGGGCCTAACCACCACCGACATGCTGATAGCTGCTGCAGTAGTGGTGGGCGAGATAATCGTCTATCTCCTCCTCCTCAGCTCCTCGCGGCGCTGCCAGCGCATCTTTGTTTGCCGCGAGGGCGTGCAGTGGGAGCGCTATGGCCGCTCCTCGGGAGCCGTCACCAAGTTCCGCACTGTCTATTGGGAGCAGGTTAACAGCGTGGTGAGCAGGAAGGAGCGCCGCTACCGCGCTGACAATGGAGACAACGAGAAAGCCAACGACTACAAGCGCACCTTGCGCACCCTTGAGCTGCTCGATGCAACGGGCAACACCATGCTCAAACTGACCGGTCATTACTACAACGAGTCTGACAAGGCCGGGCATTTCACCTGGATTTGGTATGCCGTCAAGGCCGTTGAGCGCCAGTGGGCCGCCATCTGCGTGCCGCTCATGGTGCAGCAGGTGGAGACCGTCAACGAGATGGTATTCCCTCTGAAGAAGGGCAAGCTGCTCCGCCTTACAGGAGAGGGTATCTATTGCGACGACCGCCTTATTGCGCGCAACAATATAGTCGTCAGCTGGTTTGCAGTGGATGAGACCCTCGCCCTGCGCGATGCCAGCCAGAGGCGCAATATGCTGCAGAGGACTCTTAATCTCAAGGAGACTCACGTCAGGGTCAGCACCATGCCCAACGGCTGCCTGCTCCTCCCCCTGATTCAGCAACTTTATGGCGTGCAGCTGAGTAACGAGCAGTCGATGTTCAGCATCAACTGAACCGCGTAAGTCGAGGCGACAAAACCTTATTGTAGAGAGAACAGAATTATCCGCGTCAAGACGGAAAATAATCGCGTCGGGACGAAATTTAATCGCGTCGGGACGAAATTTAATCGCGCCGAAACGAAATTTAATCGCGCCGAAACAATCACTTTCGACGCGATTATTTTGTTTTTACTAAGGATTGCTCTTGCTGCGCAGGCATTTTCTCCATGCCCAGAAGGGGCGATGGTGGCGGTAGTCAAGGTCGCCTTGGTGGGCGTAGGCCTCGCGCTCGAAGGAGATGGAGAAATAGGCGCGCTTGGTACTGCGGGTGGCGATGAGGCGGACGGTCCACTCTATGCCGTACCATATATAGAAGCCCAGCCACAGGAGCTCGCGCTGCTGCAGGGTATGGATGTACTCATGGTTGCGCTCCACCTTGCTCAGCGGGCGGCGGCTCAGCACCAATCCAAACAGATTGATGGCTATGTAGCTGCCAAAGGGGAATATATTGTTGAGGAGGACTTTCAATTATTTGAAATTTGAAATTTGAGATTTGAAATTTGAAATTTATTGCCAGGTCCGGAAGAAACGGATTGAAAGAAATTATCAGAAATTTATCAGAAAGTGTTACTACGAATTATACGAATTTCACGAATTATTTATGATGATTAACGGATTATTTGTGATGATTCATGTTTAAGAGACAACTACGAATTTCACGAATTTCCGTCCCAGGGCTTATTACTATATTGTAAATTGTAATTTGTGAAATCGTGAAATGAAATGGTTCAGCATCCTTCGCGGAGGAAGTCGAGGGCCTCAAATATTTCATCGCGGGTGGCGGTCTGGTTCAGGCGCAGTGAGCCGATGTCGGCCAGTAGGGTGAAGTTGATGTCGGAGCCGGTATTTTTCTTGTCGTGGGTCATAAGCTCCAGTAGCTGGTCGTAGTGCTTACACTCTATGGCGGGCTGGCCGTAGTGGTTGCGGATATAGGAGGCCGTCTGGTGCAGTGGTGTGGTGGGGAAGCCCGTCTTGATGGCGCTGAGGTATAGCTCGCAGACAATGCCCCAGGCTACGGCATATCCGTGGAGCACGGGGCGGCCGGTGGTCATGGCAAAGCTTTCGAGGGCGTGGCCTACGGTGTGACCGAGGTTGAGGGCCTTGCGCAGTCTCTGCTCGTGAGGGTCTGCCTCTACTACTCGTTCCTTGACCTGGATATTCTTTTTGAGCATTGGGGCGAGGGGGGCGAGGTTGCGGTTGTCGGGGGTGTAGTTGAGTAGCTCTGCCCACTCATTGTAGTAGCTGATGAGGGCGTGCTTAATCATCTCGGCATAGCCGGAGAGGAGGTTATCGTGGTCGAGGGTGCTGAGGAACTGGGTGTCGATGATTACCTGCTGCGCATTGCTGAAGACGCCCACCTCATTCTTGAGTCCGCCAAAGTTGATGCCGGTCTTGCCGCCCACTGAGGCATCGACCATTGCGAGTAGGGTGGTTGGGATGTTGACGAACGTGATGCCGCGCTTGAAGGTGCTGGCCGCGAAGCCGCCGAGGTCGGTGACCATTCCGCCGCCCAGATTAACGAGGAGAGAGTGGCGCGTGGCTCCGCCTTGCTGCAGCTGTTGCCACACATGGGTGAGGCTTTGCAGGGTCTTGTTGGTGTCACCGGAGGGGATGGTGATGAGTTTGAAAGTTTGGTAGTTCGAGAGTTTGGCCAGGCAGAGGCGGACGGTGTTTTCATCGCAGAGGATAAAGAGGCGATCGTGGGGAGTGGCTGCTATGAAAGCATCCAGTTGCTTAGCGGCGCTGTCGGTGAAGATAATGGGCTGCATGGCTCTCTATTTTTTTATGGGGAGTATAAGGATTGTAGTAATTAGTGGTATTTCTGTTACGGTGTGTTGGGGCTACGCTATTGTGAACAGCCCGTCGCGGTAGGTTATCTCGCCTTCGGCGAGGAGGGCCTCAATGGCTTGCTTTAGAGTCTGGGTGGATAGTGGCAGTGTCTTAATCTCTGTATAAGGATGAGGCTTGCCGTCTTGCAGCAGGGCGATGACGGTCTGCTGGGCCTGTTCGACACTGGCTGTGTCAGTGGCGTGGGGTTGATAGCCGTTGGATAGGCAGATGTCGCAGTGGCCACAGTCGGCGGCATCGGTCTGACCGAAATATTCAAGCATGAGTCGGCTGCGGCAGGTGGACTGGGCTGTGATGTAGCGTATCATGGCCTGTACGCGCTGCACCAGCTCCATGCGTCGATGCTCATATACTTCGTTGGAGAAGATTATGTCGTTGGTCTCCACGCGTCGCTGCAAGAAGGTGATATGGGCGACGTGCTTGAAGGGGATGTAGTAGATGATGCCGAATCTGTTGAGGGTGATAAGGGCTTGATAGACCTCTTGGGGACTAGACTTGGTGCGCTGGGCCAGCAGGACTTCATCTATGGGCATAAGGTCGGCGAAGAGGCCGTTGTAGTTGCGCATGAGAGCCTGGAGGACATCCTCGCAGCGAGGGGGTAGGTGCTGGAAGTGGTATAGCTCGTTTTTGTCAACGATTATCTTGACACACGACTGGCTGTCCTCGGGGTCGGAGTATTGCAGGTAGCCGGCATGCTCGAGTATGCGGAAGGCGCTGAGCAGCGGCAGGGGGAAGTAACGAAAATGACGGCAGAAGTCATTGATGTTGAATTCCTTTTTCAGACCGTTGCCGTCGCCCACGGCCAGCTCATAGTAGTAGCAGAGGTTTTGGTAGGCCTCGCGTATGAACTGCTTGGAGGGAAAGGCTGCATCGATGTGGCGTCGCAGGTTGCCTACGTCGTATGGTGTCTTGAGCAGTATGGCCTGGGCTGGCTGTCCGTCGCGCCCTGCTCGCCCTGCCTCCTGGAAGTAGGCCTCAATGCTGTCGGGCACGCCAACATGAATGACGAGTCGCACGTCAGCCTTGTCGATGCCCATGCCGAAGGCGTTGGTACAGACTATGACTCGCACCATGCCGTCTTGCCACAGCTGCTGGCGGGTGTCCTTATCGGCGTTCTCAAGACCGGCGTGGTAGTGGATGGCGCTGATGCCGTGGCTGTTGAGGACCTTGGAGAGCTCGGCGGTCTGTTCGCGATTGCGTGTATAGACGATGGTGGAGCCTTGGGTATGCTGCAGGATCTGAAGTAGGGCGGACTCCTTGTTGTTGACCTCGCGGACTATATAGCTGAGGTTGCTGCGCTCGAAGCTCATGCGCATTACGCGGGGCTCGCGAAATTGCAGCTGTATCTGTATGTCATCGACCACCTTGGGGGTGGCGGTGGCGGTGATGGCCAGCACGGGAGCTTCGGGCTTGAGCTTGCGTATGAGCGATATGTTGAGGTAGGAGGGGCGGAAATCGTAGCCCCACTGTGAGATGCAGTGAGCCTCGTCAACGGTGATGAAGTTGACGTGCATGTGGGCGAGCTTGGCTTGGAAGAGCTCGCTGCCCAGGCGCTCGGGAGAGACGTAGAGGAATTTGTAGCCGCCGAGGATGCAGTTGTCGAGGGCGGTGAGGATGTCCTGACGGCTCATGCCGGAATAGATGGCTGTGGCCTTGATGCCTAAGTCGCGCAGGTGAGTGACCTGGTCTTTCATCAGGGCAATGAGAGGGGTGATGACGATGCACACTCCGTCCATCATGAGCGAGGGCACCTGGAAGGTGATGCTCTTGCCGCCGCCGGTGGGCATAAGCCCCAGGGTGTCGTGGCCGCTGCAGATGCTGCTGATAATCTGCTGCTGAATGCCGCGAAAGGATGAGTAGCCCCAATATTGCTTGAGGATACTGAGGGAGAGCTGCTCCTGGGTAAGGGAGGTTGGCTCGCTATTCGTGGTCGGCAGGTTGGATATCTTCAATTTGCAGTTGTATCTCGCCGTGTTTGTAGATGTTCTCTGCTATGGTGTAGCAGATGTTGAAGGCTCGCTTGGTCTTGATGAATCGGGCGTGACTACTCTGGCCAAATGCGATGCCGTTGAGGATATTGTTGGACTTGTTGTCAACGAGCTCGAGCTTAATGTGTTCCTGACCGCGGCCTACGACCTTGCTGGTGCCGTAGTCATAGACATTCTTGGTGCAGAACAGGGGTTCAGGATTTTCGGGACCGAAGGGGCGCAGCTTTTTGAGGTCGCTATAGAGCTGAGGGGTGATGTCGGCGAAGTTTAGTTCGGCATCGATGCTAAGTGTGGCTTCGGTCTGCTCTTCCTCAATATGTTGCTCCACATATTCTTCAAAGCGGCGTATGAACTCCTTGACATTCTCCTCGCGCAGGCTGAGACCTACGGCATAGGTGTGGCCGCCGAAGTTCTGGAGGAGGTCCTTGCAGCTCTCGATGCCTGAGTAGATGTCGAATCCGGCCACCGAGCGCGCCGAGCCGGTGAGGTTGCCGTCGTCGTCGAGTGCCAGCACGATGGTGGGGCGGTAGTATAGCTCGGTGAGCCGCGAGGCTACGATGCCTACCACTCCTTTGTGCCACTCCTTGTTGTAAACGACTATGCTGCGGCGGTCATCAAGGTTGGTGAGCTTGTTGACGATGGCGTTGGCCTCCTCGGTCATCTGCTTGTCGATGTCCTTGCGGGCCTCATTGTAGTTGTTGATGGTGTTGGCCTTGGCAATGGCCTCGTCAAGGTTGCGCTCAATGAGAAGTTCGATGGTTTCACTGCCATTCTGTATGCGACCGGAGGCGTTGATGCGCGGCCCTATGCGAAACATGACGTCGGTAATGCCTATCTCCTTGCCGCTGAGGCCGCAGGTTTGGATGATGGCCTGCAAGCCTACGCTGGGATTGGCGTTGAGCTGACGGAGACCGTGGTAGGCCAGGATGCGGTTCTCGCCCAGTATTGGCACCAGATCGGCGGCTATGCTGACGGCGCAGAGCTCCAGCAGGGGCATCAGCCTTCCAAACTCTATGCCGTTGTTTTGGGCAAAGGCTTGCATGAGTTTGAAACCTATGCCGCAGCCTGAGAGGTCGCCGTAGGGGTAGGTCTCATCCTTGCGCTTGGGGTCGAGGATGGCATAGGCGGGCGGCAACTCGTCGTCGGGCACATGGTGGTCGCAGACTATGAAGTCGATGCCGTGCTTGGCGGCATACTTGATTTCCTCATTGGCCTTGATGCCGCAGTCAAGGATGATGATTACACTTACACCCAGGCTGACAGCGCGGTCGATGGCTTTGAAACTGATGCCATAGCCATCGTCCAAGCGGTCGGGGATGTAGTAACTGACGTTGGAGTAGAACTCATGGAGGAACTTATAGACCAGCGTGACGGCGGTGCATCCGTCCACGTCATAGTCGCCGTAAACGAGAATCTTCTCCTTCATGCCGATGGCGCGGTTGAGGCGGTCAACGGCTTTGTCCATGTCTTTCATCTCAAAGGGGTCCAGCAGGTCGGTCAGCTGGGGGCGGAAGAATTTCTTCGCCTCGCGTGGCGTGCGGACTCCGCGCCTCATAAGGATGGGGCCGAGGATTGGGTTGATGCCAATATCGTCGGTCAACTGCTTAGCTGCTTCCTTGGTTTGAGGGGTGAGAGGTTGTAGCTTCCATTTGTAGCTCATTTATATGTTTTTTTATGTTATATTCGCTGTCGTGGTGCAGCACTGCAGGGCGCCGCCAGTCGATGTATGGGTACTTTATCCCTAATTTGATGTGTAAAGGTACGACAATTTTCTGAATACGGCCGTAACCTCATACGTTAAAAAGCCGTAAATGGCATTTTGCTTATATAATTGAGGCAATAAGTTTGGTAATAATATAGATGTTGGCACAGATTACTCATAATGCATCCAATTCTGACTGCGTTAGTTATATGTTTATTGCATAGCAGCGTTGATTAGAATAGACATGAGACTTTTATTCCGAGTCTTTTGCGTGATCATTGCCTAAGTTTAATCTAATCCCCTTGAA
>CADAJV010000048.1 GCA_902788275.1 uncultured Bacteroidales bacterium | reverse complement strand
CGCGAACCGAAGCAGCACTGTCGCCCAAAGGGCGGGGTGCGGACAGCGGAGGTGAGAGCGAAGCGGCAAAAGGTGGTTGCGAAGAAACCAACTCTTTAAGCGAAACAATGCAGGAATGTATGCAAAAAACATTTTTTTATAGGCAATGACACAGATGTTGGCACAGAGAGAGCATGACTATTTCGCAGAGACTGCAATCTGTGCCAACTGCTATATTGTTGCCCAATTAAAATCAGGGATTAGTCTTCCTCGTAAATGTCGTCATCAGCATCGTCAGTCTCGCTGACGGTGGCGTTGGCGGTGTTGGGAGCGTCCCAGGTGGCCACGTTGCAGAGCGTCCACTCGCCCGTGATGTTGGGGATGCGGGCATAGCTCTGTCCTTTTTTATGGCCCTCAAGGTCGAGGTCCTGCTGGCTGTCGAAGGCGTCAGCAACGTCACCGTCGGGATTGACAAGCTCAATAATGGCGGGCTTTTTGTTAGGAATGCGGGCCTTGAGCTGCTCGGCGTTGACAGTCATTATGGCGCCGGGGGCAAGCAGGGTGTCGGGGAACTTATAGAGAGTTTTGTCGAGACCATCCTCGTCCATCTTCACTAGTTTGTAGCCGACAAGGCTGACAGCCTCACTGGAGGCGTTGGCCACCTCCACCCATTCCAAATCATCATTATCCTTGCCGCAGATTTCATTTAGCACGATTCCATCGGAGGATTTCTTCTGCTGGCAAGCGCACAGCGAAGCGATAGCCACAAAGGCGAAAAGCAGTTTTTTCATAGTCTATTTCTTTATATTATTATTTAAAAGAAGAAACATTCAACCCTTGCGGCGCAGGGACTTGATGGGTAGATCGTGCCAGATGATGTGAGCCACGAAGAGTAGGATGAGCGTGGTGTTGAGAGACAGGCGCAGCCACGCGGGCCACGACTTGGGCATGAGCATCATGGCGGCAGTGAACAGCGCGGCGATGAGGACATAGGCGGCGATGGAGCGGAGGGGATAGCGGATGGGATATTTCTTCTGCCCCACGAAATAGGAGAGAAGTGTGGCTGTGCCGTAGCCGGCGACGCCACCCCACGCGCAGGCCATGTAGCCGAACTTGGGAATAAAGATGATGTTCACCGCAATGAGTACCGCGCAGCCGGCCACCGAGAACCAGAGGCCCCAGATGGTGCTGTCGGTGAGCTTATACCAAAACGAGAGGTTAAAGTAAACGCCCATCAAAATCTCGGCAGCCATCACTATGGGCACGGCGCGGAGGCCCTCCCAGTAATCATGGCCGATAATGTATTTCAGCACATCGAGCCAACCCACCACGACGAGGAAGGCCAGCAGGGTAAAGATGACGAAATACTTCATTGCCTCGGCATAGGTCTCGCGGCTGTCGCTGTCCTTGGCCTTACCGAAAACGAAGGGCTCGTAGGCGTAGCGGAAGGCCTGGGTAATCATGGCCATGACCATGGCAATCTTGACACAGGCGCCATAGATGCCCAGCTCCACCTCACCCTGCAGTCCGGTGCGGACGTAGGGATAGATAATCTTGTCGGCAGCCTGATTGAGCACGCCGGCGATGCCCAACACGAGTATCGGCCACGAATATTTGAGCATCTGGCGGAGCAGGCGTGCGTCGAACGCCCAATGGATGCGCAGCAGGTCGGGAATGAAGAAGAAGGTGATAAACGAAGTGCAGGCAAGGTTGATGCTGAAGACGTAGAACACGTCAGTCTTGCCCAGCACCACGAAATAGAGCACGTTGATACCGATATTGAGTATGATAAACAGCAGTTTGAGCGAGGCAAATCGAATGGGTCTCTTGTTGAAACGCAGGTAGGAGAAAGGAATGGCCTGCAGAGCATCGAGGGCAACAACCGTAGCCATCATCAACACAAACTCATGACGGTCGGCATAGCCAATCAGCTGGCCAATCTCATCGATGAAACCAAAGATTACTGCAAGAAAGACGGCAGTGATGGTACCCACTACCAGCATGGCTGTAGAAAAAACAGTATCGGGGTTCTCCCCCTCCTTATTAGCAAAGCGGAATAGGGTTGTTTCCATGCCAAAAGTAAGCAACACCAAGAAAATCGCGGTGTAGGCGTACATATTGGTGACCACGCCATAACCACCCGAGGCGGCAGAAATCTTGGCCGTATAGAGCGGCACCAGCAGATAGTTGAGGAATCGGCCCACTATGCTGCTAAGTCCATATATAGCTGTGTCCTTGGCCAGCGACTTGAGATTAGCCATGTTTCTTAAGTTCTTACAGCGTATATCATAATTTGCAAGGCAAAGATAATCACTTCGGCCGAAATGCGCATCATATCGTGTCGTTTTTCCCTCATCTCGCAGATTTTTTGACTATCAGCCTCCGTTTTGACTACTAAAAAACTGACTTTTGTATCGGACAAACGACACAACAGCAATGAATAGCAACTTTGCTAAACAATATGGCTTCACGCGCGAACATTATATAAAATATAAAGAGAAACGGGATTTTAGGTCAGCAATATTTTGCCGTGTCGCAGAAAAGGTGTACTTTTGCGGAATAACAACAAAACTACTGACAAAATGGAAAAGAAGATAACCAAAATTATAGGCGGACGCGTCTTTACCCCACAGGGCTGGGTTAAAGACGGCACCATAGTGGTGAAGGACGGCAAGATAGCCGAAGTGGGCAGTGCCAACGTGGACATTGCCAGCGGCACCGATGGTCACATCGTAGAGACTATTGATGCGCAGGGGCTGTACGTGGTGCCCGGTGGCATTGAACTGCACATACACGGCGGTGGCAACCGCGACTTTATGGAGGGCACCGAGGATGCCTTCCGCACAGCCATAGACGCCCACATGAAGCACGGCACCACCAGCATCTACCCTACCCTATCTTCGTCGTCAGTACCTATGATCAAGGAAGCTTTGGCCACATGCGAAAAACTGATGGCCGAAGAGGGCTCACCCGTGCTTGGCCTGCACTTGGAGGGCCCGTATTTCAACCCCAAGAAAGCCGGTGCCCAGATGCCCGAGTATATTACCCCACCCATCCCCTCGGACTATGAGCCTATTATCAGCGGCACCCACGCGCTGAAGCGCTGGGACGAGGCTCCCGAATTGCCTGGCACCACTGAGTTTGGCCGTTACTGCACAGACCACGGAGTGCTGGCAGCCATAGGCCACACCAACGCTGAGTATGTCGACGTGAAGCGTGCCTGGGATGCAGGCTTCCGCCACGTGACCCACTTCTACAACGCGATGCCCGGATTCCACAACGTGCGCGAGTTTAAGCACGAGGGCACGGTGGAGAGCGTTTACACCTTCCCCGAGATGAGCGTGGAGATGATAGCCGACGGCATCCACGTGCCACCCACCATACTGAGGATGATCTGGATGGTGAAGGGCGTGGAGCACACCGCGTTGATTACCGATGCCCTGGCCTGCTCGGCCAGCAACAGCGACAAGGGTGCCTTTGACCCGCGCGTGATTCTGGAGGACGGCGTGTGCAAGTTGGCTGACCGCTCGGCCCTGGCCGGCAGCATAGCCACCATGGACCGTCTCATCCGCACCTGTGTGCAGATGGCCGACATACCACTGGAGGACGCTATCCGTATGTCTAGCGAGACTCCTGCCCGCATCATGGGCGAGCTTGGCCGTAAGGGCACTCTGGAGAAGGGCAAGGATGCCGATATCTGTTTCTATGACCAAGATGTGCAGCTGCACTTCGTGATGCAGCAGGGCAAAGTCATTGTAGAATAACGGAACATCGGAACTATAGGGACTAAAGTGACTATAGAAACATGGAGGCCATGACCCATCTGCTGATAGACATAGGCAACAGCTCCGTCAAAGTAGCCCTGTCGGTCGGCGGAAAGATTAGCAAGAACCAACGTATAGCCCACAGCAAAATGGTGGACGACATCTGCCATTTAGCCAAGAATTCCGGCGCGGCCAAGGCTGCAGTAAGCTCGGTGGCCACTGATCCTAGCGAACTGTGTCAAGCCCTATGTTCAACAGGCTTGAAGGTGATATGCCTCAATGCCGACACCCCGCTGCCATTCAGACTGGGCTATAACTCGCCCGACACGCTGGGTACCGACCGCATGGCAGCAGTGGCCGGTGCTATGGCTCTCCATCCACAGAGAAATATACTGGTGGCTGATGCCGGCAGCTGCATAACTTACGAATTCCTGACTGCCGACGGCATCTACCTGGGCGGCAACATTGCGCCGGGACTCAGTATGCGGCTGCGCGCCATGCATGAGCACACAGCCCGTTTGCCTATGGCTACTCCCGAAGGTGAGGTGCCGCCCATAGGCTATACCACCGACACGGCCCTGCGCACCGGCGCACTGATGGGCCTGAGACATGAGGTGGAGGGCTACCTACGCTATATGCAGGACAGATATGACAACCCACTGGTAGTGCTGACCGGCGGCGATGCCAAATACATAGCGCCGCTGATGGAAACAAAGGCAGAGATTGACGAATGGCTCGTGATGCGCGGGCTAGACTATATTATAATATTTAATGAGAAGATGACTGATGGAGAAAAGAGATAACATAACAAGGAGAAAAAAAATGAGGTACCGCGGAGTTATACGCATGCTCATGCTGCTCGCCTTTGCTGTCGGTAGCCAGTGGGGGGCTTTCTGCACTTCGGCCAGTGCCCAAAGCAACGGTAGCAACTCACCCTACTCGCGCTATGGTTGGGGAGTGCTCAATGACGAGGCCATGGGATTCAACAAGGGCATGGCCGGAGTGGCACTCGGCATGCGAGACCCCAACATCATCAACCGCCAGAATCCAGCCTCCTATTCGGAGATGGACTCGTTGCGATTCCTGTTTGACATAGGTGTGTCGTTGCAAAACTGCTGGATGCGCGAAGGCGACATCAAGAAGAACGCCCACAACTCTACCCTCGACTATGCAGCAGCAGCCTTCCGTTTCGGCAAGGGGCTAGGGTTCTCCCTTGGCCTCAGGCCCTTGAGCACCATCGGCTATGATTTCCAGTCCACCACCGAGATGCCCGACATTGACGGCCTTGGCGTGAAGACCACCACATCCACCTACAGCGGCAACGGCGGTCTCCACGAACTGTATGGCGGCATTGGCTGGCAGCCTCTCAAACCAGTGTCCATCGGTGCCAACGTCAAGTACATCTGGGGCGACTATGACCACTCATCAACGGTAACCTACAGTGAGACAAGCATACAGACCTTGACCCGCAAATATAGCGGCCGCCTTAATGCAGCGGCCGTCGATTTCGGCCTGCAGGCCGAACATAAATTCGGCAAGAAAGACCGCGTAGTGCTTGGTCTGACCTATAGCCCGGGGCAGAGGATTAATCAGAAGGCAACCTTTATAAACCAACAGATTAACACCATCACCGGCAGCAGCGCCGACACCACCAGAATAGGCAATGCCTATGAACTGCCCACCACCTTTGGTGCGGGCCTTAGCTGGTGTCACGACTATCAGTGGACCGTAGCCGTGGACTACACCCTGCAGGCCTGGGAAAAATGCCGTTTCCCCGCCCTGCGTGAACGCGGCGGCAACATCGTGTATGCCCGCAGTTGGAAAGTATTCCAAAACCGTCACCGCCTGGCTGCCGGAGTAGAATTCGTGCCCAATCCACGCGGTATGAGGGTGAGAGACCACATCTGCTACCGCGCCGGTGTGGCTTACTCCACACCCTATGCCAAGGTAAACGGCGAGAACGGTCCCAAGTCATTCATGCTCAGCGCAGGCGCAGCCATACCCATCGTCAACAAATACACCAGTCACTCTGTACTAAACATTTCCGCCCAGTGGGAACACATGAAGGCCTCCACAGCCGGAGCCCTCAAGGAAGACTATCTGCGCCTTTGTCTCGGCCTGACGTTCAGCGCCCGATGGTTTGAGCAGTGGAAGGTAAAATAAACAGCAATTTAAGGGCAAGGAGTAAGGAGAAGAGGAATAAGGATGACAAGGATTATTGCTCTGTTAACAGTGATGACAGGTCTGCTGCTGGCGTGCAGCGATGGCCGGCCGCCTTCAGCCAATGCCGTAAGGCAGCGAGACTCCGCCTCAGTGATGACCACCTACGGAGTAAGCAAGCTCATCTCCGACTCCGGGCTGATACGCTACAAGGTGGTGACAGAAGAATGGCGTATCTATGACCGCACCAACCCGCCACGCCACTCTTTCCCCAAGGGTCTGCTCCTAGAGCGCTTTGACCAAAAGTTTCACATCGAGATGTACGTGACCGCCGACACCGCCTACTGGTATAACCAAAACCTGTGGGAGTTGAGGGGGCGCGTCAAAGTGTGGAACCTGGACGGCACAATCTTCAACTCCGAGCTGCTCTACTGGGACATGCACACTCATGAATTCTACTCAAACGTCTATTCACACCTCAAGACTCCCGACAAAGAAGTGGAGGGCACCAGCTTCCGTTCAGACGAGCAAATGCGCCACTATATTATCAATAACTCCCGCGCCGTCTTCCCCATACCTCAGGAGGCCGACGACGAGACCACCGATTCTATCAAGACAGCCGAACAAAACGAAGTGCCAGAGCCTTCAGCAGTGATACCGCCGCGTTCACCGCAAAAGGCTACGGCTCCCCCATCCACAAACCTGCCCCCGGGTGGACATTTTAAGTAATTGTGATTTGCAAGAGCACATTTTCCACTTATTTTTATAGGGTTTAAGCAAAAAGTAGAGCGAAAACAATTATTATATTCAATATTTTTCCTAATTTTGTCGCTCGAAATACGAAAATGCACCCATAAGCCATTGTCCGGAACATGAAACAGGCAACAAACGGCAGCATTTTCACACCCATTGAGACCCAAAACATCAACATAACGAAATAAACAAAAAAACACATAAATATGGCAGCTATTCAAGGAATTAGAAAGCACGGTAAGTTGCTGATTGCAGTAATTGGTATTGCCCTCCTCGCCTTTATCACCGAGGAGTTCTTCCGCGCTACCGAGGCTCAGAGAAACCAAAACAGTGGTGTAGTAGGCACCGTCGACGGCAAGAAAATCCACTCACAGGAGTACAGCCAGTTGATAGAGGCCTACAAGTCCTACATCCAGATGACGCAGGGCAAGACCACATTTACCGATGACGAAGACGCCGCTTTGAAGGAGCAAGTTTGGCAGAGCTTCGTTACCAACAAGTTGATTGAGGCCGAAGCCACTAAGCTGGGTCTGACCGTTACGGATCAGGAGATGCGCAACGTGTTGGCCGAGGGCAACAACCCCATGCTTGCACAGAGCCCCTTCGTAAACCAGCAGACCGGCCGCTTCGACGCCGCAATGCTCAAGAACTTCCTCGACGAATACAAGAAGATGCAGGCAGGCAACTCACAGGTGCCCGAGCAGTACCGCGAGCAGTATGACAAGATCTACAGTTACTGGCAGTTCGTAGAGAAGACTCTCAAGGAGACCATCCTCCAGCAGAAGTACAATGCCCTGCTGCAGATGTCTGTAACCTCTAACCCCGTGGAGGGCAAGATGGCCTACGATGCCACCGCCACCAGCAAGGACCTCATGCTGGCAGCAATACCCTACACCTCCATCAACGACAATGAGGTAAAGGTAAGCGACGAAGAGTTGAAGGCCAAATATGACGAATTGAAGGAAAACTTCAAGCTCTCAGCCGACGCAAAGGACATCAAGTATGTTGCCGTAACCGTCAAGGCCAGCACCGCCGACAAGGCCGAACTCGACAAGAAGATGGCCGGCTTCGCCCAGGAGATTGCCAGCACAGACGATGTAGCCAGCGTTGTTCGCCGCTCACAGTCATCGGTAAACTATATTGACATCCCCCGCACAGCTGATGCATTCCCCTCTGACATCAGCGCAATGCTTGACTCCATGGGTGTAGGCGCAGTGAAAGGTCCTTTCTACACCGTAGCCGACAATACCCAGAACATCATACGCCTCATTGCCAAGACTCAGGCCCCCGACTCCATCCAGATTCGCCAGATTCAGGTGGGCGGCAAGGATCTCGAAGACGCCCGCAAGCGTGCTGACTCCATCTACACCGCCATCAAGGGTGGCGCAAACTTTGCAGAGATGGCCAAGAAGTATCAGCAGACCGGCGACTCCACATGGCTCGTAAGTAAGATGTATGAGAATGCCAGCATGGATGACGACAACCTTGCTTTCGTCAACAAAGCCCAAAGCATGGCCGTGGGCGAGATTACCAATCTGGAGTTTGCACAGGGCAACATCATTCTGCAGGTCACCGACCGCAAGAATATGGTAACCAAGTACAACGCCGCCGTCATCAAGTGCCCGGTCAACTACAGTCCTGAAACCAGCAAGGCTGAATACAATAAGTTCAGCAAGTTTATTGCCGAGAACAAGACCATCGAATCTATGGAGAAGAATGCCGCCAAGGCGGGCTACAACGTGCAGACCCTCAACGGCATCACCACCGAGGACTTCTTCTCAATGCAGTATTTCAGCCAGCCGGGTATGGACCGCCACATGATGCGCTGGATTAGCAATGACGCTAAGAAGTGGATCTTCGACGAGGCTGAGGACGGCCAGATTTCACCGCTCTATGTCTGTGACAACGGCAACCACCTGCTCGTGGTAGGTGTAACCAAGTCCCACAAGCAGGGCTACATGCCGCTTGAGGACGTCAAGGACATCATCAAGGCTGAGGTGCTGCGCGACAAGAAGGCTGACGCCATCATGGCCAAGCTCAAGGGAGCCAAGACCATCAGTCAGGTTATGGCCCAGAAGGGTGCCGTTTCCGACTCCGCCAAGAATGTGAACTTCTATGCTGACAACCAGTTTGACCCCGTTATCCTCGGTGCCGTAAGCAAGGCTAAGGCTAACCAGTTTGTAGGCCCGCTCAAGGGCAGGGATGCAGTCTTCGCCTTCCAGGTTATCGCTGAGAACAAGAACGCTGAGGCCAAATATGATGAGCAGCAGTACATGACCGGCGCAGCCCGCGCCCATGCAGGCATGGCACTCAACCCGCGCCAGTACTACGGCGAGAGCCCCATCATCACCTACCTCAAGCAGAAAGCCAAGGTAAGCGACAGCCGCTACATATTCTATTAATATCTTACACTACATATTAATAAGGTAGCAACCCAAACAAGTACACGAAAGTTTCTTTCATAATTGTGGCCGGCACTCCGCTCATGCGGGTGCCGGTTTTTGGTTGATTACCGCAAAAACATCTAATTATGTCACTCCATGCAAAAAAATGTTAGCAACAGTAATTTTTTCCTTTTATTTTTACGCAGAGGTTAATAAAAAGAATTATCTTTGCGACAAGATTACGTATTTTACCAGTCCGCACAACACTTAAAAGATTATTAACCATAAACATTTGAGATATGAAAAAACTATTTTTTATAATGTCGGTTGCCCTGGCGGCAACATTTGCATTCTCCTCATGCAATAGCGATGACGAGAACGAGGCTCGTGTACTCTCTGGTGATTGGGAGGGAGACTGGGGCATGTGGTATGAAGACGAAGACGGCTATATCTTCGATGCTGACTACACCTACATCCGCCTTGAGCCTGCTCACAACAACGCCACTCATGGCATAGGCTATCAGGAGGATTACTACAGCTGGGACACCAGCGGCCGCGTGCGCAGTTACTATCGCTATCTGTGGTATAAGTTTGACTGGGAGATTAGAGACGGTGTTTTATACCTTTCTTATTACGATGACCTCAATCTCGATACCTTTATACGCGACTACAGGCTCGACAACACCTACTTCAGCGGCTACTTCGGCGACAGCAACACCCGCTTCCGCATGAGCAAACTTACTGACTACTATTACTGGACTCCGACAATGTGGATTGAGAGCGGCTGGTATGGCTACGATGTCTATTATGATAACAGTTACTACTCCAAGCAGTTCGAGGGCACAGCCAAGTCCAAGAGCATAAAGAAAGCGCCCGTTATCGTAAAGCAGGGCCGCAACCGCAGCCACGCCGAGCAGTAACGGCCCAACATCAGAACAAAAGTCTAACCCCTAAAACTCTACCATTATGAAGAAGATTGTATTGGCAACGATGCTTGCCCTGCTCAGCCTCAACATGATGGCTCTGAGCGAAACGAGGCTGCGCGACTATGCGCGCTTCCTCAGCGACCGCATGGCCTACGAGCTTGACCTCACGCCCATGCAATATGACGACTGTTACGAAGTCAACTACGACTTCCTGTATGCTGTTGACCGTGTGATGGACGACGTGGTATATGGCTACGTGGATGCCATCGACAGATACTACGACTACCTTGACTATCGCAATGAGGACCTCCGCCACATCCTGGACTATGTGCAGTATGAGCGTTTCCTCAACGCAGATTATTTCTTCCGCCCTATCTACACCACCCGTAGCGGATGGCATCTGCGCATCTACAATGTCTATACCAACCGGTCGTTCTATTACTTCGACCGCCCAAGCGTGTTCTACGTTTATCGCGGAGGCCACTCACGCATCCATTACTCTGCCGGTTACTATAGCAGTCGCTACGCCATCGACCGCCGCTACCGTGCAGCTGTTCGCATACGCGAAACCCGTGACTTTGACATGCGCCGTCGTACAGACTTCGGTGCCAACATACGCCAGCGCACCCAGCCAGCAAAACCGCGGCCTAACTACTATCCCAACCGCAATCAGCAAAACCGCGCCAGCGATCCGCGATATCGCAGCGAACGACCCAACGTCAATAGCCCGCGCATCAACGACCGCAACCAGAGCAAGCCGGTTCAAACAGCACCGGCTCCACAGCAACCTGCACGCAGCGGAAGCGGCGGAGTGGTAAGATCAGGACGCAGATAGACGGCACAACAGAACATTCCATACTGAAAATGGCCATATTTGGTTGACAAAAGTGCACCAAACATGGCCATTTTATTATATTTTTCATATTTCCCCTCATAAATCACAAACAATATGAAAAGAAATCACGAAATTTGTAGTTCAAACAAGCGAAAACTGTTCCTTCCCCCTGCGGAAGCATAATCAACATTAAAGAAATGACTAAGATAAAACTACGCAGCAGTATCTGCACCGAGGGACGCCGCATGGCCGGTGCCCGTGCCCTCTGGGTGGCCAATGGCATGAAACGTGAGCAGTTTGGCAAGCCCATCATCGCCATCTGCAACTCATTCACCCAATTTGTGCCCGGCCACACCCATCTGCATGAGGCTGGCCAAATCATCAAGCAGGAGATTGAACGCCTGGGGTGCTATGCTGCCGAGTTCAACACCATAGCCATTGACGACGGCATAGCCATGGGGCACGACGGCATGCTCTATTCACTGCCCAGCCGCGACATCATTGCCGATTCAGTAGAGTATATGGTTAATGGTCATAAGGCCGATGCCATGATTTGTATCTCCAACTGCGACAAGATTACCCCTGGAATGCTCATGGCCGCTATGCGCCTCAACATTCCCGCCATATTTGTCAGCGGCGGCCCCATGGAGGCTGGCAGCTACAAGGGCGAAAACCTCGACCTTGTAATAGCCATGATCAAGGGTGCCGACCCCACCGTCAGCGACAGCGACCTCGCCGAGATAGAGAACCGCGCCTGCCCGGGTTGCGGCTGCTGCTCCGGCATGTTCACGGCCAACTCAATGAATAACCTGACTGAGGCCATCGGTCTCTCGCTACCCGGCAACGGTACCATCCTTGCCACTCACGCCAACCGTGTGGAACTGATGAAGGCCGCCGCTCGACAGATTGTCAAGAATGCGCTGGCCTACTACGAGAACGGCGACACCAGCGTACTGCCGCGCAGCATTGCCACACGGGCAGCCTTCCTCAATGCCATGACCCTCGACATCGCCATGGGCGCAAGCACCAATACAGTGCTCCATCTGCTGGCTGTAGCTCAGGAGGCCGGTGTTGACTTCACTATGGCCGACATCGACGCCCTCTCACGCAAAACCCCGTTTCTCTGCAAACTGGCCCCCAACAGCCAGAAATATTCAGTACAGGAGTGCGGTCGCGCCGGCGGCATGCTCAACCTGCTCGGCGAACTGGCCAAAGGCGGCCTGATAGACACCGGCGTACGCCGCGTCAACGGCCACACACTGGCTGAGGACATTGAGAAATACTCCATCCTTAAAGACAATATCGACCCCGAGGCTCTGCGCATCTACTCCTCCGCCCCCGGCGGCAAGTTCTGCACTAAGCTCGGCGCCCAGAATTGCACCTACGAAACCCTCGACACTGACCGCACCAATGGTTGCATCCGCTCCATTGACCATGCCTACACCAAGGACGGCGGCATGGCCATCCTCTTCGGCAACATAGCACAGGACGGTTGCGTAGTCAAGACTGCCGGCGTTGACGAAAGCATCTGGAAGTTCTCCGGCCCCGCCGTGGTCTTCGACTCCCAGGAAGATGCCTGCGAAGGCATACTCGGCGGCAAGGTCAAGAAAGGTGACGTAGTGGTCATCACCCATGAGGGGCCCAAGGGCGGCCCCGGCATGCAGGAGATGCTCTACCCCACCTCCTATATTAAGTCCATGCACATGGGCAAGGAGTGCGCCCTCATCACCGATGGCCGCTTCTCTGGCGGTACCAGCGGACTCAGCATCGGCCACATCTCACCCGAGGCAGCCAGCGGCGGCAATATCGGCAAGATTAAGGACGGCGACATCATTGACATCGACATCCCCAACCGCACCATCAATGTGCGCCTCACCCCCGAGGAACTTGCCGCCCGCCCCATGCAGCCGCTCAAACGCCAACGCACCGTCAGCAAGGCCCTCCGCGCCTATGCCCAGTCGGTCAGCAGTGCCGACAAGGGTGGAGTCAGGATTATTGATTAAAACCATTTAGCAACTAAATCACCCTATAGTACCTATAATATCTATAGCTCCTATAACCCCAACACAGCAATGCCAACAGATAAGATTACAGGCGCTGAGGCACTGATGCGCAGCCTTGAACACGAGGGTGTAACCACGCTCTTCGGCTATCCAGGCGGAGCAATCATGCCCTCCTACGATGCACTCTACGACCATCGCGACACCATCAACCACATCTTGGTACGCCACGAGCAGGGCGCTGTCCACGCAGCCCAGGGATATGCCCGCGTCAGTGGCAAGGTGGGCTGCGCCATTGTCACCTCCGGCCCTGGTGCCATGAACACCGTTACCGGCGTGGCTGATGCCATGATTGACTCAACGCCCATCGTGGTCATCTGCGGTCAGGTAGGCGCTAACTTCCTTGGCACCGATGCCTTCCAAGAGGTTGACGTGATTGGCGTAACACAGCCTATCAGCAAGTGGAATTTCCAGATTCGCCGTGCTGAGGACGTGGCATGGGCCGTAAGCCGCGCTTTCTATATCGCCAAGTCGGGCAGGCCAGGCCCCGTAGTGCTCGACTTTACAAAGAATGCTCAGACTGACCTTACAGAATATCAGCCAAAGCACGTTGACTTCATTCGCTCCTACAGGCCGGCTCCACAGATAGACGAGGCTGCCGTCAAGGCCGCTGCAAAGCTCATCAACCATAGCGAGCGTCCTTTCATGCTCGTCGGTCAGGGCATCGAGCTTGGCAATGCTCGCCAGGAGCTGCTAGCTCTGATTGAGAAGGCCAACATCCCCGTTGGCTGCACCATGCTCGGTCTCAGTGCCATCCCTTCTGACCATCCCCTCAACAAGGGCATGCTTGGCATGCACGGCAATCTGGGGCCCAACGTGCTCACCAACCAGTGCGACCTGCTCATTGCCGTAGGCATGCGTTTCGACGATCGCGTTACAGGCAACATAGCAACCTATGCACGCCAGGCCAAGATTATCCATTTTGAGATAGATCCCTCTGAGATAAACAAGAACGTACACGCAGACCTCGCCGTACTGGGCGACTGCAAGCAGACCCTTGCCGCCGTGGCCAAGCATGTGCAGCCTGCTGACAATAGCGAGTGGATAGCACGCTTCAGCCTTTACGAGCAGCAAGAGAACGAAAAAGTCATTGAGCCCGCCATCCATCCCGTCAAGGGCCCGTTGCTTATGGGCGAGGTGGTACGCCGCGTGAGCGAGCTTACGGAAAACAAGGCCGTGCTTGTCACCGACGTGGGCCAGAATCAGCTCTTTGGTTGCCGCTACTTCAAGTTCACCCAGAGCCGCTCGGTGCTTACCTCCGGCGGGTGCGGCACCATGGGCTTCGGCCTGCCTGCCGCCATCGGCGCCACTTTCGGTGCCCCTGAGCGCACCATCTGCCTCTTTGTTGGCGACGGCGGCCTGCAGATGACAATCCAAGAGCTGGGCACCATCATGGAGCAGCACTCACCCGTCAAGATAATCCTGCTCAACAATAACTACCTCGGCAATGTGCGCCAGTGGCAGTATCTGTTCTTCAACAAACGATACTCCTTCACCCCTATGCTCAACCCTGACTACGAGAAGATAGCCGAAGGCTACGGCATCAAGTCGCGCACCGTGGTGGAGCGCCAGGACCTCGACGATGCCATCTGCGAGATGCTGCAGACCAACGGCCCTTTCCTGCTGCAGTGCGCAGTGATGGAGGAAGACAACGTGCTGCCCATGACACCGCCGGGAGCCAACGTTGATGAAATGATGCTGGAAATCAAGTAAAGACCAAGAACCATGGATACGCTCTACACCATCATAACCTACTCCGAGAACTACGCGGGTATCCTCAACCAGATAACCGCCGTGTTCACACGCCGTCAGGTAAACATTGAAAGCCTCAACGTGTGCTCCAGCAGCACACCCGGCGTACACAAATATACCATCACCTGCTACTGCGATGAGGAGACGGTGCAGCTCATCACCAAGCAGATAGAGAAGAAGATTGATGTACTGCAGGCGCGCTACTACACGTCCGACCAAATCTTCATTCAGGAGGTTGCGCTCTTCAAGCTCAGCACCCCCAAACTGCTTGAGCAGCCCGACATTTCGCTCACCATTCGCCAACACTCCGCCAAGATAGTAGAAGTCAACGAGACATATAGCATCGTCAACTTCACCGGACTACCCGAGGACATCGACTCGCTCTACACCTCGCTCAACACCTTCGACTGTGTAATCCAGTTTGTGAGGTGCGGAGCCATTGCGGTAACCAAGACCCGTCGCGAACTACTCGACGAATATCTGGAAAAGATAAACAACCTGTAATATTTCCATAACTATGGCAAAAATCAATTTCGGCGGCGTAATAGAAGAAGTCGCCACAAGAGAAGAATTCTCTCTCGAGAAGGCACGCGAAGTGCTCAAGAATGAAACCATCGCCGTGCTCGGCTACGGCGTGCAGGGACCCGGCCAGGCCTGCAACCTGCGCGACAACGGATTTAACGTGATCGTTGGCCAGCGCCAGGGCAAGACCTACCAGAAGGCCGTAGAGGACGGATGGGTACCCGGCAAGACCCTCTTCTCCCTTGAGGAGGCAGCCGAGAAGGGCACCATCGTCTGCATGCTGCTCAGCGATGCAGCGCAGATAGAGGTGTGGCCCCGCATCAAGCAGTACCTAACCCCCGGCAAGACCCTCTATTTCTCCCACGGCTTTGCCATCTGCTGGAACGACCGCACCGGCGTAGTACCTCCCTCCGACATCGACGTCATCATGGTGGCCCCCAAGGGCTCCGGCACCTCGCTGCGCACCATGTTTCTTGAGGGCCGCGGCCTCAACAGCTCCTACGCTGTCTATCAGGACGCCTCCGGCAACGCCAAGGAGAAGGTGCTGGCCTTCGGCATCGGCATCGGCTCGGGCTACCTCTTCGAGACCACCTTCCAGCGCGAGGCCACCTCTGACCTCACCGGCGAGCGCGGCTCACTGATGGGCGCCATCCAGGGCCTGCTGCTTGCGCAGTATGAGGTGCTCCGCGAGAACGGCCACACCCCCTCAGAGGCTTTCAACGAGACCGTTGAGGAGCTTACCCAGTCGCTCATGCCGCTGTTTGCAGCCAAGGGCATGGACTGGATGTACGCCAACTGCTCCACCACCGCCCAGCGCGGAGCCCTCGACTGGTATCCCCGTTTCCACGACGCCATCAAGCCCGTGATGCAGAAGCTCTACCAGAGCGTCAAGGAGGGCACCGAGGCACAGATATCCATCGACTCCAACTCCAAGCCCGACTATCGCGCCGGTCTGGAACAGGAACTCAAGGCTCTGCGCGAAAGCGAGATGTGGCGCACCGGTGCAGTAGTTCGCCAGCTCCGCCCCGAAAACGACTAACCCCGCCGGCATGATGCCGAAATCTATATCCAACTCCGGATGACCCACCGGCATGATGCCGGACACAATATCCAAGTCCGGATGTCAGGGACAGCCTAAAAGAAATGCCGCCGCGATTCGATTGAATCGCGGCGGCCTCGTTGTATTTTTCCCTAACGTGATTTCTTTATCTGATTATTCTATTCTTTTTCCTTAAGCGTCACCTCGTCCAGCTCCTGCTGCTCCTCTATGGAGAGCGACTTGTTCTTGACATCGCGCTTGTGCTGATCCTTAGCACTTATCTGCTTGGCATCGCGCTTGATGGTGCCGGTATTCTTGTACTTCACTCCTCTCTTCGAGCCCTCCAAATCCCTGAAAGACTCAGCCTCATTGTAATCCTCCGGCTTCTTGCCCGAGGTCTTAACCTTCAGGAAGCTCTTCCAGCCTCCCTGGTACATCTTCTTGAGCTTGGAAGTCCACTTCCGCTCCTTGATTTCTCTTCTTTCTCCTCTGTCCATAACAAATGAGTTTAAGGGTTTAATAAAGAAGTTTACTTTACCGTAGCGCCGCTGCGCTTCACGGAATCTTTCATTGCAAATATAGTCAACCTTTTCTTCACCACCAATTTTTTGAGGTGGAATTATGCAAAAAAAATCACACACGCCATTTTTTCACCGCCCGCAGACGAGAAGAAGGCACATTGCGGCCCCATGACAAGGCGTGAAGGCGACAGCAAAAGCTGGACAAAAACAAAGAATGCGCGTGAAGAAAAAAAGAATCTGCGCGGGGAAACAATTTTTGCACATGAAAAAACAAACGAAACGCGAGCAAGCGACAACGGAGCCCGTACACGCGGAGTTTTCTGCTGTCAAAAAGGAAGTTAAAGCCGTCAGCGCTGAATTTTTTCGCGAGGAAATTAAAATTTAATCGCGATTAAACTTCAGTTTCGGCGCGATTAAATTCAACTTCTGCGCGATTAAATTCAACTTCTGCGCGACAAAAGTCAGTTTCCTCGCGAAAAAAGTCAGGCTTCTCGCACTTTATTTCATTCCCGGCAGTGTTAAATTGGCTCCCGTCAGAGAAAAATTAAGGCAACAATATAGCAGTTGGCACAGATTACAGTCTCTGCGAAATAGTCATGCTCTCTCTGTGCCAACATCTGTGTCATTGCCTATAAAAAAATAAA
>CADAJV010000047.1 GCA_902788275.1 uncultured Bacteroidales bacterium | reverse complement strand
CCGTGGAAAAAAAATCTAAGAGCCTCGAGCCGTCATTTTCAAGGCTCTTAGATTTGGTTTCGAGGCTCTTAGATTTTTTTTCAAGGCTTTTAGTTTTGCTTTCCCTCGCGATTATTTTCTGCGAGACGGCTCTCCGCGGCGGGGAGGTTGGGAGTGGATTCTGCGAGGCCGCAACCAACTAACAGACAGGCAGTTACCAAAAAGGCCATGCTTGCGCCATTTCGGGGCCGCAACCAATTGGCGAGCGTACGCTCAAATCTCAGGGGCTGGGAAGGCCGTTTTTCTGCGAATTATTTTTACTTAGGTGCAGTTGTTGTGCCAAACCGGGCACGGGTAACGCAGAATTTAGCCTTCTTTTTTGCTACGCAAAAGCAATATAATCGCCCTTTTCGCGTTTAATAAGGTAATAAGGCGCGATTGATTGGATGCCATATCCTTTTTTTTGCGTACCTTTGCAAACCAATTATAAAAAACCGCCATAAAACCTCATTGCTAGATATGTCTTCTTTGCTATCTGTCATAATTGTCAATTACAAAATGGATGCCCTGACGTCCAGTTTTGTAAAGAACGAATTGGTAAAGGTAGCTATCCCGCACAAGACGGTTATCGTGAACAATGCGGCCACGCCGGAGAGCAACGCTGCGCTCTGCAAGAGTCTCAACGCCGCGCTGATCACCGACATTGAGGCCGAGTGTAATGCCGACCAGGATGTCTTTGTGGTGTCGTCAGACGAGAACCTGGGCTTTGCGCGCGGCAACAACCTTGGTGCCGAGTTCAGCCGCAGGGTGTTTGACCCCTACTACATTCTGTTTACCAACAACGACATACAGATACCCGACAACAATGTGGTGGGCAAGCTGATACAGAAGCTGCACGTCACCCCCGAGGCCGGAGTGATTGGCCCCAAGGTGCTGGGCCCCGACGGCGTAGAGCAGAGTCCCTGCTGCTACCACTCGTGCTGGGACCGCGAGGTGGCCAAGCACTGGTCGGCCTATTTCCTGTCTAAGAAGAAGCAGGTGGAGCGTTTCCACATGGACTATGCGCAAAAGGCCACCGAGGGGTTCCACTATTTCGTGCTGGGCTGCTTCTTCATTGTCCGCGCCTCCGACTTCTACCGGTGCGACATGTTTGACCCCAACACATTCCTCTATGCCGAGGAGAAGATTTTGGCAGAGCGCATGAAGGCCATCGACAAGAAGGCCTACTACCTGCCCAGCGTGAACGTGATACACGCCCACGGCATGACCACCAGCAAGTATAGCAAGAAGAGGGCCATCCTCAAGTGGCAGAATGTCAGCAACCTCTACTACTACCGCAACTACTGCCACACCACCCGCTCGGTCATCCTGATGGCCAGCCTCACCAACTATCTGGTGAGGCTCAAGATTGGGCTGGGGCACCTTCTCAGCTTCCCGAGAACAGTATAAGAGATGCACAGATAAATCCTTGTTTATAAGCAAAACTATGATACGAAAATCACTATTCATTATCGCCGCCATCCTGCTCATGGGCTCTGGCAGCGCATGGGCCCAGAGCCAGATGACCGACCAGCAAGTGGCTGCCTACCTGAGCAGCGAGGTCAGCAAAGGAACGAGCCAGCAGATAATCGTAAGAAACCTGCTGGGCAAAGGTGTGACCATCAACCAGCTCAACAGGGTGAGGAAGAACTATTTCTCAGGCCAGAACACCATTGCTGACCCCAACTCGCCCCTGGGCAAGACCATCGAGCGCAACCGCAAGACCCAGCAGGCCCAGCAGGCCCAGCAGGCCAACGACGCCCACCAGGAGCAGATGCGCCCCGTGGTGCCGCCCTATGAGAATATCAACAACGTGGGCCTCTACACTGAGCAGACGCAGGACTCCCTGCTGATCTACATGGAGAGCCTCACCACCTCGAAGAAGATATTCGGCCACGACATATTCAATAAGGAGAACCTCACCTTTGAGCCAAACATGAATATGGCCACGCCCGCCAACTACACCCTCGGTGCCGGCGACCAGGTGATTATCGACGTGTGGGGCGCAAGCCAGAAGACCTTCGACTGCACCGTGTCGCCCGACGGCGTGATAGTGATTGACGAGGTGGGTCCCATCCGCCTGGCCGGCCTCAGCGTGCAGGCAGCCACGGCAGCCATCAAGAGCAAGCTGGGCCAATACTACGCCGGCAGCAAGGTGAGCCTGGCGGTAGGCCAGACACGCACCATCCAGGTGCAGGTGGTGGGCGAGGTTGAGATGCCCGGCACCTATTCGCTCAGCGGACTGGCCTCGGCCTTCAACGCCCTCTACTCCGCCGGCGGCATCAACGACATAGGTACGCTGCGCAACATCAAGGTCTATCGCAACAACCGCGTGCTGGCCACCGTGGACGTTTATGACTACCTCATCAACGGCAACAGCTCCAGCGACGTAAGACTGCAGGACAAGGACATCATCGTGGTGGGCCCCTACGACTGCCTGGTGCAGGTAGACGGCAAGGTGAAGCGCCCCATGTACTATGAGATGCGCGACAATGAGAGCGTGAAGCAGCTGCTCAGGTTTGCCGGCGGCTACACCGGCGATGCCTACACCAAGAACGTAAGACTGTCGCGCAAGGCCGGCGACGAAAGGAGCATACACACCATCGGCGAGTTTGACATGGGCGGATTTATCGTCAAGGACGGCGATGAAGTCTATGTGGACAGCGTGGTGATGAAGTACAGCAACATGGTGGAGGTGCGCGGCGCCGTCAACCATGCAGGCCAGTTTCAGCTCGGCAACAACATACAGAGCGTCAAGGAACTGATTGAGGCCGCCGACGGCCTGAGGGAGGATGCCTACCAGGAGCGTGCCGTGATGCACCGCCAGAAGGAGGACCTCAGCCTCGAGATGGTGGGCGTGGACCTCAAGGGCATCATGGACGGCACAGTGGCCGACATAGCCCTGCAGAAGAACGACATGCTCTTTGTGCCCAGCAAGACCGAGATGCGCGGCAAGTGGAACTTCAACGTGAAGGGCGAGGTGGTCTATCCCGGCCAGTATCCCTATGCCGACAATACCACCCTGCAAGACATTATCCTGCAGGCCGGAGGCATGACCGAGGCCGCCAGCCTGGCCCACGTCAATGTCTATCGCCGCATCTCCAACCCCACCGCCACCAACGACGACGACCGGTTGGCTGAGCAGTTCTCCTTCCAGCTGGACGAGAACTTCCGCCTGATTAAGGACACCACCTTCTACCTCAAGCCCTTCGACGAAATCTACATCCGCCGCAGCCCGGGCTACGAGGAGCAGCAGAACGTGAGCATCGGCGGCTGTATCAACTTTGCCGGCCAATACACCATGACCAAGAAGGACTATCGCCTCAGCGACCTGGTGAAGGCCGCCGGAGGCTTCACCACACTGGCCTATGTGCCCGGAGCCCGACTGATGCGCCGCCTCACCGACGATGAGCGCATACAGCGCGACAACGCCCTGCGCCAGGCCCAGATACAGCTCTACGAGCAGGCCCTCAAGTCGGAGAACGCCAACATGGACTTTGAGAAAGCCGACACCCTGCTCAACATGAAGATGAACCTTGACGACAGCTACCCCGTGGCCGTTGACCTGGACAAGGCCGTGGCCAACCCTGGCGGCGACTACGACATAGTGCTGCGCAAAGGCGACGTGCTCAGCATACCGCAGTTTACAAACACCGTGAAGGTGAGCGGCGAGGTGTCCTACCCCATCAGCATGAACTACAAGAAGGGCGAGAAGCTAAAATACTATATCAACCACGCCGGCGGCTTTGCCAACAGGGCCAAGAAGAGGGCCGTATATGTGGTCTATGCCAACGGAGCCGTAGAGAAGATTGACCGCAGCTCGTCAAAGGCCGTGCAGCCCGGATGCGAGATAGTGGTACCCACCAAGGAGGAGGGCCAGAAGCTGTCAGCCGCCGAGAAGATGGCCATCGGCACCGGCACCACCTCGATAGCCACCATGATTGTGAGTCTTATCAACCTGATGAAGTAGTTTAGAAAGTTCGAGAGTGCGAAAGTTAACAACGATATGGAAAAGAAGAAAACCAACATAAACCTGGGCAAGATAATAAGGAAGCTGCTCACCCGCAAGAAACTGATAATTCGCAACCTGCTGCTGGCAGCAGTGGTGTTTGGCGCACTCATCATGTGTGTGCCCCGCACCTACACCTGCGAGGTGACCATGGCCCCAGAGTTTGGCAATGCCGCCAGCGCCGGGTCGCTGGCCTCGTTTGCCTCGTCGTTTGGCATCAACATGGGCAACGGCGCCGGCGACGACGCCATATCGCCCTCGCTCTACCCCGACCTGATTGAGTCGAAGCAATTTGTGGTAAGCCTCTTCCCCGTGAGGGTCAAGAGCCAGGACGGGCTCATTGACACCGACTACCACACCTACCTCGCCAAGCATCAGCAGAACCCCTGGTGGAAGACACTCGCCAAATGGGTGAGAAACAGCATCAAGAACCTCTTCAGCAAGCCCAAGGCCAAGCAGCAGGGCGACTACAAGCATGCCAACCCCTTCCGCCTCAGCGAGGACGACTACAACATGGCCGAGAAAATCAGCAAGCTTATCACCTGCTCCGTTGACCGCCGCAGCTATGTCATCACCATCCACGTGACCGACCAGGATCCGCTGATTGCCGCCTCGATGGCCGACACCGTCAGAGCCAGGCTGCAGCAATACATCACCGACTACCGCACCAGCAAGGCCCGCGGCGACGTGGAATACTACGAGAAACTGCAGGCCAAGGCCAAACAAGACTACGACAAGACCATGAAGGCCTACAGCCAGTATGCCGACAGCCACCGCGACATGATACTGCAGACCTACATCTCGCAGCGCGACAATCTGGAGAACGACATGCAGATGGCCTTCAACGTCTATACCGCCGTGAGCCAGCAGCTGGAGCAGGCCAAGGCCAAGGTGCAGGAAGCCACCCCCGCCTTCACCACCCTCAAGTGCGCCAGCGTGCCCGTCAAGCCCACGGGGCCCAAGAGGGTAATGTTCGTGCTGGGCATGATGATACTTACCTTCCTGGCCACGGCATACTATGTGGTAAAAGGCGATGAGCTCAAGCGCACCTTCAAGGGCCAGCCCGCCGCAGAGCGCCAGCCCTCATCCTCCACCGACCCCAGCAGCCCTGCTGCCGCTCAGACAACCGACCCTAAAGATGAATAAAGACACTAAGATCGCCGTTATCGGCCTTGGCTATGTGGGACTGCCATTGGCCCGACTCTTCTCTACCAAGTTTCCCACCGTTGGCTACGACCTCAACAGCGCCCGCGTCAGCAGCCTCATGGCCGGCCACGACAGCACCCTGGAGGTGGACGACGCCCTGCTGCAGGAGGCCATCAGCAAGCATGGATTTCGCTGCACCGACAAGATAGACGACATCAAGGACTGCAACTTCTACGTAGTGGCCGTGCCCACCCCCGTTGACGCCAACAACCGCCCCGACCTCAGTCCGCTGCAAGGCGCCAGCCGCGTGGTGGGCCAGGTGATAGGCCGCGGCGACGTGGTGGTCTATGAGTCAACGGTCTATCCCGGTGTGACCGAAGAGGAGTGCCTGCCCATCATTGAGCAGGTGTCGGGCCTTAAGTTCAACACCGACTTCTTTGCAGGCTACTCGCCCGAACGCATCAACCCGGGCGACAAGACTCACACTGTGGAGAAAATCAAAAAGGTCACCAGCGGCTCCACGCCCGAAGTGGCCGACTATGTTGACGATGTTTACAACGCAGTGCTCACCAACGGCACCCACAAGGCTCCCTCCATCAAGGTAGCCGAGGCATCAAAGATTATTGAGAACAGCCAGCGCGACGTCAACATTGCCTTCATGAACGAGCTGGCCAAGATATTCAACGCTATGGGCATCGACACCCACGACGTTATAGATGCGGCTGCCAGCAAGTGGAATTTTATTAAGCTTAGTCCAGGCCTGGTGGGCGGTCATTGCATAGGCGTTGACCCCTACTACCTTATCCAGAAGGCCCAGCTCTATGGCGTGATGCCGCGAGTGATGCGCAATGCACGCCGCCTCAACGACGGCATGGGCGAATATGTGGCGAACCAGACCATCAAGCTGATGAACAAGAAGGGCGTGATGGTTAAGGACGCCAAGGTGCTCATACTGGGCATCACCTTCAAGGAGAACTGCCCCGACGTGCGCAACACCAAGGTGGTGGACATCTACTCCACATTCCGCGAATACACCCCCAACATTACCGTCTTCGACCCCTGGGCCAGCCCTGAGCGCGTGAAACGCGAATACGGCATCGACATCACCGGCAGCCTGCCCACCGGCCAGCGCTACGACGCCATTGTATTGGCCGTGGCCCACAGTCAGTTTACCGGGCTTGACCTGCGCCAGCTGCTCAACCCGGGCGGCGTAATCTATGACGTCAAGGGCATACTGGACCGCGAAATCATTGACGGAAGACTCTAAATCTAAAACCTCTTGAAATTCTCCCTCTCAGGAAATAAGAAGAAGATAGTCAACAACCTGTTGTGGGCTGTGTCTGGCAAGATTGTCAACCTTGTCGGCTCTCTCGTTTTGGGCATCATCGTGGCCCGCTATCTGGGTGTGGAACAATATGGCCTGATGAACTACGTCATCAGCTATGTCTTCCTCTTCCAGACCCTTGCCAGCTTTGGCCTCGACAGCATCGAGGTGCGCGAAGAGGCTGCCGGCAAGGTGCCCGTCAACACAATCATCGGCACCGCCTTCTGGATAAAGGTGGTGTTTGGCGTTATCTGCATCGCCCTGTCCATAGGCACCGCCGTGGTAATGAGCGAAGACAGCTACACGATTGGACTTGTCGCCCTGTACTCCAGCTACATCGTGTTCAACTCCTTCATCGTCATCCGCAACTACTTCACCTCGCTGGTGCAAAACAAATATATCGTCCTCTCGGAGATATTCCGCACCTTCGTAGGCATAGCCATCAAGCTCACCATGTGGGCCATGGACTGCTCGCTCACCTGGTTTGTGGCGGCCTTTGCCTTCGACCACGTGCTGCTGGCCGGCGGCTACATCTCATCCTATCGTCATAAGATTGGCAGGCTTAAGGACTGGCGCTTCTCGCTGCCCTACGCCAAGTTTATGCTCAAGGAGTCGTTCCCCCTGCTGCTGACCAACGCCGCCGTGATTATCTATCAGCGCATCGACCAGGTGATGATTGGCAGCATGGTGGGCAAGGCCGACGTGGGCTATTTCTCGGTAGCGGCCAAGTTTGTGGAGGTGATGATTTTCATACCCGCCACGATTGCCCACACCATCTCGCCCATACTGGTGCAAATGCTTGACAAGAGCCGTGAGGTATATATCGTAAAGGCGCAGCAGTACCTCAACATCACCGTGTGGGTCAGCATCCTTTGCAGCATAGGCGTCTCCGTCATTTCCTATTGGATAGTCCTCTACACATTTGGCACGGAGTATCTGCCTGCCGCCGCCATACTGCAAGTGCTGTCCTTCAAGATGGTCAGCGTGGCCCTGTCTAACGGCGGTGGCATCATGGTTATCGTTGAGCGGCTGCAGAAATGGGTGTTCTTCCGCGACGTGCTGGGATGCCTGGTCTGCATCATCCTCAACTGGTGGCTGCTGCCCAAGTATGGCGCCATGGCCGCCGCCTTTGTAGCCATAGCCGCCAACCTTGCCGCCGGATATGTGGCCGACCTGCTGGTGCCCGCCTATCGCCACATCTTCCGTCAGCAAACCAAAGCCCTACTGCTGGGGTGGCGCGACCTGGTGCATATCAAGCAACTGCTTAAAAGCTAATTCCGAACTCCTAACTCTTAACTCCTAACTCTTAACTCCTAACTCCTAACTCCAATGTTCCTGCTGCCGTTCATATACTTCAGCCTGCTGACCTACTACCTCTATAAGAAACAAGAGGGAGTAACGGTGGCTGTATATATGTCGGCGCTGTACGCCTTTACCGCCCTGTGCGCCATTGTTACCATACTGGGCGGCTATCTGGGCGAGGACGGCGGCATTCTCTACAACAACAGCAACGCAGAGTTTAACCTGCTGCCAACCGTATTCTATTGTGCCATCATCACCGCGACCATATGGCCATTTACCCGCTTTAACAATACCAAGATAAAAAGCGCGGAGCTTATCAATCCTAGGATATTAGACGTCTTCGGGGTCGGCATGATTATGATGCTCATTCTCAACATCTATCTGGTAGCCGACTCCACCCTTGACATCCTCAGCGGCGATTTCGCCGAGCTGCGCCACAGCGTCTATGAAGGAGAGCTCTCGCCTGCCAAGCTGAAGGCGATGAACACCCCCATCATCTACAATATCTATCTCTTCAACTCTATAACCATCTTTGCCCTGCCCCTGGCATTCTACAATATAACCCACCACCGCTGCACTTGGTGGTTCAACGGACTGCTGCTGCTGACCTCCCTCTCCAAGCCGATAGCCGCCACACAGACCGCCGACCGCACAGAGATTGCCTTTTGGGGAATCATGGCAGCCTTCACCCTCGTACTGTTCTGGCGCAAGCTCACCGGCAGGGTTAAGCTGGCCCTTGCCGCAGCCGCCACCCCCTTTATAGCGGCAATGGTCATCTATCTTAGCGCCGTGACCACCGACCGTTTTGACAAGTCTTACGCAGGCCCTGCCGCTGCTGCTATGCAGTATGTGGGGCAGGGCTATGTCAACTTCTGCTATTTCTGGGAGAACGCCAAGTCTGACTTCATCTCCACAGAGCGCGAGTTTCCGCTCTACAACCGCCTGGCTCTGGGCATTGTCTCCGACAGCGACAGGCGCAATGTGCGCTCCGCCGAGCATGGTTTCTACATCAGTGTATTTCCTTCCTTCATAGGCGACGTACTGCTTGACCTTACGCTGCCCGGCATGATTTTGTGGATTATTGCGTTCATTGCCATCTGCTACGGTCTCATACCCTCCACTGCCGACCCCGACACCGTCATTCATGCCAGCGATTACCTTATCGTATTTATGCTAGGCATCATACCGTCCTTTGGCATTTTCTATTACCGATTCTTCGACTTCCAAAGCACCATAATAATATTCTGCTTAATACTTATAGCCTACCTGTCAAAGCACACTTTCTCTCTCTCTTCGGCAGACGACGATGCGCCTGTGGCCGACTCTACGGAGCAAGAAGAATAGCATAGGGAGACGCACAACCTAAACCTTTTGTGCCATAGCAGACAGCACTGGGACCTAACGCAAAGCAATATGAACTACAATTATTCTGTAATAGTTCCATTCCGCGACAGATACGAACTACTGCTAAAGGCGATAGATAGTATTCCTGACCGCGAGGACATTCAGATAATAATAGTTGACAATGCCCCGCAGCCCCTCCCCCAATCACAGATACCCGTAAAGGGAAAGGCCACGGTGGTGTTTACCACCTCCTCGCCCACCAAGGGGGCTGGGCACGCACGCAACATCGGTCTGACGCTGGCGGAAGGACAATATATGGTTTTCCTTGATTCTGACGACTACTTCACCCCCAATGCCTTCGAATCGTTCGACAAGTATCTGGACAGAGGGTATGATATCGTCTATTTTGACGCCAGCAGCATTAAGCTCTCAGACAACAGTCTGAGCATGCGCCATAACACCATACACAACAGAATCACCGGTTTCCTCGCCACAGGCGACGAAGACCCTCTGCGCTACGATTTTGTCAACCCCTATTGCAAGATGGTCAAGTCCTCCCTCGTTCTAGACAATGGCATTCAGTTTGGCGAGACGCGCGTAGCCAACGACTCCCTGTTCTCTGTAAGAATCGGCCACCAAGCTCAAAAGATCACCGCCTCCAGCGATGTTGTTTACGTCATCACAGAGGGCGGCGTCGGGACATCGCTCACCAAGACAAAGAGCGCGGAGAATGAGTTCATACGCTTCTCCGTCATTATCAGCAGATATAAGTTTCTTAAGGCCATCGGCAAGCAGCAGCAGTGCCCCCGCATCTACACGCGCGTAGTACGCGCCTTCCTTAACTATGGCATGAAGGAAAGCTTAAGGTGGCTCAAGTACGCCCACAAGCAAGGCGTCAAACTGTTAATCATCTATTAAATGATTGCATGACGGCCTTAATTCCTAATATCTAATACCAATAGACCACATGACATACCAGTATCTCCACAAGGATGACATCTACTCGCCGGAGTATCGCATTTTCCTGGAGAAATTCCACGGCGACGGCAGCTATGAGCCACGGCGGCAACGCATGGAGTGGTACTGGAGGCTGGGTGACGAGGGCTTTCGCGTGTTGACGGCAAAGCAGGGCGCGGACTATGTGGGCCAAGCGTGCGCCTACCGTGTTAGCGCAAAGGTGAACAACGAAATCAAGGAGATATGGTGGGGTGTTGACACCTTTGTCCTTAGTGCCTTCCGGGGACAAGGCATTGGCACGAACTTGCAGGCGCAACTGCATAGAGACGTCCCCAACTTCACCTCGGCATGGTACTCACCAGCCAACGGCGCCATCAAGCGCAAGTGCGGAGGGCACGCCATTCTCAAATTTCCCTTCACCTACTATCCCGTGTCGTGCTATTTTAGCATCATAGTGGAGCTGGCGCTCAGGAAGCTCTTAAAAAAGAAAATTACCCTACCCCGCCTGCGACTACCCAATTTCTATACGGCGCTCAACGCCCTGACGCACAAGCCAGACAAGACATTCACGGTAAAAGAGATTAGCCAGGCCACGCTGCCCTCCCTTGCTTCCGTCATAAGCGAATTCCTAAAGGACGAGCCCTTCCATGTTGTTCGTTCAGAAGATTACCTGAGATGGAAATATACAGAAAACCACAACCTTCAGTGCAGAGTGCTGAGCATATCAAAGGGCGACACTATGATAGGGCTGGTTGTCTTCTCCTGCGTAGGCAACAATCTTGTGATAACCTCATCGGCTCGCACAGTGAAGATTTATGAGAGCCTTTATCATAAAGCCTCAGGGCTCACCCACCGCCACCTGCTGTTACTTGTGGCAAACTACCTTAAGCAGCACAAGGAGAAAGCAGACGGCATTCAGTCCCTGCAACGAATCAAATACTGGCCCAAGCTCATTTATCCCTTCTCTGGCACTGAGCTACTCTCCACGCTTGACACTGAGATGCTGCCCTCCGGATACATAACCCTTATTGACCAAGACATGGAGCATTGACCAAAAATGGCCTTGTTGTCAAATGGCAATACTCCCCTTTCATTTACCCCCATGTATAAAAGAATAATCAACAAGCTTATCCAGCAGCTGGAAGTCAGAAGCATCCCGACGAAAGACAAGGTCGTCTATCTCACCTTTGATGACGGCCCGGAGGAAGGCATTCTTGACTTCGTCCTCAGCGAACTGGACAAGTACAGCTATAAGGCCACCTTCTTTTGCCGCGGAGACAATGCAGAGCGCAATCCCCACTTCTTGGAGATGCTGCGGCAGAAAGGACACTCCATTGGCAATCACACATACAGCCACCTCAATGCCTTCTGCACGCCGGCAGCAACGTATGCCGCCGACGCAGAGCGGGCTGACGCCATACTGCACACCCCCCTGTTCAGAGCATCATACGGAAGGCTGACCGTTGGGACGTGGCTAAAGCTACGAAAGAAATACCGCTTTATTTATTGGACATTAAACTCGGGAGATTCTGATCTGGAGAGGTATGACCATCAGCAAGCCCTGAGCAATCTGAAGACAAAGACCAGGAGCGGCGACATTATACTATTCCATTTCTGTCAGCGGCACGAGCAGGAAACGCGCCGGCTACTTCCCGAATACCTGGAGTGGCTTCACGATAACGGCTATAAGAGCCTGGCCATTCGTCCTTAGACTTATGGCCCGGACAATAGTGAGCCGGCTTGCTGATGCAAGCCGGCTCACTATTGTATATGCAAAATTAGCCTTATTACCGAGCCAGCCACTGCTCGGGGTTGAGCGTTGCCGACTCCTTGCGCAGCTGGAAATGCAGGTTGGGCTTGCCGCTGGCATCGGGAGCTACGGCACCCAGGGTCTGGCGGGCGCTGACTTTCTGCCCCTGGCTTACAGAGACTGAGCGGAGGTTACAATATATAGATATGTAGCTGCCGTGGCGCACCATCACATTCTTGAGACCGCTGACGGTAAATACGGCCGTCACCTCGCCATCAAAGATGCATCGCGCCTGTGCGCCCGACTGACCGGTAAGGTTGATGCCTTTGCTGTCGAGGCGCACATTATTCATACCGCTCATGGTGTAGCTGCCGTAATGTGTGGAGATAAGGTATGAGCCGGTGATAGGCATGGGGAAGCGTCCCTTATTGGCCGCAAAGTTGCTGGTCAGCTGATACTCCTTGTCATTGGGCATATAGCGCGGAGTGGGCTCGGCCTTAGGAGCTGGTTTCTCTTTTGCCGCAGACTTAGAAGTGGGTTGGGCTGTTGCTGATGCGGTGCCCTTCTGGTTCTGACTCTCCCGTTGCTTGCGCTCAGCGGCGGCAGCGGCCTCCTTGCGCTGACGCTCTTCGCGGGCTTTACGCTCTGCCAGCTCACGAGCCTTACGTTCAGCCTCCTCACGGCGCTTGCGCTCCTGCTCAATGGCCAGCTTTACATAATAATCAATCTTGGAGTTGAGGGCAGCCATCTCCTTGCGGTCGGAAGCAAGAGTGGCCTGCAGGTTTTTCTGCTGTTTCTGCAGAGTTTTGACAGCCGTCTGCTGCTCTGTCTGCTTGACTGCCAACTGGCGATTCTCATCCTGTTCCTTTGCCAGCAGCAGAGTGTGGCGGTCGCGCTCGGCATTAAGCTTAGTCTTGGCGGTCTCCAGTTCTGTCTGCTTACGCTTCACCAACTCACCCTGCACACGCTGATACTTGGAGTACTCCTTCATATATCTGTAGCGACGAGCCATCTGGGTGAAGTCGGCCGACGAAAGGAGAAAGAGCATCTTATTGCTCGACTTGCGATTCTGATAAAGGTAGAGCATCGAGCGCGAATACTTCTGCTTGCGGTCCTTGAGTTGTACGGCAAGTTTCTGTATGTCGGTTTCCAGGCGCCCAATATTGGTGTTGACGGTATCAAGGGTCTGCTTGATGGTGCCGATATTGCGCTGGTGCTGGTCAATCTGTGCATTGATTATGGCAAGGTTGCTCAGCTGTTTCTTTACGTCCTTGCGCGTCTGACTGAGCTGTACCTCCGACTGCCTAATTTTCTTCTGCAAGGCATCGCGCTGGTTGCGCAGCGAGTTGACACTGGGCGCAGGAGCCGCCTTCTTGGTTTTCGTCTTTCTTACGGCAGTCTTGCCTTTTCTGGCAACGGAGGTGGTCTTGGCCTTTCGCTTCTGTGCCACAGCCATGTCGGGCATCACCACGGCCACAGCCAGCACAAGGGGCAATATCTTCAGGAAACTCTTCATGTTATTTCATCAATAGACATTTCTTCTCCATAACCTAACCTTTTGTCACGGAATCAGGCTCTTGAACAGCTGCTCAGCCTCTATCCTACGATATTTGGCCGACAGCTCTGTGCGCGTCTTCCAGTCAGAGTTGGCGGTCAGCGAGCTGAGCGAGATGTCAAGCCCATAGGTCTTAGCCTCTCCGGCAAAGGTAAGCTGCATGTGTGTGGGGAAACGGCCGGAGCCAAACTTGGCAAAGTCGCCATAGGCGCAGACAAGGTTGCTGCTGTTGCTCACATTCTTAGATGACACAGTGATGCGGTCCAACAGCGCATCTTCAGTGATAGTAAGGAAAGCATAGTCCAACTTGGGCGCAGTGGCCAGGCTCAGCAGTGTGTGCGAGCCGGCTGTTGAGATGGTGTACTCGCTCAGGTGGCTCTCCACATCCTTGCTGCCGGGATAGAATATCTCGTTCCAGAATATCGACTCCAGCACATTGAAGTCAAGGTTGGCTGAGTGCAGGAAATCCACCTGGTCGTAGGAAGCCCTGACATAGCGCGTATTGATGCGGTCCACCACCAGCACCTCGTTGGTAGTAAACTCCATGCGGCATACCTCGCCTACCAGGGGGAATGACATAGAAAGCTGTATAACGTCGCCGCGCTTCATGCGCAGGTTGCCTGAAAGCGACACATTCTTGTCGCCGATGGCCAGCCCCACCTTCATCTTGGCAGTGAGGGCCTTAACCTCGGGTGTGTTTGCCAGCACCTTCTTGGCGTAGCTGGCAGCCGGACTGGCAGCCTTGCTCTTCGGTGCTTTAGTATTGCTCACGTTCTTGGTACTGCTGCATGCTGCTGAGCCCAACATAGTCATTATCATCACGACCACCGCAATCATGGTGCGACTGATAGTCTTAGTCTTCATCTTGTCAGTCTTTATAGTATCTCTTGTTGGTTACTTTCTTCTTTATCAGCTGGGAGTCGGGCTCCATCTTCAGCGCCTGTCGCCAGTAGTCCACCGCCTCAGCCGTCAGGTTGAGGTGCCAGTAGATATCGCCGGCGTGGTCATAGAGGCTGGAGTTATCCGCGTCTGCGCGCTCGTCGATATTGGCCAGTGCCTTGTCGATATACTCGCGGGCCTTCTCGTAGTCGCCCTTCAGGAACAGTACCCACGCATAGGTATCGAGGAAAGTGGCCTCCTCGGGGCGCATCTCCACTGTATAGGCGCTCATGCGCTCAGCCTTGTCCAGCTGTACGCCGTCAAGTGAGAGGAAGTAGGCATAGTTGTTGAGGCACATCTCATTGCCGTTGTTATAGACCAGGGCCGAGTCGTACATGGCATAAGCTTCTTGGTTGCGTCCCATCTGATGGAGGGCGTCGCCGTAGCTGCAATAGTAGCTTGACACCAGCTCCGTATTGGTATCGCTGCTGATATAGCCACGGCCGCGTTCAAAGAGGCTTAGAGCCTCCTCGTATTTCTTAGCCACCATCAGTCCGGCACCGCCGAAATAATAGAACAGCGGCTGGGTGGCGTTCTCCTTCAGTCCGTCGGTACACAGACGCTGCACCTCCTCATAGTCATCGTTGCGCAGCGCATTCTGCATCAGGTTGATGCGCGAGTATTCATCGGCCGGGTTAATCTCCAGCAACTTATTAAATATTGGTATGCACAACGAGTCGGCACCCTCCTTCTGCATCTCATTGAGCATCACAGCCAGCAGGGCCGGGTCCTCCTCGGGCAGCGGCAGCAGCATGGCCATCATCGTGTCGCGGCGGGCCACATAGCTGCTGTCGGTCTTGGGGCCCATATACTGCACCAAGGCAGCCTGGCGCGTCTGCATCTGCATGTCGGGATTGGCCACAATATCTTTCAGTACCTGGGTCTCCAGCTGCTTATTGCCAGTCTTGAGAGCATATTTATAAAGCAGTATCTGTGCCCCGGGTTCCTGTGCCTCGGTAGGACTGAAGGAATTATATAATGCTATAGCCTCTGCCTCGCGATTCAGACCAAGCAGTATCTCGCCCTTCACGGCCTTATACTGCATTGCCTTATAGGGGTACATCTCTATCAGGGTGTCAGCCTGATGCAAGGCATCGTCCAGGCGGCCAAACTCCATGGCCACGCGCATCTTGTTTGAGTATATAAACTCCTCGTCGCCCTTCACCTGTCGCCACCGCTCCAGCGTGCGGCAAAGGCCGTTATAATCATGCTTCCACGAGTAGTAGTTGCACATGTAGGCATAGATATCATCGCGGCGTTCCTCATCGCCCAGCAAGGTCTCAATAAGGGTGATGCCGGTGCTGTCGCCCATGGCAGCCTTCACGCGGGCATACTCATAAGTATAGTCCTTATTGTCAGGGCTTAGGGCGTGGGCCTTGGCAAGGTAGGCCAGTATCCGTTCGGGGTTTTCCTTCTGCATCATAGCCAGGTCAAAGTAAGCCTCCGCTCCATTGGGGTTGACGCGGAGGGCTTGCTGCAGCAGTCTGTACTGAGCCACCTCGTTGCCAGCCTCACGCTGACACACCGACTCCATATACAGTTGCTGATACCTGCGCAGGCTGCCGTCGTCGTAAGTAGCAGCCACGGCAGCGAGGCTCCATAATGCAGTGCCAAGTATGAACAATAACTTTCTCATCGTCAATACCTAATTCCTAACTCCTGCCCGTATGTCCGAATCCGCCGGCGCCGCGTTCTGTCTCGTCAAGGGTCTCCACCTCCACAAAGTCGGCCTTGCCGTACTGATTGAATATCATCTGGGCAATGCGCTCGCCGTCCTGCACCACGAAATCCTCGTCTGAGAGGTTGACCAATATCACTCCCACCTCGCCGCGGTAGTCGGCATCGATAGTACCCGGGGTGTTGAGCACAGTCACGCCCTTCTTGATGGCCAGGCCTGAGCGGGGTCTTACCTGAGCCTCCCAGCCCTCAGGCAGAGCCATAAAGAGGCCGGTGGGTATAAGTGCGCGGCCCAGCGGACGAATCACCACGGGGCTATCAATATTGGCGCGCAGGTCAACGCCGGCGCTCTGCTCGGTGGCATACTCGGGCAGGGCATGCTTCGAGCGGTTGATTATCTTTACCTTCATTGTCTGTATTTCTATAATTGTGCTACAAATTTATAACTTTATCAGCGCAAATCCAAATTTCTGTAGCTGCTCTTTAATCTTTTAAGGTAAAATAACTTATTTTTGCACCACAAAACAAACACTTAGGCCATAAAGAGCAAACTCATAACTCATAACTCCTAACTCATAACTCATAACTCATAACTCCTAACTCATAACTCATAACTCCTAACTCATAACTCATAACTCATAACTCCTAATTCCCGACCCCCCATGAACACCATGCAGTGGCAACGCCTCATATCCACCAAGCGACTCGGCCATCCCGACAGGCACACCGACTTCGCAGAACATCGCTCTGAGTTTCAGCGCGACTACGACCGTCTGATATTCTCCGCTCCCTTCAGGCGGCTGCAAAACAAGACCCAGGTATTTCCCCTGCCCGGCAGCGTCTTTGTTCACAATCGTCTCACCCACAGTCTTGAGGTAGCCAGCGTAGGCCGCTCCATGGGCAACGATGCCGCACGCATACTGGCCAGCCGTCACCCCGAGGTGGACCCTGCCATCTTCGGCCAGCTCGGCACCATCGTGTCGACAGCCTGTCTGGCCCACGACCTTGGCAATCCGCCCTTCGGCCACTCGGGCGAGAAGGCCATTGCCACATTCTTCAGCGAGGGCAAAGGCACGCGCTTCCAGCAGATGATAAGGGATGAGGTAGGGCCCGACATGGCAGACATCATCTGGCAGGACATCACCCGCTACGACGGCAATGCCAACGCCTTCCGCCTGCTTACCCATCAGTATGAGGGGCGCCGCGAGGGTGGCTACGTCATGACCTACAGCACCCTGGCCTCCATCGTGAAATACCCCTACAGCTCACTGCTCAGCGGAGGCAAGAGCAAGTTTGGCTTCTTCCACAGCGAGCTCCCCTTCTTCCGCGAGGTGGCCGACCATCTCGGCATCCTCCAGCTCTACAGCGACGGCTATCGCCTGCGCTACGCCCGCCATCCTCTGGCTTACTTCGTGGAGGCCGCCGACGACATATGCTACCAGATAATGGATATTGAGGACGCCTACAAGCTGCACATCATCACCGCCGACCAGACGCGCCAGTTGCTGAACGGCTTCTTCGACACCACGCAGCAGCAGGCCATCGACCACGCCTATCCCTCAGTAACCGACCCCAACGAGCGCATCATCTATCTGCGCTCATGCGTCATCAATGCCATTGAGCAGGAATGCGTGCGTGTCTTTACCGACAATGAGGAGGCCATACTCCGTGGCCAGCTGGAGGGAAGCCTCATCAGCCATGCCGAGCCGCGCATGCGCGACGCCTTTGCACGCTGCGCCAGCTTCTCAGCCGAGAAGGTCTATCGTTCGCGCGAGGTGCTGGACGTGGAGCTGGCCGGTTACAAGATTATCGACACACTGCTTGAGCTCTTCACCGATGCCATTGTGCGCCCCGACAAGGCCTACTCCAAGCGACTCATCGACCGCGTAAGCAGCCAGTATCAGATCAACGCCCCCACCCTGACGGGCCGGCTCATAGGCGTGCTCGACTATATCACCGGCATGACCGACGTTTATGCCCTTGACCTCTACCGCAAGATCAACGGCATGTCGCTGCCGAATATTTAGCTGTCTTTTAATATATGAGATTATTGGTGTCCGGGGAAAGTTAGTATCATACGCCCTCCCCCCTTCGGGGTACTCCCTCTATCTTAGAGGGAGAGTCAAGTCAGTCATACCTATTTGT
>CADAJV010000046.1 GCA_902788275.1 uncultured Bacteroidales bacterium | reverse complement strand
CGGGGGCTAATCCTTCCTTCATACAACAAAGGTAAGGATTAGCCTTCATTTTACAAGCCTTTAAAACAACAAAATATTAGATTGCGCAAACTTAAAGCGAAGAGATTTCAAATTCTTAGCTAAGACACCATTGATTCTTAGCTAAGAAATTGAAACTTCGACGCGATTATTTTTCTCGCGCTCTGCTTTATATTTCATTTCTACGGTTGCAATTCTTGCGAGCACTGCATAATATTCTCTCCGCTCTGCAAAAAAATTCCCTTATCAGAGTCCGCCTGAAGAAATGCATTCACCTTCTATTCTTACGCGCATTAATTCTTTTCTTACGCACGTTAATAAATTAGGAGTACAAAATATAGCAGCCTCCGTGTTCTGCAAAGACTGCTATATTTAACGATTATCAGCTATTGATTGTCCTTCTATTGTTTCAGGATTTGCTCGGCGTGTTCCTTGGTCTTGACTTGCTTTCCGGCAAGAATTTGCTCTATCACGCCCTCCTCATTTATTATAAAGGTAGTGCGGATAGTGCCCATTGTCTTCTTGCCGTACATCATCTTCTCGCCCCAGGCGCCCATGGCCTCCATCAGTGTCTTGTCGACATCGGCAATCAGCGGGAAGGGCAGCGCATGCTTCTCCTTGAACTTAACGTGGGAGGCGGCAGAGTCCTTGCTCACTCCGACTACCTCATAGCCGGCTCCCTGCAGCTCGCCATAGTGGTCGCGCAAACTGCATGCCTCTGCCGTGCAACCGCTGGTGTTGTCCTTAGGATAGAAATACAGCACCAGTTTTCTGCCCTTATAGTCACTCAGACGGATGTCCCGTCCCTGCTCATCCTTGCCCAATATCTCAGGGGCTTTGTCTCCTATTTTCATCGTCGTTTGTTTTTTAGTTGACAAGTGAATAATTGCTTCTCGTTGCAAAATTAGAAATACTATTCTGCTTGTTCAAGAATTCATGATGGATTATTAGAAAAAAGCAGCCCCCGCGTACTGCGAAGGCTGCTATGTTTAACGGTTATCGGTCTTGCTAATCTTTTGCCTTAGCCTTGAGGAACTCGCGGTTGAGGCGAGCGATGTTGGCGATGGTCTCGTTCTTGGGACATACTGCCTCGCAGGCACGGGTGTTGGTGCAGTTGCCGAAGCCGAGCTCATCCATACGGGCTACCATGGCCTTGACGCGCTTAGCTGCCTCGGGCTTGCCCTGCGGCAGGAGTGCGAGTTGGCTGACCTTGGAGCTGATGAAGAGCATGGCGGAGCCGTTCTTGCAGGCTGCCACGCAGGCACCGCAGCCGATGCAGGTGGCGCAGTCCATGGCCTCGTCGGCATCTTGCTTGGGGATGAGGATGGCGTTGGCATCCTGGGGCTGGCCAGTACGTACGGAGGTATAACCACCAGCCTGGATAATCTTGTCGAAAGCGGAGCGATCGACCATGCAGTCCTTGATTACGGGGAAGGCTGCCGAACGCCAGGGCTCCACGGTGATGGTGCAGCCGTCCTTAAAGCGGCGCATGTAGAGCTGGCAGGTGGTAGCACCGGTGGCTGTCTTGCCGTGGGGTGTGCCGTTGATATAGAGTGAGCACATACCGCAGATACCCTCGCGGCAGTCGTGGTCGAAGACGAAGGGCTCCTTGCCCTCCTCAATGAGTTCTTCGTTGAGGATGTCGAGCATCTCGAGGAACGAGGTATCGTCGGGGATGTTCTTCATCTCGTGGGTATCGAAATGACCCTTATCCTTAGGACCATTCTGCTTCCAATATTTGATGGTAAAACTGATATTCTTAGCCATAACAAAAGGGTTAAAGGGTTTAAGAGTTTAAGAGTTTAAGGGTTTAAGGGTTAGTTCTTATAGTTACGTGTCTGTACCTTGATGGCCTCGTACTCGAGGGGCTCCTTGTGGAGGACGGGGGCTTTCTCGTCGGTTCCCTGGTACTCCCAGCAGCCTACGTAGAAGAAGTTCTCGTCATCACGCTTGGCTTCGCCTTCCTCGGTCTGGTGCTCCTCGCGGAAGTGGCCGCCGCATGACTCCTCGCGGTGGAGGGCGTCGGTGGCTACGAGCTCACCCATGGTGATGAAGTCACGGAGGTGGATGGCCTTGTCAAGCTCGGTGTTGAGCTCGTCTTTCTTACCTGGCACGAAGAGGTTTTCGTTGAACTCCTTGCGCAGGGCCTTGAGAAGCTTGAGACCTTCTTCGAGACCTTCCTTGGTGCGACCCATGCCTACATGCTCCCACATGATGTGGCCCAGCTCCTTGTGGATGGAGTCAACAGAGCGCTTGCCCTGTATGCCCATGAGGCGGTCGATCTCGGCATCAACGCTCTTCTCTGCCTCGGCAAACTCGGGCAGGTCGGTGCTGACCTTGGGCCATACGGCCTGATCGGAGAGGTAGTTCTGGATGGTGTAGGGCAGCACGAAGTAGCCGTCGGCCAGTCCCTGCATGAGGGCGGAGGCACCGAGGCGGTTGGCTCCGTGGTCAGAGAAGTTGCACTCACCGATGGCGAAGAGGCCGGGAATGGTGGTCTGCAGCTCATAGTCAACCCAGATACCGCCCATAGTGTAGTGGATGGCGGGGAAAATCATCATCGGCTTGTAGTAGTCGATGCCGTTGACGCTCTGTACGAACTCGCCCGGGTTGACATCGGTTATCTCCTCATACATATCGAAGAGGTTGCCGTAGCGCTGGCGTATCTCGTCGATGCCGAGGCGCTGGATGGATTCAGAGAAGTCGAGGAATACGGCCAGGCCGGTGTTGTTGACGCCATAGCCCTTGTCGCAGCGCTCCTTGGCAGCACGGCTGGCTACGTCGCGGGGCACAAGGTTACCGAAGGCGGGATAGCGACGCTCCAGATAGTAGTCGCGATCTTCTTCGGGGATGTCCCAGCCTTGCTTGGTGCCGGCCTGCAGTGCCTTGGCATCTTCCAGTTTCTTGGGTACCCAGATGCGGCCGTCGTTGCGGAGCGACTCAGACATAAGGGTGAGCTTAGACTGCTTGTCGCCGTGAACGGGGATGCAGGTGGGGTGAATCTGTACGTAGGAGGGGTTGGCAAACATGGCTCCCTTGCGATAGCAGGCCATAGCGGCGGAGCAGTTGCAGCCCATGGCGTTAGTGGAGAGGAAATAGGTGTTGCCGTAGCCGCCGGTGGCGATGACCACTGCGTTGGCGGTGAAGCGCTCCAGCTTGCCGCTGACGAGGTTGCGGGCGATGATGCCACGGGCACGGCCGTCGATAATTACTACATCCTCCATCTCATAGCGGGTGAAGAGTTTTACCTTGCCGGCCTCTACCATGCGGCTCAGTGCACTATAGGCACCGAGCAGAAGCTGCTGGCCGGTCTGGCCCTTGGCATAGAAGGTACGGCTTACCTGGGCTCCACCAAAGGAGCGGTTGGCAAGCATGCCGCCATACTCACGGGCAAAAGGCACTCCCTGAGCCACGCACTGGTCGATGATATTGTTGCTCACCTCGGCCAGACGATAGACGTTGGCCTCACGGGCACGGTAGTCGCCACCCTTCACTGTGTCGTAGAAAAGACGATAGACAGAGTCGCCGTCGTTCTGATAGTTCTTGGCGGCATTGATGCCTCCCTGCGCGGCAATGGAGTGAGCGCGGCGTGGTGAGTCTTGGATACAGAAGTTGAGCACGTTGAATCCCATCTCGCCCAGCGAGGCGGCTGCGCTGGCTCCTGCCAGACCGGTGCCTACCACGATGACGTCGAGCTTCAGCTTATTCTTGGGGTTCACCAATTTCTGGTGAGCCTTATAGTTGGTCCATTTTTCTGCTATTGGGCCTTCAGGTATTTTGGAATTAAGTTTGGTCATGATTCTTAGGTTTTTAAGTTCGTTTAATTTCATCAACAGACCTTAACGAGTTAGCAGGCTGCACCACACTCTGCGGCTTGCTGGCAGGCATCGCCGCAAGCGGAGGTACATTCGCCACAACTGCCGAAGCCGAGGGCGAAGTAAACCACTACGACAACGAACATCAGTATCACTATGGTGTTCCAGATGAGGCTGATAAGCTTAACCCTCTTGAGCCAGGTCTTGCCGCTGGCACCCAAAGTCTGGAATGCGCTCCACATGCCGTGGCTGAGATGGAACCACAGGGCTGCGAGCCAAACGATGTAGAGGGCTGCGAAGATGCAGGCTCCCGGACGGTCGTGGAAGTTGTAAACTATCCATCCATAGCCGTCGGTGGGGGAAATCTGTGACTCACAGCCTGCCAGCTCGGCAAACATCATGTTGTACCAGAAGCCCCAGAGGTGCAGAAGCAGACCCAAGCATACGATGAGGCCTAATACGAACATGTTTTTGGAGGCCCATTCTACCTTGCCCTCATTGACCTTGGTACTAACGGCATAACGATTGTTGCCGCGAGCCTTGCGGTTCTGCAGGGTAAGGATGATGGCAAAGATGAAGTGCAGAGCCACCAGGGCTGCCAGGGCTGCAGTAGCTGCTACAGCATACCAGTTAGCCCCCAGAAAGCCGCAGATGGCATTGTAGGCATCGGCGCTGAAGAGGGCTGCTACATTCATGCACGCATGAAACGTGAGGAAGAGAATAAGTGCAAGGCCCGTAACGGACATTACTACCTTTCTTCCAATCGAAGAATTAGTTAACCACATAGAAATTAAGTATTAGTATTTTTAGTTATTAATTTTTATATCATCATAAATAATGACATACCCCCGTACTCACAGCAGGGTATAATGCGGTGCGAATTTAGCATTTTTTAGCAATCCAACCAAACTTTGCGCCCATAATTACAGAAAAAAAAGCGAGAAGGGAGATGTCAGACCGAATATTTCGCCTCGCATCTCCCCTCTCGCATATCACATATTACAAATAGTAGTTAAGTAGTTAAGTAGTTAAGTAGTTAAGCCGTTAGTCTTTCTTCTTTCGGACTTTTCAAACCGTAAACGGTAAACTGTAAACCGTTTTTATTGCTGTCCGGGGAAAATCTGCCTGCCTGTTTATTTTAACAAAAACAAAGAAAACCCTTTTCCTTTGTGCAGGCCTTGCCTGCATTTGTTGTAAGTAATAATTCTTTGTTGTAAGTAATAATTCCGCTCTGCCAAAAATGGTTTTTTGTCAGCCCGCTATTATTACTTCCAACAGCACTCTGTGCCAAGGAAAAGAAAAACCCAAAAAACCGCATATCCAATCCGTCCCAAATCGCTAAGATTTTCTTGGTTTTTCCGATGAAATAGCGGCATGGCCGCATCATGGTGTTTAGGAAAAAAGCGGGAGCTTGCTCACAGCCTTTTGTATAAACAGCATGATACAGGTGCGCAGCACCATTTCATCGGGGTTTTTATGGTTTTTGTTATAACCGTTGCAGCACGCCAGCTGCCGGGGGCGTATGAGAGTAATCTCAGATAGCAGGGTGCAATATGATATAATCGCTACACGAGCAACGGATACAAGAAGTAAGCCCTGTTCTTTTATATGAGTTGAAAAATTAGACGGCACTCGTCTTAACGACGTTGGTAACTATTTTTACCGGACAGCAATAATTACAAATATCACATAACTGTAGCTCCGCTCTGCTGTAACTCAAGGATGGTCTTGCGAGGGCGCTTGACAACATTGATTCTGAGAGGCTCTGAGGAACACGTCTTCCTGACCTGCTGGGTCTGGGTGCGGCCAAAGGGGAAGAAAGAGCCGAAGGGGTCATTGCTCCTCACCTGCACCGCCAGCACCACGTCATACTGCTGAGCTGGAAAGGTCAACTCGCCCAGCTTGGAGGGGGTAAGAGCATACTGCTCCGCATCCACGGCATAATAGCGCTTTCCCTTATAGACAACCACATCCTGACTGAGCCTGCGTCCGGGGCGGTAGCGGTGGACTGTTGTATGCTTGACAGAGGGCAACTTGGTGCTCTTATTGTTTATTTTCTCAAAATTGACATTGCTGTAAAGTGTGACGGTAACTATCACGCTGTCACCCAGATATACCTCGTCCATCCCCTGCGGCAGCGAGGCCACGGCAAAGAGCGTGATGCCGTCGGAAGAGTTGGTTTTCTTATCGGTCAAGGAGGCTGCCTGAGCCACGGTGAGGAGCAGGACTATATATATAAATAAGGTAAGAAATCGTTTCATGGCATTAGTCTAATTCTGCCAACCACTGGGCGGCATCGGCATCGCTGGGCATTCGCCAATCGCCGCGTGGCGACAGCGAGCAGGAACCCACCTTGGGGCCGTCGGGCAGACAACTGCGTTTAAACTGCTGCTGGAAGAAGCGGCGCAGGAAGATGCGCAGCCACTTCTGAATTGTGGCATCGTCATACTGCCCGTCAAAGGCTTCGCGAGCCAAGAAGGCTATCTTTTTAGGGGCAAAGCCGTGACGCAGCATATAATAGAGGAAGAAGTCATGCAGTTCGTAGGGCCCAACCAGGTCCTCGGTCTTCTGGGTGATATTGTCCTGCTCATCGGCAGGCAATAGCTCAGGACTAATTGGCGTGGCAGCAATGTCCTCCATCACCTCGCGGCATCCCTCGTCGGCAATATGGTGAGCCGTCCACACCACCATGTGCTTAACCAGTGTCTTGGGCACCGAGGCATTGACGCCATACATCGACATATGATCGCCGTTATAGGTTGCCCACCCCAGGGCCAGCTCACTGAGGTCGCCGGTGCCAATGACTATGCCGTTCATCTGGTTGGCAGCATCCATGAGTATCTGTGTGCGTTCGCGAGCCTGGGCATTCTCATAGGTGGCGTCATGCTGAGCGGGGTCGTAGCCGAGGTCACGGAAATGCTGATTGCAGGCATCGGCAATGCTTATCTCGCGGATAGTGATGCCCAGCAGTTTCATAAGGTTCGTGGCATTGGTGTAGGTGCGGCTGGTGGTGCCAAACCCCGGCATAGTGATGCCCACTACGCTCTGACGGGGACGCCCAAGCAAGTCGCAGGCCTTGACGCATACCAGCAGAGCAAGGGTGGAGTCCAAACCTCCGCTGATGCCTATGACAAGGGTGTCGCAATTGACATGTTCTATTCTTCTGGCCAGCCCCTGTACCTGAATACTGAATATCTCCTCACAGCGTTCGTCAAGATGGCTGCCCTGTGGAACGAAAGGATAGGCATTGACCGTGCGAGTAAGGGTGAAGTTGTCGTAAACCACGGGAGTCTGCACCACATCAACAACGGAGTAAGCCAAATGATCGGTCTGCTGCACAGAGGTAGTAAATGTTGTGTTGGTGCGGCGCTCAGAGCGCATTCTCTCAACGTCAATCTCACCCACCAGCAGCTGCTGCTCAAGCGAGAAACGCTCAGCATGGCGCAACAAATGACCATTCTCGTAAATCATGGCCTTTCCACCAAACACCAGATCTTGCGTGCTTTCACCATAACCGCTGCTGGCATAGACATAGCCGCAATGGAGGCGTGCACTCTGCTGGGCAAGCAGGCTGTTAAGGTAAGAGTCCTTGCCCACCACATCGTTAGACGCGCTGAGATTAAATATCACCTCGGCGCCAGCCAACGACAGCATAGTGCTTGGCGGATTGGGCGACCAGAGATCCTCACAAATCTCTACTCCAAAAGTGAAAGACGGCGTCTTAAACAACTGGCAACGGTCAACGCTAACCGTCTGCCCTGCCAAATAGACAGTGGTCGGTGCCAGCTGAGCTGCTGAGGCAAACCAGCGCATCTCATAGAACTCCCGGTAATTGGGCAGGTAGCTCTTAGGTACGACTCCAAGAATCTTACCTCGCGAGATAACCACGGCGCAGTTGAGAAGTAAGTCGTTGCAACTGACTGGCATTCCGACAATGACCACCACATTAAACTGACGAGAAGACTCTACTATGCTCATCAGTGCCATCTCGGCCTTGTCGAGCAGGAGCTGCGACCCAAAAAGGTCCTGACAGGTATAAGCCGTGATGCTCAATTCTGGAAAGCACACCACCTCGGCCTGAGCTTCATCAGCTTTGGCCATTAACTGGCTGATATGAGCAGCATTATATTCGCAATTGGCTACTCTCACACTGGGAATGGCAGAAGCCACCCTGACAAATCCGTGGTTCATCTTTTTTTTTGTTATAATTTAATGAAGATTTGTTTTCTTCAAAAACTCGTTTTGCCACTACGCTCTCAACATAGTTCATGCAAGCGTACCGCTGCACCTTGCATATCACAAGTTTCTGTGGGATTCCCTAATAATGGAAATTGCTGCCCCCAAGAAACTCGCGGAGAAGTGAGGGTTGTGGTGTACCCATAATGTTTATAGGATTAATGTAGCGCAACAGCTTAAGCAGTCGGAATGCCTCGCTGTACTCCTTCTCATTTTCCGGCACCATCTCCAGCAGGGGCATAAGCCGGGTCTTCAGTCCTGCCAGCTCATAGATTAGGGCCGAGTTGAACATCACGTCCACATTCTCCTGGAACGGAATTATCCATTTCTCCTCGCCCGCCCTGACACTTGGCCAGCGTCTGATTGTGTCCATGGCCGAGCTACCGCGGAACTGAGCGTCCCTCACGATGCGTCGCATCAACCTGTTGTCGCTGGGCGAGATATAGTTATGGTTGTCGAGCTGAATGGTGGTCAGTGCCGACACATAGATTTTATATTTAAACAAGTCATCGATGGTCTCCGTCAGTCTGGGGTTGAGAGCATGAATTCCCTCTATCACCACAATATCATTGGGCGTCAATTTCAGCTTGTTGCCGCTAGGCACACTCTCGCCAGTGACGAAATCGTAACGCGGCAACTCCACCTCCTTGCCGTTAAAAAGCTTCTGAAAATGCTCTGCCAACAGCGGCAGGTTGAGTGCATCGATTGTTTCGTAGTCATATTCGCCGTTCTCGTCACGCGGTGTCTGGTTGCGCGGCACGAAGTAATCGTCCAGCGATATCGGCACGGGCCTGTAGCCGAACGTCATCAGCTGCACGCTCAACCTCTTGCTGAACGTGGTCTTGCCGCTTGACGAAGGTCCTGCCACCAACACCATCTTGATAGTCCTTCTGGCCACGATGTCCTCTGCCATGTGACATATCTGACGCTCCTGGAATGCCTCCGACACATTAATCACATCATTGGTAAAGCCTTTGGCGAATACCTCATTCAGGTCGCCGATAGTGCGCACACGGCCCAGCTCATGTAGTCGATGGTGAACTTTAAACACCTCAAACATCTTCTCCTGCTTGATGGCCGGCTTCAGTCGGGTGGGGTCGGCAGGATCTGGCAGTCTCAGCAGCAGGCCTTCGTAATAATTTTCCAGTCCATAGCGTTTGATATATCCTGTTGATGGGCAAAGCGCACCATAGTAGTTGTCGGGGTATCCGTCGAGGGTATAATAGGTGGTGTATAGTCGGCCAGTGCTCCTGAGTAACTTGACCTTGCTCACCATGCCCGCCCTCTCATACATATCTATTACCTCATCAGCAGGCTTGCGTTCCTGCACAAAGGGCAAATCCTGAGCTATCAGTTTGTCCATCTCCTGGCGCACATCAGCTGCGTCTATCATCTTGCCATGACAGTGGCGCAGGAAGACATAGTAACCGTTGGAGATAGGAGCCTCTACACTGACGCTGACACCTTTGTATAGGTTGCTGACCGCCTTACTTAGTATAAATAATAATGTACGCGTGTAGGTCCTCATGCCGTAGGGCGAAGCTATGCCGCTAAACTCAATATCAGAGTTGCCATAGACTCTGGAGGCAAGTCCTTCTACTCTATTGTTAACCTTGCCCGCAACCATTTCCTTCATCTTGTCGGGCATTATCTGGTTGCCTATCTTAAACAAGGTGGAGCCTTCTTCCACCTGATACTTTTTGCCGTCATTCACACAGCGAACGGTAATCATCTCAGCCATAGTTGTTTGTCTTTTCGTTAAAAACTAACGAGTTAACTATTTGATACGTTAACAAGTTGTTCGTCGAGTAGCATGATGCCCGCAATTTTTCAAGCATCTGCTATTATTTTCCGTCTGGTCATCAGACTATAGACTTATTTCGCCTCTTTGGCATCCTTGCCTTTATACCTCTTGTTAAGCCCGTTGATAACTTCGTCAGTTATGTCACACTGCGGTGCAGCCAGCAGGATATTGTCATTGCTGCGTGCCAGAATTAGGGTGTATCCTGCCGTCTTATTATATGATGCAAGGAAATTGTCGATAGAGTCATGCAGAGCCTCGTTATATTTATTCTGCTCCTTTTGGAACTCCTCTGCCAGATTATCTTGCAGGCTCTGCAACTGATTCTGCTTCTTCACCAGTGCTGCCTGGGTCTTGTTAGCTTGGTCCTGCGAGATAGTACCGCTCTGTATCTTCTGCTGGAAATCGGCCATCTCCTTCTGCAGGGCAATGCCCTTGTTATTGAGCGTGTTGCTGATGCTGGAGCGTTTCTTCTCTAACATTTCACTACAGTCAAGGTAATATTGATACTTGGCCATCAACGAGTCCAAATCCACGTAAGCAATCGTTACGCCCTTGTCAGCAGCAACCTCAGACTTGGCTGTACCCTTGGCAGACTTTGCCTCATTCTTACACGATGTCATCATCACTGTGCAACCCATAACGAGGGCTGCAATCAAAAATGTCTTTTTCATATTCTTATAGTTTTTTAGAATTCAAAAGTTGTGCAAGTGTGCTGTCTTAAGAGTGTTCGCTTATCTGCAGGCCGCCTTTGAGGTGTGCCTCTTGGTCCTGGCGCACCGCGCAATGAATGCCGCGGCGCTCCATCTCACGGTTGCCGTCAATGTGAGTGTGTACCACATTTTTGCGGCCCAGCAACAGTCTAACGCAAAGTAAAGCCACCGCAACAGCTACAATTATCAACACAAATATCAGTTCTTTGATCATTTTTTTGTATTTTCGCATCGCGTTGAGCGAACTAACACTCAACAAAAATGCGATGCAAAGATAACTTTAATTTTATTGAACACGATAAAACATTCTGTTATTTAATCTTAATTCAAAGTAAAATCACATAAATCACCAAGAATTATGACATCAACAACCCTTCAGCCCAAAGCCGTCTTCGACTGCTTTGCACAAATTAACCAGATTCCCCGCCCCTCAAACAAGGAACAAAAGATGGGTGCATTCCTAGTAGATTTCGGTCGCCGCCTAGGCCTTGATACCGAACAGGATGCCGTAGGCAACGTCATCATCCGCAAGCCCGCCACCCCCGGCCTTGAAAATCTCAAGGTCACGGTGCTGCAAAGCCACATGGACATGGTGTGCGAAAAAGTGGCTGGCCTGGACTTCGACTTTGAGCGCGACCCTATCCAGACCTACATTGACGGTGAATGGATGCGCGCCAAAGGCACCACGCTGGGTGCCGATGACGGCATAGGTGTGGCTATGCAAATGGCCATTCTGCAAGACGATACCATTGAGCACGGCCCCCTGGAATGTCTCTTCACCGTCTGTGAGGAAGAGGGCCTCAGCGGAGCAATGGGCATTGAGCCCGGCTTCATGAAGGCCGACTATCTCATCAACCTCGACTCTGAGGATGAGGGTCTAATATTCGTAAGTTGCGCCGGCGGTGCAACCACCAAGATAACTTTCCATACAAAGATGGAGGATGCTCCGCAAGACGCCTTCTTTTTTAAGGTGCAAATAAGCGGCCTTACCGGCGGCCACTCGGGCGATGATATTGACAAGAAGCGCGCAAACGCCAACAAACTACTTGTCCGCCTGCTGGCCGCCATGGAGCAATATGGCCTACGCATAGCCGACATCCAGGCTGGTGGCCTACACAATGCTATTCCCCGCGACGGTTTTGCCCTCTGTTGCGTACCTCAGCAGCATAAAGAGGACGTGCGGATACTGGTCAACCAGATGACAGCCGAATTTGAGGAAGAGTTCTCCGCCACTGAGCCCAATCTCAAGGTTGTGCTTGAGTCTGCCGAGAGTGCAGCCAAAGTCATTGACCTATCAACAGCCCACCGCCTCATCACTGCCCTGGTCAGCGTGCCCAACGGCGTACTGGCCATGGATCAGGAGATACCCAACTTTGTGCAGACCTCATCCAACCTTGCTAGCATTCACCTTGAAGGCAGCGACCTTAATATAGTCACCTCGCAGCGCTCCAACTTGATGAGTGCACGCCATAACGCCTCACAGATGATAAGCGGCGTATTTACTCTGGCCGGTGCCGACGTAGAGGTTGGCGATGGCTATCCGGGCTGGAAACTCAACCCACAAAGCCCCCTGCTAAGCATCACCGTTGAGAGTTACAAGCGTATATTCGGTCGTGATCCCGAGATACGCGCCATCCATGCTGGACTGGAATGCGGCCTCTTCTCCCTGAAATATCCTAATGTCGATATGGTCAGCTTCGGTCCCACATTGCGCGGAGTCCACTCGCCCGACGAACGACTGCTCATAAGCACCGTGCAGATGGTATGGGATCATCTACTTGAGGTGCTTAAGAACATTCCTGCAAAATAAAATCTGTTTTTCCACGTTATAATATAGTATCTATGGTAGCTATAGGTATAGTAGCGACTATAGGTGCTATATTATTTTCTATCTTTCCCAATGCACAAGATCAGTATTATTCTCTTTTCGCTCATGGCAGTCATCGACCTTGCATCTTGCATCAGCGATGAGGACTTCCCCACTCCTGCCGGAGCCACATTTCGCCTATCTGCTGACACGATAGACCTGGACACTGTGATTACCCACACGGCTTCAGCAACACGCATGCTTACCCTCTACAACGACCGTTCCGACGGACTTTCTCTCACATCAGTAACCATAGAGGGCGACGACGCTGCCCAGTTTCTGGCCAACATTGACGGCACAGCCATCAGCCATGACTCCAGCCTCAGCGACTACACCATCGATTGCCGCGGCAAAGACAGCCTGATAGCCTTTGTGCAGTTTAATGCCAAGGACATCGACCAGGATGACGCCGCATTAAGCGAGGCACGCTTAGTCTTCACCTTGGCCAATGGTCAGCACCAGAGCGTAGTTCTGCTCGGCTACAGCCAGGACGCCATAGTGCTGAGCAGTAACGTGATAACCACCAATACCACCTTACAAGCCACGCGTCCCTACGTGATCAACGACAGCCTGGTAGTAGCTGAGGACGCCACCCTCACCCTTAGTCCTGGCACCACACTGCTCTTCCGCCCTCAAGCCTACCTTAAGGTTAACGGTACGCTCATTGCCAACGGCACCGTTGAACAACCTGTCACCATGCGCGGCCACCGCCTGGACAACATGTTTGAACACCAACCCTATGACCGCATCAACAATCAGTGGCAAGGCATCACCTTCACCGCGACCTCTTATAATAACCGACTAAACCACTGCGATATCCACTCCTCCAATTACGGCATTGTCTGCGACTCGTCAGATATCACACGGCTCAAGTTGCAGTTAGAAAACTCTGTCGTTCACAACACCAAGCTCGACGCCTTGCGCCTTACCGCCACTCAGGCCTTCATAGGCAACAGCCAAATTAGCAATGCTGAGGGCCGCTGCGTTTTCGTTACTGGCGGTGACCTACAGTTTATACACTGCACCATAGCCAGTTTCAGTCCCTTCACTGCCATGCGAGGCTCCGCCCTCGTATTCAGCAACTATAGCGGCACTATCCCCTACCCCCTGCAGCGGCTAGACATCGTCAACTCCATCGTTACTGGTTATGCTTCCGATGAAATATTTGGAGAGCGCATTAGCGACGAGAGCATACCTTTCAGCTTTTCCTTCCGCAACAGCCTGCTCTGTACACCTGAAGTGACTGACAACCCAGACGTCAGCCAGTGCCTCTGGGAGGCCACCGACGACACTCTGACACGCGCACGCAACTTCGTGCCCTTCGATTTGCCAGCTCTATACTACGAATTCCAACTGCGCCCCGACAGCAAAGCCCGTGGACTGGCCAATCCCATTATTGCAGAACAATACTATCCTTTGGATAGGCTGGGCCGAAAACGCACTCCTGTTTCCGACGCAGGCTGCTATCAATTTACAGAATAGCAGCATAGCACCACACAATCATCGTAACATATACAAACTCCATCGTCTCGCTTGTAGCTCTTTTTCCAAACGCGACGATGGAGTATTTCTTTTCTCTTTATTTTTACTCTTTAGCCGGCTTGATTTTCATTTTTTTTACCCCTACATATATTATATATAGAGAAGTTTTACTATTTTTGTAGCGATAATATTAAGATTTTTCCCATGAAAACCAAAAACAGAAGAATGTTTATGGTGGTCGTAGCAGCCGCCATGTTGATAGCCATCCCGCAAGCAAAGGCTCAAGATATGCCCATAGAGGATAAAGATCTCTACAATTTCTTCCAGAGCATCAAGCCCGACTACACGATGCAGTCTCAGACTCTCCGCCATCGCCGTCAGGCTGGCGGATCTGCAAAATCAAAGTCTTTACGCTCCGAGCGTCCTGATCACGTAAACAATCAAGCCACTAACTTTTTCCCCCCTATCTTCAACCAAAGTGGCGGTTCGTGCGGCTCCTGCGCCAACGTGGCCTATATGCTATGCTATGAAATCAACAGCCTCAAAAACCAGGACGGCAAACATAACACCGACTATCAGTTTCCCAGCCACTTTACCTGGCTTACATGCTCCAACACTTGCCCCGAGCAGACCATGGCCGAGCGCAACGGCATACCAAGCGTGACAACTTATGGAGGTCAGACATACTCCAAATACTTCGGCCTGCAGGACACCGAGGAGAAAGACGTGGGCTGGATGCAGGGCTACGACAAATGGTACTCGGCCATGTTTAATCGCGCACGCACCATGGGCAAGTTCCCTTATGCCCTTGACACCGAGGAGGGCTATGAGCTAGCCAAGGACTGGCTGTGGAACCACAACGGCGATTCCGATTTTCAAAGCGGCGGCGTCTTTGTTATTGGCGTGGCCGCAGGTCCCGAATATACCAAGTTTGCCGACACGCCTACCAACCGCGAGTGCGGTGTGGTTGGCCTGTGCTATGTTACCACCTGGGGCCCCAAATATAACCACGCACTGACCGTATGCGGCTATGATGACCGCGTGGAGTTTGATCTCGACAGCAACGGAGTGATTGGTGAGAAAGACAAAGGCGAGACCGGTGCTTGGATTATCGCCAACTCATGGGGCCAGGGCTGGGCCAGCAACGGCATTATCTACTGCCCCTACAAATACACCTACTGCGTGGGACTGAGCGGAGCCACATGGGATCCCGCCTTCTATCACGCCAGAAAGAACTACCGACCGCTCCGCACTATCAAGTTGCTGATGGACTATAGCCACCGCCCGGAGATACTGCTCGGCGCAGGCATTGCGCAGGACACCACGGCCACCAAGCCCGAAGAGAGCACAGCCTTCGCACACTTCAACTATACGGGCTCTGCCAAGGAGGGCAGCACGGAGATTCCCATGCTGGGTCGCTGGGCTGACGGCTATCACTATGAACCGATGGAACTGGGCTACGACCTCACCGACCTAAGCGCTGGCTTCGACCGCACCAAACCGTTGAAGTATTTCTTCTACATAGACACAAAGTATAGCTCCAAGGGTTCTGGCAATATCTACAAAGCCTCCATCATTGACTACGAGTTTGATCGTCAAGGAGTAGAAGTGCCCTTCCGCATCGACACCGTGGCCATCCTCAATCGCGGCAAAACCACCATGATCAGCGTGATAGTGCCGGGTGAGCAGGCATACAAGCCTCTTAACCTCGTCCTTCGCGACGACAAGACCCTGCAGTGGGAGGCTCCGCAGAAATCATGCCTCAAATTGACAGGCTACACTATCTACAACAATACCAAGGAGATAGCATCGGTCAAGGCCGACCAACTAACCTACAGCCTCAGCGATGATGCAGAGGGAACCTACAGTGTCGCTGCCACCTATGAAGTGAACGGCGAGACCACTCCCTCTGCCCAAAGCAACAGGGTACACCTTACCGCAGCACCCCAGCAGACAGACAACACCGTATTAGAATTACGCAACACCTCTGTAGTGGTGCCCGATGCTGTAACTCAGAGTATGCAAAAGGCCACCATCGAATTCTGGATCTACCCCTACACCCTGCAGGCCTACAATCAGCAACTGGGACAAAATTGGGGCTCATTCCTCTTCCACACTACCTACTCAGGCAATGTCTATGTAGGATGGAACACTGGCGCCAACCGTATTACCACCCCCGACGGCACCCTCAAGGCCAATGAGTGGGCACACATTGCCGTAACCATCAACAACAACCTGATGACCCTCTACATCAACTCCGTCAAGGTGGGGTCCATCACCTCGTCAGTCTATTCCGGCCTCAGTGCATTCGGCACACTAATGATTGGCGATGCTTACTATAAATTTAACGGTAAAATCGACGAGCTACGTATTTGGAACACTTGCCGCACACAGCGCGAGATAGCCAACAACATGAGGGTGCGCATCGCCAATCCCACATCTTTCCCCGACCTAGTAACCTATTTGGCCATGGACAAGGTGGACGGCGCCGAGGGTACCGAGATAGCCGAATATATCAGCGGGCATAATGCCGACTTGAGCAAAGTGGAAGGCTACGCATTCCTCACCGACAACAGTCTGCTTTCCAAGGACAACGATACGCCTCTGGCCGACTTCACCCTCGCCACCGATACCGCTTTCTGCGGTCAGGGCGTGGAGGTAAGCACCAGCGTTTCTCTCAATACCGCCTCAATGCAGTGGACGGCTCAGGGAGCCTCCTCTGAGAACACCACCGTAGGCGACCCCACCTTTATCTTCAATAAGCCCGGCACCTACACCATCAGTCTCAAGGCTGCCAACGCGGCCGGCAAGGAGGTAGAAGTAAGCCATGACGTCGTCGTGGAAAGTCCCACGCTGCCCAAGGCCGACTTTGAGATTGGCCAGGACTTCGCACCCGCCGGCGACAAGGTGAGCCTCATCAACCGCAGCCAAGGATACGGATGCACCTATGAATGGACTATACCCGGTGCCGCCCAAAGCCAGACATGCGGATCTAACGCCAGTGCATCCTACACCGACACAGGCAAACACGCCGTCACACTCAAAGCCACCAACGCCGCAGGATCCTCAACAGTAACTAAATACGTTACTACGACCAACACCACTCCCAGCGTGGACTTTGACATACTGCCGGCCACCGTCATCGTAGGCGATGACATAACCCTAATAGACAAGACCAAGTATGCGCCCTCCACATGGAACTGGAGCTTCAGCAACAACCGTCACAGCATCGGCATCAAGGGACAGAACTTCACGTATAAGACTGAGTATCCGGGCTACTACGACGTTACCCTTACCGCCACCAACGATGTGGGCGAAGGCACTGTCACCAAGCGCAGAGCACTGGCTGTAAGCAACGCCGACCCCGAAAACGGCCTAAGCTTCTCTGGCACTGGCGAAACTGTAAGCCTCAAAAGCCCCGTCAGCAAGGGCACCAACGGGTTTACCATTGACTGGTGGATGTTCCCCTACGTCAAGAGCGGTGCCTTGACTATGAGCACCGACGACGGCAGCCTGCTCATCACCACCGATGACAACGGCTCGACCACCATCCTGCTCAACAATAAGAGCGTGAGCTCAGGCGATGGCTATGTGCTCACAGGCGAGTGGCACCACTACGCCATTGTCTATCGTGCCGGTACCGTGGTGTTCTATCGCGACGGCGAGAAATTCATGCAGCCCTCAGCCCGTCTGGCCCTCAAGACCCAGGCATGGACCGGCAATCTGGTACTCGGCAACGAGGACACCCCCTTCCGCGGCATGATTGACGAGTTCAGGTTCTGGGGCAAGGCCCTTGCCCAAGACGACCTGAAAGCCACCTGCAACCAGCCCATCACCAATGTGGACGAACAAATGGAGAAAAGCGCCCTGACCGTTTACTATAACTTCAATCAAGGCACAGGCAATGTCAAAAGTCTCACCGGCGAAGAATACACCGGCACGCGATTAGGCTTCGGCCCCGACGGCGACGCCTGGAGCAGTTCGCTGGGAGTCTTTACCCTCGACTTCTCACCCCTCCAGGAGGAGACCGACGTCACCGCCGACTACCTCACCAACTACAAGGCCCCATTCCTACACACCGATGAGAGGGTGAGCACCGTCAACTACGTATCGCGCTACTACCAGCTAGAGACCGGCACTACCCAATCAGGATGGACGCTTGAGAACACCACCACCCACGACGGCGTGACCACCGGAGCATATGTTGACACCTATTTCAACAATGACCTCAGCGTAGTGACCGGAAGCCTCGGATTCGCATCCTCTCTCACCGACCAGCGCACATACCAGACCGTCACACTGCCCGCAGGTCTCTACCGCATAGAGATTACAGAGGGAGAGAAAGCCTTCTCGCCCACTGGCAGTTATATCGTAGTTACACAGGCCGACACTCTGGCCGGCAATGCCGACCTTGACAAGACTCTCGCCTACGGCCAGCTCAACGATAAGCAGCTGCAGTTCCTGCTGCGTGAGGATAGCCAGGTTTCCCTCGGTTTCATCTTCAACCTCAGCAGCGCACTGAGCGTTACCATTGACGAAATTAAACTCATCAAGATTCCCTATGAATTCCATGACGCCGGTGACCTAACAGGCATAGAGAATCAAAAGTTCGACGGTTCGAATATTCGAAAGTTCGAAAGTGTTTATGATCTCTCGGGCCGCAAGGTTAATGGTCAAATGCCCAAAGGCATCTACATCCGCAATGGCAAGAAAATAAAGAACTAAGCATATCATGAAGAAACTACTGACACTCATTTGCTGCATTGCCCTGGCCTCTGGGCTTAGCGGGCATCTTAGGATGGGGCCGCTGTTCAGCAATGGTATGGTGCTTCAGCAGCAGCAGAACACCAATATATGGGGCTGGGCAACCGCCGATGCCAAGGTTACCCTCAAAACCTCATGGGGGGCAAAAGCCAAGGCCGTTGCCGACAGGCATGGTCGCTGGCAGGCCACGGTGCAGACCCCTGCCGCCACCTTTGCAGAGCAGAGCGTGGTGGTCAGCTGCGGCAAGGAAAAGATCACAGTTTCCAATGTCCTCATCGGCGAGGTCTGGCTGGCTTCGGGTCAGAGCAATATGGAGATGCCGCTCAAAGGTTTCGCCTCGTGCCCCACAGAAGGCTGCAACGAGGCCATCTCCGAGGCAGGCCGCTACGCAGGCAAGGTGCATCTCCTCACCGTGCCCTCTGCACCACAGGCCGAGCCCACCGACACCGTTTCAGTGAAATGGGAGGACTGCAACCCAAAGACCGCCGCCGACTTCTGTGCCGCGGCCTACTTCTTCGGCATCAAGCTGCAGGAGACGCTCCACTGTCCAGTGGGACTAATCAACAGTTCACTGGGCGCTACCAGAGTGGAGGGATGGACTCCGCGCGAAACACTGCAAGGCTATCCCGACATCAACCTGGATAAGCTGATGCCCGAAATAACTAAAAAAATAGCTGACAAGAAGGCGCAAAACAATCTCTACAATATTGAGCGCGAACTACCAATGGTGTTCTACAACGGCATGATACACCCCTTCGTGGGTTACAACCTGAAAGGATTCCTATGGTATCAAGGCGAGGCCAACGTGGACTATATGAACAGCGAATATGCCACACGCCTGGCCAACATGGTTAGCGAATGGCGCAACCGCTGGGGACTGGGCGACCTGCCTTTCTACACAGTGGAGATATGTCCCTTTGAGTATTGGTGGGTAAAGCCCGCCATCAAGGCTTGCGCACTGCGCGAGCAGCAGCTTAAGGCAGTCAGTTTGCTACCCAACATGGGCATGGTCTGCACCAATGACCTGGTACATGACTATGAATATTGGCAAATCCATCCCTGCATGAAGCGCGAGGTGGGCGAGCGCCTCTGTCTCTGGGCACTGAGCAAGGCCTACAGCATAGAGGGCATAGTCTGCGAGAGTCCCACCTATAATAATATGGAGATAAAGGACGGCAAAGTGATAATCAGCTTCAACAATGCCGAACAAGGTTTCAACCGCAATGTCCGCATAGAGGGCTTTGAGGTGTGCGGAGCCGACAGCGTGTTCCACCCCGCCACCTACGTAGGCACCAGCGGCAGCCGTGTCAACGTGCAGTGCAACAAGGTCAAGGAGCCTGTGGCCGTACGCTACTGTTACAAGCCCTTCCAACTTGGCAACCTCAAGAGCATCTACGGACTGCCCGTGGTGCCCTTCCGTACCGACAACTTTCCCCTTGACAAATAAACCTTAAATTAATAACCCTTTTAACTAATCAAAATGCGTATGAAAAAGTTTCTATCTTTAGTTGCGCTGCTCCTAGCTTGCAGCGCGCTGTGGAATGGCGCAGACGCTCGCTACATCATTGGAAACCGCAAGGCTTACAATGAAATAAAGCCGGGCGACACCATTGCCATTCAGGGCATCTCTGATGCCAGCAACAACGGCTATCGCTACATCAGCGGTGCTGCCTTGCAGACTGTCTTCACCGCCGACTGTGTGTTTGCAGTGGAGGAGGGTCCTGCCGACATCCGCACTGGCGAAGCCACCATTTTCCTCCGCAACCTGGAAAAGAATCTCTACTTCGGCAAAAACGGATTACGTGGTACTAACCCCAACGGATGGAATGACACCCGTCTTGTCAGCACCCCCGACAGTGCCTACAACTTCGTACTGCAGTGTGCTGCCGACTCCTCCGAGACATGGAATGGCCAGACCAACTTTGACGCCACATCCGTAGTTTTCTGCTACTCCTATGGAGAAGAAGACAAGTATGCATTCATGTGCAACTGGGGATGGTACGAGCCTGAGAAGATTTACTTATGGAGCTACCACGACACCAACCCATGGGACGTTTATAGCGTATCCTATGAAAAGGACCTCAGCGGTGATTTGGCCGAGCTTATTGAGTACTACACCAGCCTCAACCTCGACTTCACTCCCGGTACCGACCCGGGCTTCTACCCCGAGGAACTGACTAACGCCTACAACACCGCCATGGAGGAGGCTATCATTGCACAAAACACTGAGCACTCAGACGAAGAGTATCAGCAGTACATCGACAACCTCAAGGCAGCCAAAGAGGCTGTAGAGAAGGCATATATCGATATCACCGACGGATACTACTATGTAGTTAGCGCATATCCGGAGTTCTTCAACAAGCAGAAGGTTGAGAAAGGTATCTATGTCAACAGCAACTCCACCTATGTACAGTGGAAGGACTTCAACGGCAACGACCCCGACTTCGTATTCTACTTCCAAAAGCAGAACGACGGCAACTTCAGCGTAAAGAGTTTCAGCAACGACACCTACTGGAACGCCTCCAGCTCACAGGCCAACTCCCAGGGCATCTACACCTCCGCCAAACTGACCAACAAACAGATCTTCAGCAGCATCGGCGGCGGCCAGTGGCAGATATGGAACACATATTATAACAAGCACTATCATCCCGAGAGCAACGGAGCCGGTGCCGGCAGCAGTGGCAAGCTCGTAACATGGAACAGCACTGGCCTCGGCTCCAGCTCCACATGGTACATTCGCCGCGTAAGCGATGAGACTATTGATGAGCTCACCGAACTCCGCGCACAGAACAAGCGTACCGAGGAACTCTCCAAAGCCTATAGCGAAGCCTTCGATGCCTACAACAAACTCTTCGTCTATAAGCCCGACACAGACAATCCGCTCATCACTCACGTAACCGACGGCGATCCCGATGACTGCCAGCTTTCATCCAACGCCTCCGACCCCTCTGAGGGCGCTAACCTCAGCTACCTTATCGACAAAAACGCTGAGACCTTCTGGCACTCAACCTATCATGCTACCGCCGACCCCGGAACCTACCACTATCTGCAAGCCGATATCTCTAACAATCCGCAGAAGACCTTCCAGATCTACTTCATGCGCCGCTCTGGCAGCTTTGGCCAGTCCGACCGCCCAGTGGAGGTCAACGTATATGCCACCGCCGACACCACCGGCCAGTGGAAGGGTGAGGCCAACTGGCAACTGCTGGCGCACTACGCTTCACTGCCCACCACGTCTGATGAGTACTTCACACCCGCACTCGAGACAACCGAACCCATCAGCTATGTTCGCTTCGAGGTGCTGAAGAACAACTCCACCAACCGTATGCTCAACGGCCGTCCCTATTTCAACCTGGCTGAGTTTAACATCTACTCAACCGTACTTGACGAGGACGCTTCACAATACACCTACGTTGAAGGCATGAAGGAAGCAGCTGACGCACTCAAGGCAGCCATGGATCCTGCCTTGGAGAAAATCAATGCCAACACTGCTACCCAGGAGGATATCGACCAGCTCAAGGAGGCCATCAAGGCTGTCAACGATCTCTATGCTGACACCACCGCCCTCAAGAACCTCATCACATCTGCCCAGCGCAACCTGCAGGGTGCCACCGTGGGCGACAAGATTGGCCAACTCTCCTCTGAGGATGCCATCACCAACCTCAACAATGCCATTGCCGATGCTCAGGGATTCAACTCCGGCAGCGGCAAGCTCGACAAGGCAGCCCTCGACGCAGCCTACGAAGCACTGAAGACCGCACGAACCGACTTCCTCAACAGTCTCAACATGCCCGCCGAGGACAAGTGGTATTACATTGCCAGCCTCGACACCACCCGCAATGAGATGGAAGACCGCTACACTAACGGTGGACTTATCTATGTAAAAGACTATGGCAAGGACAAGGGCGTAGTTTGGGCTCTCAACGAAGATGAGGCCTACGACTACAACCCCTTCGCCATGTGGCACTTCATCCCCGTGGAGGATGAGGACTACAACCTTACCTATTATGTACAGAACCTTGGTTCCGGCCTCTACATCGGCGACTATCCCACCTACTCACAGCCCGTGCTCACCACCGACCAGCCCGTGCTCTACCAGTTCAACTACACTGGCGGCGAGCTCGGCCTCATTGCACGTCGCGGCGAGAATCCCGGCTACTCACTCCATGCAGCCAATGCCGACAATGCCATCGTGGGATGGAGCGCCGGAGCAGGCACCGCTTCATCATGGGAGTTCAAGGAGGTTGACCCCGACTATATTGATGCCATCACCATTCCCGTCAAGACAAACAATATTGACGTATTTGCAGTGCCTTACGACTTTGCAAACGTAGCAGAGCTCAACGAAGACACCCATACCTATGCCATCAAGAAGATGACTCTCGATCCCGAGACCGACATCACCACCATCGAGTTCTATGAGAAAGAGGAGTTTGCCGCTGGCGAGCCTTGCGTTCTCGTAGTGGGCGATCCCACCGTAGAGGAGAGCGAGGATGCCACCCTTGTGCTGGCTACCCCCACCACCATCGTACAGAAGCCTGTGCCTGCTAACGGTATGGTTGGCCTCTTCACCACTGAGGAAGTTCCCGCCAACACCGCATGGTTCACTGGCAAGGAGATTACCCTGCAGGGCAATCCCGTGCATATCTCTGCCCACACCGGCTACATCGACGCAACCCTCTACAAGGGCGAGGTAGAAGGCGTAGAGACTGCTATGACTCTCGAAATCAAGGGTCTCAACTGGCCTGCTGAAACTCCGACCTCTGCCGATGTTGACGGCGACGGCAATGTCAACACCTCCGACGTAGTTGCCATCTACAACTTCATCATCGACGGCACCGGCGTGACCAAGGAGGCAGCCGACGTC
>CADAJV010000045.1 GCA_902788275.1 uncultured Bacteroidales bacterium | reverse complement strand
GTATGCAATATAGGCAATGACACAGATGTTGGCACAGAGAGAGCATGACTATTTCGCAGAGACTGTAATCTGTGCCAACTGCTATATTGTTGCCTAAAAACAAGGAGCAGGCGCTCCGCGATAATGGTGCGCCTGCCCCTTAATGAGAGGGGTATCTGTTTCTAAGAATTAGAAATCGATGTCGTCGGTATAGGAGGGCTCTGCCAGTGCCTCTTGATACTCGTCCTTGCTGCCCACGATGATATCGCGGAACAGTGGCAAACCAGTACCAGCAGGGATGAGGTGACCGCAGATGACGTTCTCCTTCATGCCCTGAAGGTAATCGACACGTCCACGGATGGCAGCCTCATTGAGAACCTTGGTAGTCTCCTGGAAGGAAGCGGCTGACATGAAGCTGGAAGTCTGGAGAGCCGCACGTGTGATACCCTGGAGCACCTGGTTGGAAGTGGCGGGCAGTGCGTCGCGCACCTCTACGGGGCGCAGGTCACGGCGCTTGAGGTAAGAATTCTCATCACGCAGTTTGCGGGCTGTGACAATCATGCCTTTCGACATATTCTCACTGTCGCCTGCATCGATGACTACCTTCTTGCCCCAGATGCGGTCGTTCTCCTCAAAGAAGTCGATCTTGTCAACGAGGTCGTCCTCAAGGAAGTTGGTGTCGCCGGCATCGACGATGCGCACCTTGCGCATCATCTGGCGCACAATAACCTCGAAATGCTTGTCGTTGATTTTTACACCTTGCAGGCGATAAACATCCTGTATCTCATTAACGATATACTCCTGAACGGCTGTGGGGCCCTTGATGGCCAGTATGTCGGCAGGAGTGATGGAGCCGTCGCTGAGAGGTGTGCCAGCACGCACAAAGTCGTTCTCCTGCACGAGGATCTGACGGTTGAGGGGCACGAGATACTTCTTGGTGTCGCCTATCTTGGAGGTAACGATAATCTCGCGGTTGCCGCGCTTAACGGAGCCCATGGTAATCTCGCCGTCAATCTCGCTGACGATGGCAGGATTGGATGGGTTACGAGCCTCGAAGAGCTCGGTTACACGAGGCAGACCACCGGTGATATCACCAGCCTTGCCTACGGCACGCGGTATCTTGACGATAATCTCACCCGTCTTAACCTCCGCGCCATCGGTAACGACAACGTGTCCGCCGATGGGGAGATTGTAGGTGCGCAGCACTTCACCGTTCTTGTCAACAATATGACATGTGGGCACGAGTGAGCGCTCCTTGGACTCAATGATAATTATTTCACGCAGGCCAGTGGCATCGTCTTCCTCAACACGGAATGTTACGCCTTCCTTGACATTCTCAAACTGAGCCTTACCAGCTATTTCACTGACGATGACGGCATTGAAGGGGTCCCACTGAGCGATGACGGTGCCGGGCTCTACAACCTCCTTGTCATGAACAAAGAGCTGCGAGCCGTAGGGCACGTTCTGTGTAGAGAGGACGATGCCTGTGTTCTCGTCCACTTGGCGCACCTCAGCCAGACGGCCTACAACTACCTCGCCAGGAGTGCCGTCTGGATTGACAACCTCTACAGTGCGGAGCTCGTCGAACTCGAGGCGTGCACGATGGCGAGCCTTGATGGTAGCGTTGGCTGCAGCGTTGGAGGCGATACCACCGGCATGGAATGTACGCAAAGTAAGCTGAGTACCAGGCTCACCAATAGACTGGGCCGCGATAACGCCAACGGCTTCGCCAAGCTGTACCATTTTTGATGTAGCCAGATTGCGGCCGTAGCACTTCTGGCATACGCCGTGGCGACTCTCACATGTGAGGACAGAACGTATCTCGACAGTCTCAATGGGTGACTCTTCTATCCTGGCCACAATTGCCTCGGTAATCTCCTCGCCGGCAGGCAGGATGAGTTCACCAGTGGTGGGATGGATAATGTCATGAACTGACACACGGCCAAGAATGCGCTCGCCAAGGGATGAGATGACCTCATCGCCGTCCTTGAGGGCGCTGCACTCGAGGCCGCGGAGGGTACCGCAGTCCTCCTCGGTGATGACCACGTCGTGAGCCACATCGACCAAACGACGGGTGAGGTAACCAGCATCAGCGGTCTTGAGGGCGGTGTCAGCCAGACCCTTACGGGCACCGTGGGTGGAGATGAAATACTCGAGCACGGACATGCCTTCCTTGAAATTGGAGAGGATAGGATTCTCGATAATCTGGGCACTCTCGGCACCTGCCTTCTGAGGCTTTGCCATAAGGCCACGCATACCAGCCAACTGGGCAATCTGGTCAGCACTACCACGAGCTCCGGAGTCAAGCATCATGAATACAGAGTTAAAGCCCTGGTCGGCCTCGGTCATCTGCTTCATGAGGGTCTTCTTAAGGTTGGTATTGACGTGAGTCCAGGTATCGATAACCTGATTGTAACGCTCGGTATCGGTAATGAAACCCATGGAGTAGTTAGCTGTAATCTGCTCTACCTCGTCATGGCCACGCTGTACAATCTCTGCCTTCTCCTTGGGGATGATGATGTCGTCAAGGTTAAAGGAGAGACCGCCCTCGTAGGCCATCTTGTAGCCAAGATTCTTGATGCCGTCAAGGAAGGCGCAGGCGCGGTCCATGCCGACTGACTTGATAACCTTGGCGATGATGTCGCGCAGGGACTTTTTGGAGATGATTTCATTGACATAGCCAATCTCCTTAGGTACTATCTCATTGACAATGATGCGACCCACAGAAGTTTCTACCATGGTAGGCACAAGTTCACCAGAGGCATTGAGGTCGTCAACAATGACCTTGACGGGGGCATGGATGTCAAGGCGCTTCTCATTATAGGCGATGATAGCCTCCTCAGGACCATAGAAAGTAAGACCCTCACCCTTGGCTCCGGGACGGAGCTTGGTGATATAGTAGAGGCCGAGCACCATATCCTGAGAGGGCACCGTGATGGGGGCGCCGTTGGCAGGATTAAGGATGTTGTGGCTCTGCAGCATGAGGGTCTGTGCCTCAATGATAGCCTCGTTGCTCAGGGGGAGGTGTACAGCCATCTGGTCACCGTCGAAGTCGGCATTGAAAGCGGTACATGCCAGCGGGTGTAGCTGGATGGCCTTGCCTTCTATCATCTTAGGCTGGAAGGCCTGGATGCCGAGGCGGTGGAGGGTCGGCGCACGGTTGAGCAATACGGGGTGACCGCGCATTACAAACTCGAGGATATCCCAAATAATGGGGTCCTTACGATCGATGATGCGCTTGGCACTCTTGACGGTCTTAACAATACCGCGCTCAATGAGGCGACGAATGATAAAGGGTTTATAGAGTTCGGCAGCCATGAGCTTGGGCAGACCGCACTCGCCCATATTGAGTTCGGGACCTACCACGATGACAGAACGTGCAGAGTAGTCAACACGCTTACCGAGGAGGTTCTGACGGAAGCGGCCCTGCTTGCCCTTAAGAGAGTCACTGAGCGACTTGAGAGGACGATTGGACTCGCTCTTGACAGAGGAACTCTTGCGGGAGTTGTCGAAGAGACTGTCAACAGCTTCCTGAAGCATGCGTTTCTCATTACGCAGGATAACCTCGGGGGCCTTGATTTCTATGAGGCGGCGAAGGCGGTTGTTGCGAATGAGGACGCGACGATAGAGGTCATTGAGGTCGGATGTGGCGAAACGGCCACCATCCAGCGGCACAAGGGGACGGAGGTCGGGAGGCGTGACAGGCAACACCTTCATGACCATCCACTCGGGACGGTTGATGGCACGACTAGAGCGGAAAGCCTCAACTACCTGAAGGCGCTTGAGGGCCTCAGTCTTGCGCTGCTGCGAGCCGTCTGTGTGGGCACGGTCGCGAAGCTCGAAGGAAATCTGGTCAAGGTCAAGGCCTGCCAAGAGGTCATAGACGGCCTCAGCGCCCATCTTGGCAATGAAGCGGTTCTCATCGGTCTCGTCGTATGCCTGGGACTTGCTCTCAGGAAGACGCTCCACAAAGCTGAGGTACTCTTCCTCAGAGAGGAGATCCATCTTGCGAAGCACGCCATCCTCTATGCCGCGGCGGTCTTCATCGTCCTTGGGGGCGAAGGGGCCGGGATTGATAACCACGTAGCGCTCATAGTATATAATGGCCTCAAGCTTCTTAGAGGGGATACCGAGCAGATAGCTCATCTTGCTTGGCAAGGTGCGGAAGTACCAGATATGAGCCACAGGAACCTGGAGGTTGATATGGCCGCTACGCTCGCGGCGCACCTTCTTCTCGGTCACCTCTACACCGCAACGGTCGCAAACGGTACCCTTATAGCGGATGCGCTTGTATTTACCGCAATTACATTCATAGTCCTTGATGGGGCCAAAGATTTTCTCACAAAAGAGGCCATCGCGCTCAGGCTTGTAAGTACGATAGTTGATGGTCTCCGGCTTGGTGACTTCGCCCCTGGAGTGCTCAAGGATTTCCTCTGGTGAGGCAAGGCCTATCGTAATCTTGGAGAACGATGTCTTTGATTTGGTTTCTTTCTTAAATGCCATGGTGATTTATGCTGTAAAAGAGGTAAATGGTTTTAGTCTAACTTCATACTGAGACCCAGGCCGCGCAACTCGTGGAGGAGCACATTTAGTGACTCGGGAATGCCCGGAGTGGGAATGGGGTCGCCCTTAACGATAGCCTCGTAGGCCTTTGCACGGCCAACAACATCATCGGACTTAATGGTGAGCATCTCCTGCAGCACATGAGCGGCACCGAAGGCCTCGAGAGCCCAGACCTCCATCTCACCGAAACGCTGGCCACCAAACTGGGCCTTACCACCGAGGGGCTGCTGGGTGATGAAGGAGTACGGACCGATGGAACGGGCATGCATCTTGTCCTCTACCATGTGACCGAGCTTGAGCATGTAGGTTACACCAACGGTGGCCTTCTGGTCAAACTTCTCGCCAGTAGCGCCGTCATAGAGCTGAGTGGAACCCAAGTGGGGCAGACCAGCCTTCTCGGTCCACTCCTCAAGGTCCTCAAGGGAAGCACCGTCAAAAATGGGGGTAGCAAACTTAACACCCATCTTGAGACCGGCATAGCCAAGCACAGCCTCAAAAATCTGGCCGAGGTTCATACGCGAGGGCACGCCCAAAGGATTGAGCACGATGTCAACGGGGGTACCGTCCTCAAGGAACGGCATATCCTCCTGGCGCACTACCTTGGAAACGATACCCTTGTTACCATGACGACCAGCCATCTTGTCGCCGACACCAATCTTACGCTTCTTGGCCACATAAACCTTGGCAAGCTGAAGCACACCGGAGGGCAGGTCGTCACCGATAGTTACGGCAAAATTCCTACGCTTAAGCTCAGCATCCTTAAGGTTATATTTCTTAAGGTAGTTGATAATGAGCTTGGAGATGAGAGTGTTGGTGTGGGCATCGTTTGTCCACTTGCTGAGCTGGATGGACGAGTAGTCAACCATACTGAGGACAGCTTCGGTGAACTTGGTACCCTTTGAGATGGCTACCTCGCCGAGGTTGTTTTTGATGCCCACAGAGGTCTTGTCCTTGGTCAGCACAAGGAGCTTGGAGATGAGTATCTTCTTGAGCTCGGCCACCTCAGTATCAAACTGCTCCTGGATGGCTTGGAGCTTCTTCTTGTCTTCAGCACGTGAAGTGCGGCTCTTCTGAGCACGGGCAAACATACGCTTGTCGATAATAACACCTGAGAGTGAGGGATTGGCCTTGAGGGAGGCATCTTTGACATCACCGGCACGGTCGCCGAAGATGGCACGGAGCAGCTTCTCCTCGGGCGAGGGATCGCTCTCACCCTTGGGGGTGATCTTACCTATGAGGATGTCGCCAGGTTCCACACGAACGCCGATACGTACTACACCGTTCTCGTCGAGGTCCTTGGTGGCCTCCTCGCTTACATTGGGAATGTCGGCAGTAAATTCCTCCTGGCCGCGCTTAGTCTCACGGACGGCCAGCGAGTATTCGTCAACATGAACGGAAGTGAGGACATCCTCGCGAACGAGGCGCTCATTGAGCACGATAGCATCCTCGTAGTTGTAACCCTTCCAAGGCATGTAGGCCACGAGCAGGTTACGGCCAAGGGCGAGCTCGCCCTTGGAGGTGGCGTAGCCCTCAGTCAGTATGTCGCCAGCCTTTACCTTGTCACCCTTCTTGCAGATGGGGTGAAGGTCTATGGTCATATTCTGGTTGGTGCGGCGGAACTTAGGCAACTTATACTCTTTGACAGCGCTGTCAAAGCTGACAAAGTCCTCATCCTCGGTGCGGTCATAGCGGATAACAATCTTGGAGGCATCGACATAGTCAATCACTCCGTCGCCCTCGGCAGTGATCATGGTACGAGAGTCTTCGCAGACCTGCTTCTCAATGCCGGTACCAACAATGGGCTGCTCGGTGGTAATGAGAGGCACAGCCTGACGCATCATGTTGGAACCCATCAGCGCACGGTGAGCATCATCGTGCTCCAAGAAGGGGATGAGGGCTGCAGCAATGGATGCTATCTGCTGCGGAGCGACGTCCATAAGCTCTACCTCTGACGGAGCGACAACGGGATAGTCGGCATCTTGACGGCACTTGACAGTCTTGCGGATGAAAGAGCCGTCCTCGTTGAGCGGAGCATTGCCCTGGGCTATAATCTTCTGATTCTCCTCCTCTGCGGAAAGATAGACAATATCCTCATTGTTGAGGTTAACTACGGAATTCTCCACCCTGCGGTATGGGGTCTCAATGAAGCCGAGGTCATTAATCTTGGCATAGACACAAAGCGACGAAATAAGACCGATGTTGGGGCCTTCTGGCGACTCAATGGGGCAGAGACGGCCGTAGTGGGTGTAGTGAACGTCGCGGACCTCAAAACCGGCACGGTCGCGAGTAAGACCACCAGGACCGAGGGCCGAGAGACGACGCTTGTGGGTTACCTCTGCCAGGGGGTTGGTCTGATCCATGAACTGTGACAATGGATTAGCGCCAAAGAAGGAGTTGATGACCGATGAGACGGTCTTGGCATTGATGAGGTCAGTGGGTGAGAACACTTCGTAGTCACGCACATTCATACGCTCACGGATAGTGCGGCTCATTCTGGCCAGACCGATAGAGAACTGGTTGGCCAATTGCTCACCAACGGTGCGTACGCGACGGTTGCTCAGGTGGTCGATATCGTCCAACTGGGCTTTAGCGTTGATAAGCTGGATAAGATATTTGATAATCTCTATGATATCCTCCTTAGTCAGCACGCGGACACTCATATCGGTGGTAAGGCCGAGCTTATTATTAATTCGGTAACGGCCTACCTCGCCAAGGTCATAGCGACGGTCGGAGAAGAAAAGGTTGTTAATTACTTCACGGGCGCTGGCATCATCAGCGGGGTCTGCATTGCGCAGCGAACGATAGACAGTCACGATAGCTTCTATCTCTGAGTTGCTAGTGTCCTTCTGTAGCGTGTTGAAGATGATGGAATAGTCAGTGGATGACTCTTCCTCCCTGTGGATGAGAATCTTCTTGGTGCCGCTCTCAAGAATCTTCTCGGCAGCCTCATCGTCAAGAACTGTCTCACGCTCAACAAGGATCTCATTGCGTTCAATAGACACTACCTCGCCAGTGTCCTCGTCAACATAGTCCTCCGACCAGCTCTTCAGCACACGCGAGGCCAGCTTCTTGCCGGCATAGCGCTTAAGGGCCGCCTTGCTGACCTTTACCTCCTCGGCCAAGCCGAAGATGTCAAGAATATCCTTGTCGCTCTCAAAGCCAATGGCGCGGAGCAAGGTGGTGACGGGTAATTTCTTCTTACGGTCAATGTAGGCATACATCACATTGTTGATGTCGGTGGCAAACTCTATCCAGGAGCCCTTAAAGGGGATGATACGGGCAGAATAGAGCTGGGTTCCGTTGGAGTGGATGGACGAACCGAAGAAGACACCGGGCGAACGGTGCAACTGTGAAACGACAACACGCTCGGCACCATTGATTATAAAAGTGCCGTTATCTGTCATATAGGGAATGGGGCCCAGAAATACGTCCTGTATCTTGGTGTCGAAGTCCTCATGATCAGGGTCAGTGCAGTAGAGCTTGAGCTTGGCCTTGAGTGGCACACTATAGGTCAACCCATGGATGAGACACTCCTCAATGCTGTAACGTGGCGGATCAATATAGTAATCCAAGAATTCCAGCACGAAATTGTTGCGGGTGTCAGTGATGGGGAAATTCTCTGCAAAGACCTTATAGAGACCATCGTTCTTTCGCAACTCGGGAGGTGTGTCCAGTTGAAAGAAATCCTTGAAGGACTTCAGCTGCACGTCAAGAAAGTCGGGATAAGGCATCGGCTTCCTGATGGATGCAAAGTTTATTCTGTCATTGATAATCTGTGACATAAAACGTGTGTTGTCGTTATACTTAGATGATTGGTGTAATTCTTAGCGATTAGATTACCTCGTGTGGGGGCTGCTTTTGTGTATGCATATACGCCACCCTGGTGTAGGTGCCTGCACATATATGCAGGCGTTTGGGACACAAAAAGGTTAAGAACCCCCTACCAGAGGATTCTTAACCACTGTGTCTGTGTGTTAAGTCAGAGTCTGATTACTTGATCTCCACTTCGCCGCCGGCCTCTTCGATAGCCTTCTTCAGAGCCTCAGCGTCGTCCTTGGAAACGCCTTCCTTCACAGCCTTGGGAGCAGCGTCAACGAGCTCCTTAGCTTCCTTCAGGCCAAGACCGCAAGCCTCCTTAACGGCCTTAACGACCTGAAGCTTAGCAGCACCTGCACTCTTCAATACAACGTCGAAGGAGGTCTTCTCCTCAGCTGCCTCAGCGGCAGCACCACCAGCGGCAGGACCGGCAACAGCAACAGCTGCTGCAGCGGGCTCAATTCCGTGAACTTCCTTGAGTTCGGTGATCAACTCATTAACTTCCTTTACTGTCAAGCCGACTAAAGTCTCGGCAATAGCTTTAATATCTGCCATTTTTATTTCAAATTAAATTGTTTATACTGTAATTGATTGTAAACTGTGCTCTAAGCAACGCACCTCATTAGGAACGCTCGCTCAAAGTCTTTAGGACACCATGAATGTTGTTGGCTCCAGACTGGAGTGCAGACATAACATTCTTGATCGGAGATTGCAACAGAGCCACAACATCGGCCACGAGTTCTTCCTTGCTCTTGAGAGCAGCAAGGTCAGCTAGCTGGTCACCGCTGTAGAAGCCGCCCTCTGCATAAGCTGCCTTGAGAGCCTTGATGCCAGACTTAGGATTCTTCTGGAGCATCTTGCCCGGCACGTTGGCAACCTCAGTAAACAATACGGAGGTGGTACCCTTCAGTGCATCGTACAGAGGAGTAAAATCAACCTCTGCAGCGTCAAGCGCCTTCTGGAACAGAGTGTTCTTCACAGTCACCATCTTGATATTCTGCTTAAAGCAGAGACGGCGCAGCGCAGTGGTCTGCTCTGCATTGAGACCCTCGGTATCTACCAAGTAGAAATGAGGATACTTCTGCAGCAACTCACCTAAATTGGCTATAACAACGTTTTTATCTTCTTTTCTCATGATTACTCAGGATTATTCTATGATGGATTTGGGATCAACCTTGATACCGCGGCTCATAGTGGTTGAGATGAAAACGCTCTTCATATAAGTGCCCTTGGCCGTAGCCGGCTTCAGCTTGTTGATAGTAGAGATAAACGCACTCGCATTCTCGGCTATCTTCTGAGAATCAAAAGAAATCTTGCCGATTGAGGCGTGAACAATACCACTCTTGTCAACCTTGAAGTCTATCTTACCAGCCTTTACCTCAGTAACAGCCTTGGCAACATCCATAGTCACAGTTCCGCTCTTGGGATTTGGCATCAAGCCACGGGGACCAAGCACACGGCCCAAGGGGCCAAGCTTGCCCATTACAGCAGGCATTGTGATAACAACATCAATATCAGTCCAACCACCCTTGATCTTGTCAATATACTCGTCAAGACCTACATAGTCGGCGCCGGCTTCCTTAGCCTCGGCCTCCTTGTCGGGAGTACACAGAACCAATACTCGAACAGTCTTACCGGTACCATTTGGCAAGGTGCACACACCGCGAACCATCTGGTTTGCTTTGCGTGGGTCAACGCCCAAACGGATATCCATATCTACAGAGGCATCAAACTTCGTAGTAGTAATCTCCTTCAGGAGAGCAGATGCTTCTGCAAGAGTGTAGGCCTTTCCTGCTTCAATCTTCCCGGCGGTCAACTTCTGGTTTTTAGTAAGTTTACTCATTGTTTGAAGATTTAATCGTTTGCGGGAAATTCCCCGGTTACAGTAATACCCATACTGCGTGCAGTACCAGCGATGAGGCGCATGGCGCTCTCCACGGTGAAGCAGTTGAGGTCGGGCATCTTGTCTTCAGCGATAGCCTTCACCTGATCCCAAGTAACAGAGGCAACCTTCTTACGGTTAGGCTCGGGAGAGCCGCCCTTTGCCTTGGATGCTTCAAGGAGCTGTACTGCTGCAGGAGGAGTCTTAATAACAAATGTAAAGCTCTTATCATCATAATAAGAGATGACAACAGGCAACACCTTACCAGCCTTGGCCTGCGTTAAAGCATTAAACTGCTTGCAGAAGTCCATTATGTTCAGACCCTTTGAACCAAGGGCCGGACCAACGGGAGGTGAAGGATTGGCTGCGCCGCCTTTAATCTGTAATTTGATTATTCCAGCAACTTCTTTAGCCATTGTTTTAATTATTTAAAATTTGTTTTGAGATTCTCAGACTTCGTCCGTAACAATACGAAATCAAATCTTCTCCACTTGCCCAAATCCAAGATTCAAGGCCGTCTCGCGGCCAAAAACCTTTACGAGAACCGTCAGCTTCTTGCGCTCGTTGTTGACTTCGCTAACAACACCGTTAAAAGTGCTGAACGGTCCCTCAGTAACCTTGACCTGCTCACCCACCAGAAAGGATACCGATGCCTCAATATCCATATCCTGCTGCTCAGCAGCGCCGAGCAGACGATCTATCTCCGCTTGGCGTACTACGGCCGGATGGTCCATTCCGCCAAGGATACCTATCACGTTGGGGATGTTGCGCAGGGCATAGGCTATCTCTCCAATCATTATTGCCTGTACATAGACATAACCGGAGTATAGCACATGGTCGCTGACCACGCGCTTGCCGTTGCGTACCTGTACAACCTTCTCCATAGGCACCAACGTTTGTCCTACACGACCAGAGAACACATCGTTGTTTACTGCAGCATCGATGTATTCCTTAACCTTGGTTTCCTTGCCTGTAATTGCACGAAGCACATACCATTTCATTTCAGCCATGGTGCGATTCTGTTTTTACAGGTTAGTTAACCCGGATAGACCGTGGTCATGACAAACTGGAAGATCTTGTCCATGGCAAACACCACAAGAGCAATGATGATGGAAGCTGTTAAAACAATCAGTGCGCTGTGGGTCAAGTCCTTGCGAGAAGGCCAAGTTGTCTTATGGGCTAATTCTTCGTAAGAATTCTTGCAATATGTAATCACTTTCTTAAACATACTCTCTATGATTTAGCACGGGAAGAGAGGCTCGAACTCCCGACACCTGGTTTTGGAGACCAGTGCTCTACCAACTGAGCTATTCCCGTAAATTTGGTCCTTGCACAAGGTCAACCCACTGCGCAAGGACCTTATTCTCTGAGTTATCTCTAATATAACGTGATAAAGTCGCTATTAGTCGAGAATCTCGGTAATCTGGCCAGAGCCTACGGTGCGGCCACCCTCACGGATAGCGAAGCGCAGACCTACGTTGAGAGCAACGGCGTAGATAAGCTCTACGGTGATCTCTACGTTATCGCCAGGCATTACCATGTCAGTACCCTCGGGGAGAGAAATCTCACCGGTGCAGTCCATGGTGCGGAGATAGAACTGAGGACGATACTTGTTGCCGAACGGAGTGTGACGGCCACCCTCTTCCTTCTTCAGTACGTAGATGGAAGCCTTAAACTTCTTGTGCGGATGGATAACACCCGGGTGAGTGATTACCATACCACGCTTAACCTCATTCTTGTCGATACCGCGGAGCAGCAGACCTACATTGTCGCCAGCCTCACCTTCGTCGAGAATCTTGCGGAACATCTCAACACCGGTAACAACAGACTTCTTATCCTCACCAAGACCGAGAATCTGTACATCGTCACCAACCTTTACGCGGCCGGTTTCAATACGACCAGTTGCTACGGTACCACGACCAGTGATGGAGAATACGTCTTCTACAGGCATGAGGAAGGGCTTCTCAACGTCGCGTACGGGCTCCTGAATCCAGTTGTCGCAAGCGTCCATGAGCTCCATAACCTTGTCTTCCCACTCCTTAACGCCATTGAGGGCGCCGAGGGCAGAACCGCGGATAACGGGAGTATCCTCCTCAAAGTCATAAGCCTCGAGCAGCTCCTTAACCTCCATCTCAACGAGCTCAAGCATCTCCTCATCGTCAACCATGTCGCACTTGTTGAGGAATACAACGAGGCGAGGCACGTTCACCTGACGAGCCAGAAGGATGTGCTCACGGGTCTGAGGCATAGGACCATCAGTAGCAGCAACAACAATGATAGCACCATCCATCTGGGCAGCACCGGTAACCATGTTCTTTACATAGTCGGCGTGGCCCGGACAGTCAACGTGAGCGTAGTGACGCTTGGCGGTCTCATACTCTACGTGAGCGGTGTTGATAGTAATACCGCGCTCCTTCTCTTCGGGAGCGTTGTCGATCTGGTCGAAGGACTTAACCTCAGACAGACCCTGCTTTGCCAGCACGGTGGTGATGGCGGCGGTAAGAGTAGTCTTACCGTGGTCAACGTGACCAATGGTACCAATGTTTACATGCGGTTTGGTACGTACGAACGTTTCTTTTGCCATAATTATAGGTATTTATAGTAAAATGTTGTGTCGTGATTATTTCTGATTAAAAAGAGAGGTATGCTAACCAAGCCTCTCTGTCTCATCCTCTTCACTTTTTCTCACTTGGAGCTGCTTCTGAGAGTTGAACTCAGGACCTCATCCTTACCAAGGATGCGCTCTACCACTGAGCTAAAGCAGCATTCCGTTTCATTCGTTGAGCGGAAGACGGGGCTCAAACCCGCGACCCCCAGCTTGGAAGGCTAGTGCTCTATCAACTGAGCTACTTCCGCATTTCATCTCATGCGCCACTCGCGCCGATGATGGACGCCTTAGTTGAGTTGGCCGCCTCCGCAACGCGGTGTGGGTGCTGATGGATTCGAACCACCGAAGTCGAAAGACAGCAGATTTACAGTCTGCCCCATTTGGCCACTCTGGAAAACACCCTTTTGCTTCAACTGAACTCCATTTCACTCCGTGCTTTTCATCATCGCAGGAGGGGAGGTCATCAGAAACGGGTGCAAAGTTAATAACATTTTTCTTTTCTGACCAAGGAATCGGCCAACTTTTTTTAGGAAAAAAACGTTTTAAGCCCTTTTTGGGCCGATATGACGCTGTTCACATTACAAAAATGTGCTTTTTAGCCCTCCTTCTACATTAACAGCACTATGATCATCTGCACCATTATCACCCTGACAAACATACAGAGGGGATAAACGGTAGTGTAGGCCACCGATCCGCGGTCTGAATTCATGACGTCGTTCACATAGTCCAGGGCCATGGGGTTAGCCATGCTGCCGCATATCATGCCTCCCACCGTAGCCATGTCGAGCTTGGTGAATTTTACAGACAGCCAGCCCACTATCACCACGGGCAGCACCGTGATAACGAAGCCCAGCGCCACCCACAGCGCACCATCGGTCCTCACCACCGTGTCGAAGAAGCGCGGACCGGCCTGCAGACCCAGGCAGGCCAAAAACACGGCTATGCCCAGTGCCCTCAGCATGCGGTTGACACTACTGGTGGTGTAGGTTATCATGTGCAGTCGTGGGCCGTAGGCACCCACCAATATACCTATAATGATAGGACCTCCGGCCAGGCCCAGCTGCAGGGGTACGCTCACCGAGGGCAGGCTGATGGGCACGGCTCCCAGCACAATGCCCAGTATGAGGCCCACGAAGATAGCCACCAAGTTAGGTTCGTCAAGGTCGGCCACCACGTTGCCCATATTCTTAGCCACATGCTCCACGGCCTTCTCTTCGCCGATAGCAGTCAGTCGGTCACCCATCCTGAGTACCAGATCAGGCGTAGCCACCAGGTCTATGCCGGCGCGGTTGACGCGACTCACGTTCACCGAGAATCGATTACGCAGGTGCAGGGCACCCAGCTTCTTGCCGTTAATCTCGTGGCGCGTGATAACTATGCGACGCGATATCAAGCGCGAGTCGAGCTTGTTCCAGTCGATATCCTCTTTATTCCAGTCACGCTCGTCGCGCTCACCAAAGAATATAGTCAGCCGCTCAAGGTCCTTGTGCTTGCTTATCACCAGTATGCGATCGTTATTTTGCAGAGCCGTGGCAGCATCGGGCAGCAGCACCTCGCCGTTGCGCCACAGGCGCGACACCACAAAGTCGTTTTTCGTCAGCTCAGCCACCTGCTTCAGCGTCTTGCCCACCACGGCAGGGTTCCTGACGTGAAAGGATACTATGAAAGGCTCATCTTTGTCCTCATCGCTGGCAACCTTGGCCTTGTCGTGGCGCTTGATATGCCAGGCCCTGAGCACCATGAAGCCCAGTATCACGCCCACCACGCCCAGGGGGTAGGTGACGGCGCAGCCCAGCGACATCGACGAAGCCTCCCCACCCTGCCCTATCTGCACCAGAGCCTGTTGTGCAGTACCCAGCGCAGGGGTGTTGGTGGTGGCGCCACACAGTATGCCCATCATGTCAGGCAGACTCACATCAGTCACCCAGTGGCAGGCCACAGCCATCAGCGTAGCTACCGCTGCCAGGGCCAACCCCAGCAGGTTAAGCTGCACGCCGCCGCTGCGGAAGGCACTCACAAAACCCGGACCCACCTGCAGACCCAGCGTATAGATAAACAGCACCAAACCCATGTTCATGGCATATTGCAGGATGATCGGGTCTATATGCAGGCCACAGTGGCCCGCCAAAATACCAGTAAAAAATACAAAGGTCACTCCGAGCCCCACGCCCTTCACCTTCATCTTGCCCAGACTTATGCCTACTGCACATATTAGTGCTATCAGCAGCAGCGCATATACATCGTCGGCCAGGCCGAGCACATTATTTAGCCAATCATTTTGCATATTAATAAAATAAGGTACGCGCACGAGGGCAAACTTCCTCGCGCTTCATGCCGCGAAGTTAACACTTTTTCCGCTTAATACCATAATTAACAAAAAATTAATGAGTGATTAACGGCTATTTATGTCCTGAGCACAAATTTCCATCAATCACCCACTAATTATCATTCGCTCCGGCTTCGCCGACAGCGAAAGAGCCGCTCTCTCAAAGAGAGCATTGCTCAAGAGCAATTTTTCGCGATACTTTCAGCATTCAATTATCAACTATCAATGCCGGAGGCATCGCCGTTTCGCTCTCAAATAAAAAGGTTATCGTTTGTCATTTCTTCACAAACTCCACCCGCCGGTTCTTCGCCCGGCCTGCCTCAGTGGAGTTGTCGGCCACCGGCTCGTGGCTGCCCTTGCCCACAGGACGTAAGTTGAACACGTCTACTCCAAGGGTCTCAAGAGCTTTAACTACGGCCTCGGCCCTCTTTTGGCTGAGCGGGTCGTTGACGGCATCGCTGCCCTGGTTGTCGGTATGCCCCTGCACCTCAAAGCGAGCGGTAGGGTTAGCCTTCATATACTGGGCAATCTTCTGTATCTCCTCCATCGACTCCGGCAGCAGGTCGGCCTTGGCTGTCTGGAAGAGAATGTCGTTAGTCACAAACTTGCCGCTCTGCTTAATGGCATCGTCAATGGCCGCAACCTTGGCATCGATATCCGTCTCGTTGCGCTCGTAGAGGTCCACGGCTCCCTTGGCAATGACTACATCTTTCATATAGGTTGGTCTGGAGCCGCCACTGCTGAACCACGTAACCCATCCGGCACCAGGCTTAGCATTAGGCACATTAATCTGACGTTTGCCATCGACATAGAACTTGATGGCACGCTTGTTGAACGATAGGGCGAAATGATGCCAGCGACCATCATTATTAGTTGTAGTTTCAGCGGAAGTTGCATTTCCTTCTTTATGAGTGAAAGAAGGCTCTGAGGTTAGACAATAGTCGCAATGATATGATTGCTTATCGCTATAAAAACCATATGTAATAGTAAATAACTCATTATCCCGAGACTGATTCTCGTTCATAATATCAAGTTCCACATTTCCTGCGCCATCCTTTGGCCTGTCATCATACAGCATGTCGTACTCGATGGTAAACACATCGCCTAAGTAATTCTTGATGCCTCCCTTAACAAGCGGAGCAATCCAACAGTCACGCTGATCCATCTCGATACACTTCACGCCATTGATACTGGCCACCTCAGCACTACCTCTGACGAGATCCCACTTTGAGGGGAACTCACCAATCTGCTCATTAGCGAAGTCATCCTCAAACATCACAACGCTGCCACGCACGAAGTCGCTCTTCACATTTTTGGTGTCGTTCTCGTAGTCATCGGCGGCACCGGCCTCGTCGCTCTTGGCAGCAGCATCGCCCTTGGCATCGCCGTCCTTCTTAGGCAGTTTGGGGTTTAGCACCGCATCAGCACCCTTGTTGATGGCATCGTCAACCTTGCCCTCTGCCTTGTTCTTTACCGTCTCCACGGCCTTGTCCTTAATCTTCTTGAGCCAACCCTGAGCCTGCGCCTCGGGCACCGCCGCCAGCATCAGCATGACAGCCAGCAGGTAAAGCACTTTCTTCATAGTCATAAGATTTGATGTTTTAATTTACGGAGCAAAAGTATGAAATTTATTTGTTCTGCCAAGAAAACAAACATCAAATTCAACTTTTTGCGACTCTTTTAGACAGAAGAAAGAACTCTAAACACAAATTACAATGAATTATCCGTAAATAATCTGTGAGTTGACAAGTTAACGAGTTGACAAGGTGTTAACCAAAAATTCGTATAATTCGTAGTTTCGTTTTCGTTAATATGTTTTCATTATACTTACTCTTTCGTTCTTTTCGAATTTTTAGACATTTTCGGAATCTAAAAAAATATGGTAAACTCACCCAGACAACACAGATTTCTGATTTTTCGGTTATTGGTTAACGGTTATTGGTTAGTCTGGTTGCTGTCCGTCGTGAGCCTTCCACATACATTCGGAGACCTTCATGTCAGAGAACACCGCCGTAAAGGATGACTCCTCAGGCGAGCAAGCATATATGCCGAAGCTGATCTCGTCGGCCGCCGCCCGCATGTGACACACGCGCATCTGGCTGAAACTGACACCGTCGGCCGAGCACTCAATGCAGTAGTCGTCCTCGCGACGCGAGAAGCGGTACCACATCGTCTTCACATCGGCAGCAATGGCCGTAGTAGCCCAGTCAGAGTATCCGTTATTAGTAGCCACGCTGCCCAGGTGCTGAAAGTCCTCGTTCTCATATTCCACTGACCCCTTCAGCCAGTTCTCGCTATCCAGATACATCACTATGCCGCACTGGTCAAAACGGTGGTGACTCTGCGAGAAGTCCGTCTTAACCACGAAACTGAAAAATTTCTCCCTCGTTCTCATCTGCAGCACCGGAGCATTATCGTTCTGGAAATGGTAGTACGTCCGCTGCCACAGATCGGTATGCGGTGCAGTGGTAATCGTTATGGTGTCGCCCTTGATCTCAAAACCTTTAGGCTCCCTTGTCCATTGCATGTTACTCAGGTTCACGCGCCCGCTATCAGCCAGCGCCGCCTTCACGTCATCGAGGTCTTCTGCCACTGTCTGTTCCTTTTGTCCGCAGGCTGTTAGCAGCAGTCCACCTACCATCAAAGTCAAAAAAATCTTTCTCATAATCATTTTGGTTTTTCTCATACAGATTACACTCTAACTCTCTAATTCTTCAATTATCAACTATCAATTATCAACTATCAACTATCAATGCCAAAGGCATCGCGAGCGGCTCGCCAGTGGTCGCGCCCGGCGCGGGCTGGCATAAAAGAGCCGCGAGAGCGAAGCGGCAATTATCAACTATCAACTATCAACTATCAACTATCAACTCCCCTCCCTACTCTCTCACTATCACGCTGCCGCTGCCCTGGTGAGTAGCCAGTATCAGCACCTCGGCAATCTGCACGTGAGCCGGGGCGTTGGCGGCAAACACCGCCACGTCGGCAATATCGTCGCCCGTCAGCGGCTTGATGCCCTTGTACACCGGCTCCAGGCCCAGCGCCAGTCCTGCGTTGTTCACCAGCACGTCAATCTTGCGCCACTCCTCGGGCAGGCTGCCGACATACTGCTTAGCTTTCTCGCGGTCCCTCACGTCGAAGGCCAGCGTCAGCACCTCGCATCCCGTGGCCGTCAGTTCCTTGCGTATGTCAGCCAGCACGTTCTCCTTGCGGCCCGTGATGATCAGTCTGTCGCCGTTGGCTGCAAACTTACGGGCGCAGGCCAGCCCTATGCCGCTCGTGGCACCCGTTATCAATACAGTCTTTCTCATAGTCTTGTCAATTAGTTATTTGTCATCAAGCGCAGTGCGCACTTCTATTCTCCTCGGCAAATATACGAAGAAAAATGGGAATTATATATAGGTTGACGTCAACTAAGTTATAATATAATCAGTCAGCCTCCCTAAATCAAAGAAAAACTATCCGCCCATTAATTACGAATAGTTGTCGTTAAGGATATCGTTGAGATGTTTTTCTTGTTTTTTCGAAAAAACGTCATCTTTACCTTTTTTCACAAACGAATCTTCATGGTTTTTAAGGAATTTAAGTACCTTTGTACCCTATTCTTATAATATATTATTATCGGAATTTGCATATGGATAACATACAGGCACTATCAGAAGAAGACATTAAACTACGGTACATAACTCCATCCATATTACAAAAGGGATGGTCGGTTGAAGACATAACTATGGAGACTAAGGTTAAACTAACAGATGGTAAGATTAACCTTAGAGGAAATTTGGTGGCTCGTGGTA
>CADAJV010000044.1:19004-38395 GCA_902788275.1 uncultured Bacteroidales bacterium | reverse complement strand
GAATAAAAGTCTTATGTCTATTCTAATCAACGCTGCTATGCAATAAACATACAACTAACGCAGTCAGAATTGGTTGCATTATGAGTAATCTGTGCCAACTGCTATATTGCCTTAAATTTTCTTAAGTCCACGTTAAAATTTCTAAGGTCCGCGTTAGATTTTCTAAGGTCTGCGTTAGATTTTCTAAGGTCTGCGCGGGGTTTTATCTCTGCACGAGAGGAGTGAGGAATGCATAGCAATGACTTTTGTTAGCCGACGGCGAAGCAGATGCCGGCACACAAAGAATGCCTTAGGGTATGGCGGCTATAAAAGCAAAACACCCGCTTTTGCATTTGTTTGATTTTCAACACATTGCACAAACAAAAAGAAAAGAAAGAAAAGAAAAGTAACCAAAAGAAAATATAAAGAAAAGAAAAAGTAATTGTCGAATATAATATTCTCCAATTACGGAAGAAGAAGAAGAAAAAGAAAAAATATAACTAACGAAAAGAAAAGTGTTTCTTGGCAGTATAGGGAAAAATGCGTATATTTGCAGCGTGATGAAGCCAAACGGCTTACTAAACTATAACTCTTTAACTTTTTAGTCCTATATGAAGAGAGTATTGATTATCGGCGCGGGAGGCGTGGCCACCGTGGCCGCCCACAAGGTAGCGAAGAACACTGACGTGTTCGGTGAGATAATGATTGCCAGCCGCACCAAGTCGAAGTGCGACGCCATAGTGAAGGCCATCGGCCGCCCCGACATCAAGACGGCACAGGTGGATGCCGACAGCGTGGAGCAATTGGTGGAGCTGATGAACGGCTTCAAGCCCGACATAGTGATGAACCTGGCCCTGCCCTATCAGGACCTGACCATCATGGAGGCCTGCCTCCAGACGGGATGCAACTACCTTGACACGGCCAACTACGAGCCCAAGGACGAGGCGCATTTCGAGTACAGCTGGCAGTGGGCCTACCGCGAGCGCTTTGAGAAGGCCGGACTCTGCGCCATACTGGGCTGCGGCTTCGACCCGGGCGTGACCAGCATCTTCACCGCCTACGCCGCCAAGCACCACTTCAAGGAGATTCAATACCTTGACATAGTGGACTGCAACGCCGGCAACCACCACAAGGCATTTGCCACCAACTTCAACCCCGAGATAAACATCCGCGAGATAACGCAGAAGGGCCTCTACTACGAAAACGGCAAGTATATAGAGACCGAGCCGATGGAGATTCATCAGCCGCTCACCTACCCTAACATCGGTCCCAGGGAGAGCTACCTGCTGCACCACGAGGAGATTGAAAGCCTGGTCATCAACTACCCCACCATCAAGAGGGCCCGTTTCTGGATGACCTTCGGCCAGCAGTACCTCACCTACCTCGACGTGATTCAGAATATCGGCATGAGCCGCATTGACGAGGTAGAGTATAAGGCCCCCAAGGCCGACGGCACAGGCATGGAGACGGTGAAGATTGTGCCGCTGCAGTTCCTGAAGGCCGTACTGCCCAACCCGCAGGAACTGGGCGAGAACTACGACGGTGAGACAAGCATAGGCTGCCGCATACGCGGCATAGGCCTTGACGGCAAGGAGCACACCTACTATGTATATAACAACTGCTCGCACCAAGCTGCCTATCAGGAGACTGGCATGCAGGGAGTGAGCTACACCACCGGCGTGCCTGCATGCATCGGCGCCCGCATGTTTGCCCTCGGCCTGTGGGCCAAGCCCGGCGTACACAACGTGGAGGAGTTTGACCCCGATCCGTTCATGGACGAGCTCAACAAGCAGGGGCTGCCGTGGCACGAGATACACGACGGCGATCTGGAACTTTAAGACAATAAACGTTAAACAATAACCAATAACCGTTATTTTTGAGGTTTGAGGTTGGAGGTTTGAGGTTTATTTGCGAGGTCCCGATTGGGGATTAAAAACAAACACGAAAATCCGTTAGATCCGTTAAATCTGTGTTTTTTAACCACGGATTATTCGGATTTAACGGATAAGTATAACGAAAACGGGTTATTATTTGAGATTTAGCAAGCCAGTGGACATAAACAAACTACGAATTTCACGAATTATACGAATGTCGCTTTGCGACACGCAGATTGCGCAGATGGAAGCAGATTGCGCAGATTATTAAACTACGAATTATACGAATCTGTTTAACGAAAACCGTTATTGTTTGAGATTTGAGGTTGGAGGTTTGAGGTTTAGGGCAAGCCTAGTTATTTCACAATTTGACGATTTAACAATTTGACGATTTAACCAACTCCGGAATTGACTCTTGACTCTTGACCATTGAACGATAACCGTTAGCCTTGTTTCCACAGATTGGGACATAGCTAACGGTTGTTGCTATATATTGCCCGCGCTGTAGAACCACGCAACAGTGTGGCAGATAAGCGACAGACATAACGGCTATTAGTTTGTGTTTTTTACGCGTTATGGTAATGCAACGTTACATTTTTGCTGTTTTTTGTAGCCACAAATAATGATTTTTGCACTTTGGGGTAGGCAGAATATTGATAATTGAAAGATTTTTCGTAACTTTGTGCGATTTATATTTATAAAATAGGTGTAATGATAGTAAGTGCCGTGCAGTGCGACGTGTCAGCGCCCGAGAAGATTGCCCAGATGATTGGCGGCAATGCGGGCAGCGACCTCTATGTGCTCCCCGAGATGTGGAACACTGGTTTTACCGTCAATCCGCAGACCGACGCCATAGCCGAGACAGAGGCCCGAGCCATCATGGCACGTCTGGCAGCAGAGCAAGGCAGTGCCGTAGGCGGCAGCATGGCCGTGAGGAGTCGCAGAGTCGCAGAGTCGCAAGGTCACGAGGCTGAGAGTGAAGAGTTTCGCAACCGTTTCTTCTTTGCCGAGCCTGACGGCACTATCAGCCACTACGACAAGCACCACCTTTTCTCGCTGGCGAAGGAGGACCGCGCCTTCGTGGCAGGACAACAGCGCATAGTGGTCAGCTACTGCGGCATGAGAATCATGCTGCTGGTATGCTACGACCTGCGTTTCCCCGTATGGAGCCGCTGCAACGAGGACTACGACTGCATACTCTACGTGGCCAACTGGCCCACACTGCGCATAGAGACATGGCGTACGCTGCTCAGGGCTCGGGCCATGGAGAACCAATGTTATGTGGTAGGCGTAAACCGGACGGGGGGACTCTTTGGCGGGCGAAGCGCCATCATCGACCCCTACGGCACTGTGATTAAGGAGGCTTCTGCCGACAAGGAAGAGGTTATCAGCGCCGACCTCAGCATGGAGCCACTGCTGAAGCTGCGCAAGAAATTTCCCGTACTAAGAGACAGAGACGAGGTGGAGGTTAAAAAATTGAAAGATTGAAAAGTTAAAAAGTTAAAAAGTTAAAAGATTAAAAATTAAAATATAGCATAAGACATATGGAAAAGAAACTATTACTCGGAGACGAGGCCATCGCGCTGGGTGCCATCCACGCAGGTCTGAGCGGTGTTTACGCTTATCCTGGCACTCCAAGCACCGAGATTACCGAATTTATTCAGACTAACCCGCTGGCCAAGGAGCGCGGCATCCACAGCCACTGGTCCACCAACGAGAAAACGGCCATGGAGGCAGCCCTCGGCATGAGCTATGCCGGCAAGCGTGCCCTTGTTTGCATGAAGCACGTGGGCATGAACGTATGCGCCGATGCTTTCATAAATAGTGCCATCACCGGAGTAAACGGCGGCCTCATAGTGCTGGCTGCCGACGACCCGTCGATGCACTCCAGCCAGAACGAGCAGGACAGCCGCTTCTACGGCAAGTTTGCCATGATACCCATTTTTGAGCCCAGCAACCAACAAGAAGCTTACGACATGATGGGCAAGGCCTTTGCCCTATCTGAGGAGCTGAAGGAGCCGGTGCTGATGCGCATAGTCACCCGCCTGGCCCATAGCCGCGCCGCCGTGGAGGTAAAAGAGCCCAAGGAAGAGAACGCCTTCAGTCCCGCCACCGACAATGCTCACTGGGTGCTACTGCCTGGCAATGCCAAGCGCAACTACAACGACCTGATTAGCAAGCAGACCGCCATGGAGCAGGACAGCGAGGGCTCGGAATATAACAAGAAGGAGTTTGGCAAGGCCGGAAATCTCGGCATCATTGCCTGCGGCATAGGCTACAACTATGTACATGAGGCCGTTGGCGACAGCATGAATGTACTCAAGGTAAGCCAATATCCACTGCCTGCCGCTGCCATCAAGGAGCTTGCCGCCAAGAGTGAGGCCCTGCTGGTGGTAGAAGACGGTCAGCCCGTGGTAGAGGATGGAGTGAGAGCCCTGCTTGGCAGCGGCTACACCGTGAAGGGACGCCTCACCGGCGATCTGCCACGCACCGGAGAGCTTACCCCCGACAGCGTAGGCAAAGCCCTCGGCAAAGAGAGTAGCGCCACCTACGGCACAGCCAAGAACCTGGCCGGCCGTCCCCCGCAGCTATGTCAGGGCTGCGGCCACAGAGATGTATATGGTGCGCTGCGCGAAATAATTGACGAATATCCCGATGCCCGCGTGTTTGGCGACATCGGCTGCTACACGCTGGGTGCGCTGCCTCCGTTCAAGGCTCTGGCCAGCTGCGTGGATATGGGAGCGAGCATCACCATGGCCAAGGGTGCCGCCGATGCCGGACTGCGCCCCGCCATTGCCGTGATAGGTGACTCCACCTTCACCCACAGCGGCATGACAGGACTGCTGGACGCCATCAATGAGCACAGCAGTATCACCGTAATCATTAGCGACAATCTTACCACTGGCATGACAGGCGGCCAGGACTCTGCCGGCACCAACAAGTATGAGGCTATCTGCCTCGGCCTCGGCATGGACCCCGCTCACCTGCACGTGGTCACCCCGCTGCCCAAGAACATCCCCGCCATCGCCCAGCTGCTCCGCGAGGAGATAGCTTACGAGGGTGTAAGCGTTATCATCCCGCGTCGCGAATGCATCCAGACTGCTGCCCGCCACGCACGGGAGAGAAGATTAAAAAGTTAAAAAGTTAAAAATTAAAAAGTTAAAGAATTGATTATACCGAATGGTATGGCCGCAGAAAGCATTATACAAAAACTAAGTATGGACTTTGCAATACGAATTGTTAAGTTCGTTAAATTTCATCAACAGACGTTTTCTCGCCTCAGCATAGTTCATGCAAGCATGACTCTGCCTTCGGCTTATCGAAAACGTTCTATAAGTTTCTCACTTTCGAAAAAAAGGTATATATCATTTCTAAACAACTTTTACGCTCAGGAACCAGTATCGGTGCCAATATAAGCGAAGCAGCTTATGCCCAAAGTCGCGCCGACTTTATAAACAAGATGCAAATTGCATTGAAGGAGGCTAGCGAAACATGTTTCTGGATTGCTTTATTATATAACTCTGACATAATTGACCAAAAGACGTATGAATCCTTAGACAAGGATATTCGCCAAATATTAGGTACACTAGTAAAAATTGTCAACAGCACAAAAAACAACGAGAAATAACATTTTAACCCTTTAACGTTTTAACGTTTTAATATGAAAGTTGATATCATCCTTTGCGGTGTGGGCGGACAAGGCATCCTCTCCATCGCCACAGTAATAGGCGAGGCCAGCACTGAGGCAGGTCTTTATCTGAAGCAGGCCGAGGTGCACGGCATGAGCCAGCGCGGCGGCGATGTGCAGAGCAACCTGCGCCTCTCTACCGACCCCATCTGGAGCGACCTCATCCCCCTGGGTGAGACCGACCTCATCATCTCCATGGAGCCCATGGAGGCACTGCGCTACCTGCCCTATCTGAGCAAGCAGGGCACCATTGTGACCAGCAGCAAACCGTTTATCAATATCCCCAACTATCCCGATGAGGCTGAACTGATGGCCGAGCTTGACAGCATGCCCAGCGTGGTAAAGCTCGACATTGAGAGCGTTGCCAAAGACAGCGGCAATGCCCGCGGAGCCAACATGGTGCTGCTCGGTATGGCTGCCCCCTACCTGGAGATTCTATCCGTTGAGCAGTTGCGCAAAGCCATCAGCGTAATTTTCGCCCGCAAGGGTGAGGCTGTGGTGGAAGCCAACCTCAAAGCCTTCGACTGCGGTGTGGCCGCCAGCAAGAGCTAAGCAACAGGCTCTAAAAACCCATTTTCAAGCAACATACACAATGATTCACAATCCACAAATGGAATGCATGGGCCGCGAGGAAATGCGTGCCCTGCAAAGCGAGAGACTGAGAAAGACCGTCAGGACCTGCTATGAGAAGGTACCCTTCTACAAGAGGAAGATGGACGAGCTGGGAGTAAAGCCCGAGGACATCCAGACGGTAGATGACGTAATCAAGCTGCCCTTTACCACCAAGTATGACCTGCGCGACGAATATCCCTACGGACTGCAAGCCGTGCCGATGAGCGAGGTGAAGCGCATCCATGCCTCAAGCGGCACCACAGGTAAGCCCGTGGTGGGCACCTACACACAGAACGACCTCGACATGTGGGCCGAGTGCGTGGCCCGAGTGCTGGCTGTGGGTGATGTGGGCCCCGGCGATGTGGTGCAGGTAAGCTACGGCTACGGCCTCTTCACCGGCGGTCTGGGCGCCCACGATGGTGCTGCCAAGCTGGGCGCCGTGCAGCTGCCCACATCAGCGGGCAACTCCGAGAAGCAAATAATGCTGATGCAGGACATGGGCACCACCGCCATCTGCTGCACCCCGTCCTATGGTCTCCATCTGGCTGAAGTGATTGAGAAAAACAAAGTCCCTGCCGAAAATCTGAAATTGCGTGTAGGCTTCTTCGGTGCCGAGCCCTGGACCTGGGGCATTCGCCGTGAGCTGGAAGCCAAGCTCCACATCAAGGCTATTGATATCTACGGCCTCACCGAGATGTGCGGCCCCGGTGTTGGCGGCGAATGTCAGTACCAAGACGGCACGCACCTCTGGGAGGACTTCTTCCTGCCTGAGATTGTCAACCCCGACACCCTTGAGCCGGTAGCTCCCGGAGAAGTGGGAGAGCTGGTAATCACCTCACTCTGCAAGGAGGCCATGCCCATACTGCGCTATCGCACCCGTGACCTCACGAGCCTCAACTATGAGCCTTGCAAGTGCGGACGCACCGCAGTAAGGATGGGCAAGGTACTGGGCCGCAGCGATGACATGCTCATCATCCGCGGTGTCAACGTATTCCCCAGCCAGATAGAAACAGTGCTCACCGAGTTCCCCGCCTTTACCCCGCAGTATTTCATCACTGTTGACCGCAAGGGCAATGAGGATACCTTCGACCTTGACGTTGAGCTGCGTGAGGAGTTCTTCTCGCCCAACCCCGGCAAGCAGATGCCCTTCATCAAGCCGCTCTACGACCGCCTCGTATCGCTCACCGGCATCAAGCCCAACATCCATATCCTGCCGCCTAACACCATACAGCGCTCCACTGGCAAGGCCAAGCACGTCAACGACAAGCGAGATTTCAGGAACTGGATGGAGGGAAAGTGATTGAAAAATTGAAAGATTGAAAAATTGAAAAGTTGAAAGATTAAAAGATTAGAAGGTGTTTGATAAAGACATTGTAACAAAGATAATCGACGAGATGGGCCTCGGCGACTTCTCGCAAGCTACCATCCGCGACATTCAGGCCCTCTCACGACAACTGGAGGAAAAAACCGGCGAACAGGTAATTCACCTGGAGATGGGAGTACCCGGCCTTCAGCCATCAGAGATAGCCTTAAAAGCTGAGCAGGAAGCCCTGGCCAAGGGCTGCGCCACCATCTATCCGCCCAACGGCGGCATACCGCGCCTTAAGGAAGCCGCCTCGAAGTTTGTAAAAGCCTTCATCGGCGTTGACGTAGCCCCCGAGGGATGCGTCCCCACCACCGGCAGTATGCAGGGCACCTTTGCCGCTTTCACCGCCTGGCACCACGCCATGCCTGAGCGTGACACCGTGCTGCTCATTCAGCCCGGATTTCCTGTGCAGACCACCCAGTGTGACGTCATCGGGCTCAGGCATATAGGCCTCGACATCTATTCATACCGCGGCCCCAAGCTGATAGAGAAACTCGACCAGTTGCTTTCCGCCGGCAATATCTGCGGCATCGTATATAGCAACCCCAATAATCCCTCGTGGGTATGCTTCAACGAGGAGGAGCTGGAGGGCATAGGCCGACTGGCCACCAAGCACGACGTGATTGTACTGGAAGACCTGGCCTATTTCGCCATGGACTTCCGCCGCGACCTCTCCCACCCCTACGAAGCACCCTACCAGGCCACCGTGGCCCGCTACACCGACAACTATATGCTGGCAGTGAGCGGCAGCAAAGCCTTTAGCTATGCCGGGCAGCGCATAGGAGTGATGTGCATAGGCAACAGGCTCTACCACCGCGTCTATGCCAACATGCAGGAGAAATTTGGCGTAGGCGAGTTCGGCAATTTCTTCGCCAACCGCCTGATGTACACCTTCTCCAGTGGCACCACCCACAGCGTGCAGCATGCCATGGCCGCCCTGATGGAGGCCGCCGTCAGCGGCAGCTATAATTTCCTTGACGATGTCAAGGAGTACGGCCGCAGGGCCAAGTTTATGAAGGAAGTGCTGCTGCAGAACGGGTTCTACCTCGTCTATGACAACGACATGGGTGCCCCACTGGCCGACGGATTCTATTTCACCGTGCAGTATCCTGGCATGAACGACCTGCAGCTGACGCGTCAGCTGATGTACTACGGCATAGCCGTCTATCCCCTCGACACCATGGGCAGCGAACAGCAGGGAGTGCGCATATGCACCTCCTTCTTCTCGCACCAGCAGGAACCACTCTTCAAACATCGCATCGAACAATTCCACAAAGACAATGGACAATAATTCACCCTATCTGCATCCGCAATACGAGACCTTGTCTCGTGAGGAAATCAGTCAATTGCAGGCCGAACGCCTGCAGCAGACCGTAAAGCGCTGCTACGAAAACGTGCCCTTCTATCAGCAGAAATTCAAGGAGATGGGCATCACGCCCGACGACATCAAGACCGCCGCCGATGTGCGCAAGCTGCCCTTCACCACCAAGCAGGACCTGCGCGACACCTACCCCTTCGGCATGGCCGCCGTGCCACTGCGCGACTGCGTACGCCTTCATTCATCAAGCGGCACCACAGGCAACCCCACCGTCATCCTGCATACGCAGAAAGACCTTGACGAATGGGCCAACCAGGTGGCACGCAACCTGTGGATGGTAGGCCTCAGACCCGATGATGTATTCCAAAACTCCAGTGGCTACGGCATGTTTACCGGCGGACTGGGCTTCCAGTACGGAGCCGAACGTCTGGGCATGCTCACAGTGCCTGCCGCTGCCGGCAACTCGCTGCGCCAGATTAAGTTTATGAAAGACTTCGGCACAACAGCCGTCCACGCCGTGCCCAGCTATGTCACCCGTCTCTATGAGGTGATGCAGGAGCAAGGCGTTGACCCTCGGCGCGACACCAAACTGCGAGTGCTGGCCATCGGCGCCGAGCCCCACAGCGAGGAGCAGCGCCAGCGCATTGAACAGATGATGGGCGTGAAGGCTTACAACTCCTTCGGCATGAGTGAGATGTGCGGCCCGGGCGTAGGCTTTGAGTGCCCCGAGCAGAACGGCCTGCACTTCTGGGAAGACTACTACATAGTCGAGATTGTCAATCCTGAGACACTGGAACCTGTGCCCGACGGAGAAATTGGCGAACTGGTGCTTACCACCCTGTGCCGCGAGGCCATGCCCCTGCTACGTTACCGCACCCGCGACCTCACCCGTGTGCTGGGACACAGCTGCCCCTGCGGACGCAATCATGTAAGGCTTGACCGCATGCGTGGCCGCAGCGACGATATGATGGTGCTGCGCGGAGTCAACATCTTCCCCATACAGATTGAGAAGATACTGATGACATTCCCTGAACTGGCCAACAACTACCTCATCACCCTAACCACTGACGATGACAACGACAATATGACCGTGGAGGTGGAGCTGGCCGAGATGTTTACCGACGACTTTGGCCGCCTGCAAAAGCTCAACAAGGACATCACCCGCGCCCTTAAGGACGAGATTCTGCTCACCCCCCGCGTAAAGCTCGTAGCCAAAGGCACACTGCCCGTCAGCGAAGGTAAGGCCGTCCGCGTGGTTGACAAGCGAAAAGTCTATCAGTAAAATGGAAAGGTAAAGGTTATAGGTTAGCGGTTATAGGTTATAGAACTTATGACCTTACAAACCGAAAAATAATCCAATTGTAAATCAATAGTACATTATAAAATGGAAAAATTGAAAAGTTGAAAAATGGAAATTCCATTCTTAAATTCTTAAATTCTTCCACTCTACTTCGGTTCTTAAATCAAAATAGTAATTTGTAAATTGTCAAATCGTTAAATCAATATGACCATCCATCAACTCTCCGTATTCATAGAAAACAAGACAGGTCGCCTCGTCAAGGTGCTCAATGTGCTCAAGGAGGCAGGCATACAGATTATAGCCTCCACTGTGTCAGACACCGTGGAGTATGGCCTATACCGCATCATCTGCGACAAGCCCACTCTGGCATACACTCTTCTGCGGGAGCAGGGCATCGGCGTAACGATGAACGACGTGTTTGCCATCCAGATCAGCAACACACCCGGCCAGGCAGCCGACATGTTTGACCTCTTTAGCCGCAATGGAATAAACATCAGCTACATGTACTCCTTCCTGCTGCAAGGCAAAGGCATCATAGTATTCCGCACTGGCGACACCGACAAGACACGCGAGGTGATAAGCCTCAACAAACTCAACTTCATCAGTGAGGAAAATCTGAATCAAGTGCTATAGAAAGCATACACTCTTAAAACCCATTTTCAAACCCCAACAAACAATGATTTTCAAAATTTTACTGGTAATTGTGTTCTTCGCCATCATGATAGGCGTAGGACTCTACTCCCGCAAGCAAGCAAACAGTGTTGACGGTTTCGTCTTAGGAGGCCGCCGCGTAGGTCCGTGGCTCACCGCCTTCGCTTACGGAACAAGCTATTTCAGTGCCGTAGTCTTTATAGGCTATGCCGGCCAGTTTGGCTGGAAATACGGTCTGTCCAGCACCTGGATAGGCATCGGCAACGCCTTGATTGGTAGTCTGCTGGCTTGGATAGTGCTTGGCAAACGCACCAAGCAGTTAACCCAACACATCGACTCGCGCACCATGCCCGACTTCTTCGGCATCCGCTTCAGCAGCCAGAATCTGCGCATCGTGGCCTCAGTAATTGTGTTTATCTTCCTTATACCCTACACCGCGGGCGTATATAAAGGAATATCCACTCTCTTTGAGATGGGCTTCAACATCTCCTACGAATACTGCGTAATAGCCATGGCCCTGCTCACCGCCGTCTATGTCATACTTGGCGGCTACAAGGCCACAGCCATCAACGACTTTGTGCAGGGCATCGTTATGCTCTTCGGCATTGTGGTAGTCATTATGGCCGTACTCAACAGCCAGGGCGGTTTCACGGCAGCCGTTGACAAACTGGCAGCATTGCCTGCCGATGGTGCCACAGAGGCCGGCAGCGGCGGCTTCGCCTCATGGTTCGGCCCCGATCCGTGGAATCTGCTGGGAGTAGTCATCCTTACCTCCCTCGGCACATGGGGACTGCCCCAGATGGTCGGCAAGTTCTATTCCATCACCGACGAGAGCGCCATCCGCCGCGGCACCATCATCTCCACGCTCTTTGCCATCGTAGTGGCAGGCGGATGCTACTTCCTCGGCGGCTTCGGCCGACTGTTTGACAGCCCCGCCATCTACAATGCCGAAGGCAAGCTGGCCTTCGACAGCATTGTGCCATCCATGCTCAACACCCTGCCCGATGTGCTCATAGCCCTAGTGGTGCTGCTGGTGCTCTCTGCATCAATGAGCACCCTGGCATCGCTGGTGCTCACCTCCAGCTCCACCATGACCCTCGACCTCATCTACCGCGACAAGAAAGCCAGCTCCCAGGAGGTGCGTAGCGGCGAGATTGATGACACCGTGGAGGGCGATATCGAGCGCCGCAAGGTCATCGTGATGCGCGTGCTCATCGTCTTTTTCATCGCCATCTCCTTGCTCATAGCCCTCAACCCGCCCACCTTCATAGCCCAGCTCATGGGCATCTCATGGGGCGCACTGGCCGGAGCCTTCCTGGCCCCCTTCATGCTGGGCCTCTACTGGAAAGGCGTCACACCCGCTGCCGTATGGGCCTGCTTCATTTGGGGCGTAGGTATTACCGTGGTCAATATGCTCGCCGGCAATGCTATTGCCAACCCCATCAACTGCGGAGCCATCGCCATGGTAGGCGGTTTCCCCGTGGTATGGATAGTAAGCCTCTTCACCCGCAAGATGGACAAAGAAACAGTCAACAATATGTTCAAATGCTTTAAGAAATAACAGACACCATGAAAAAGATAACAACAACCATACTCTGCTCGCTGCTCTCTATATTCTGCACAGCTCAGACCAACGCCGCCGCAGATCTGCTCAAAACCTTCACCGACCGCATAGAGATACACGGCTATGCACAGGGAGGTTATGACTACAACACCACCACCAACGAGAACTCCTTTAACTTTAAACGCACCGTGGTGTGGGCTAAGGCCAAGATTACCGACAAGTGGTCTTTCCTCTTCATGCACGACTTCAACTCCAAGCCGCTGGAGTACTACACCGACTTCCGCCCCCACAAGGCAATAGGATTCCGCCTCGGACAGTTTAAGAACTCCTACACTTTAGAGAATCCCCTCTCGCCCTCCAAGGTAGAACTTATTGACATCTGCGCACAGGGAGTAACATACCTCTCCGGTGGAGGCACCGACCCATTGTTTGGCAAGCACACTGGTCGTGACATCGGTTTCCTTATCTATGGTGAGCCGTTTAAGGGATTCTCCTATGAGCTCGGCGTCATGAACGGCCAAGGCATCAACAACCGCGACCTCAACAAGTCAAAAGACCTTATCGCCAAGCTCAGCTACAAGCCCTTCGATGCACTCGCCATTGTAGCCTCCGGTCAGATTGGCCACGGCCACGCCATAGCAGACTCCGAGTTCAACCCTTACGTCCAAGAAGGCGACAACTACCGCCGCCACCGCTACTCCGTGGGAGCCAACTATACCACAGTACCCTTCAGCCTGCGCGGCGAGTATATCAAGGGATGGGACGGCCCCGTACAAAGCCAGGGCTTCTATGCCACTTCCACCGTCAACATCATCCCCAAGCTTGACGCCATAGCATCCTACGACTGGTTTGACCGCAACACTCGCGCCGATTTCGCGCAGACCAACTACACCCTCGGCCTCCAGTACTGGTTCTTCAACAAGTGCCGCATCCAGGCACAGTGGACCTTCTGCGACCCCAGCTCCAACTGGAAGAAAAACTACAACATGCTCCAGTTGCAGACCCAGATTTGTTTCTAAGACATGTTAAGAAGAATTGAAGAGTTTAAGAACTGAAGAATTGAAGTTCTACTTTTCCGTTTTTCAACTTTTCAATTCTTCCATTTTTCAATTTTTTAATTTTCCCATGACCTTACTTGAAAGGCTGAACGCCACCGACATCTTTGCCCGTGAAAATGGAATACAGCTCACCGAGGTGCGTGAGGGTTACGCCAAGGCCGAGATGACCGTTGGCCCCGGCCACATCAACGGAGCCAACGTATGCCAGGGCGGAGCCATCTTCACCCTGGCCGATCTTGCTTTCGCCGCCGTGTGCAACAGCCACGGCCAGCTAACCCTCGGCATAAGCAACACCATCGATTATCTCAGTTCCGGCCGCCTGGGCGACCACCTCACGGCAGAAGCCGTCGAGACAGTCAATCATCGCAAGATGCCGCAATGCATCATCACAGTGCGCAACCAGCACGGCGAGATAATAGCCACAGCCACAGGCCGCGCCTACCGCAAGCGCGAACCCTTCGAGGCCGACGGGCTGATGTAATCATCAAACACGGCGTTTTATCCGAATCAGATAATCTTTTTCGGATAATTTCTTGGCAGAACAAGTAAAATGATGTATTTTTGCCCAAGCAAATAATCTACCGTTATGATTGAAAACCCATTCATCACTTATGGCTATGAGTCTCCAGAATATTTCTGTGACCGCAAGGCCGAGACTCGTGAATTAGTCACTATGCTGGCAAATGGCAATCATGTGGCTTTGATTTCTCCACGGCGTATGGGCAAGACAGGCCTGATTCACCATTGTTTTGCTCAAGATAGAATACAAGAACAATTCTATACCTTCTTGATAGATATCTATGCCACAAAAAATCTGCAGGATATGGTTTATCGCCTTGGACAAGGAATAGTGAACCGTCTGAAATCACGAGGCCAGTCAGCCATTGACAGTTTTCTGCGTTTTGTAACATCTCTACGCACAGGCATATCCTTCGACGGATTGGGCAATGCGAGTTGGAATATCGGAATGGGGGACATTAAATCACCCGATTTCACATTGGAAGAAATTTTCAATTATCTGAAAGCAGCCAACAAAAAATGCATCGTCGCCATCGACGAGTTCCAAGCGATTGCCAACTATCCTGAACAGAATGTAGAGGAATTAATGCGAACACATGTACAAAACTGCCGCAATGCCGTCTTTATTTTCTCCGGATCACAAAAGAGCATGATGAGCGAGATGTTCTCGTCGCCGGCAAGACCTTTTTACCAGAGTGTTTCGATGCTGTTTCTGAAGCCGGTGGCATTGACGGAATATGAGATATTTGCGAGAGGACATTTTGAAAAAGCAGGGAAGCAGATAGCCGAAAATGTAGTCAAAACCATTTACGAACGGTTTGATGGCATAACATGGTATCTACAAAAAGTGCTTAACCAACTTTTCGCGACAAAAGACAGTGTTGCCATTGAAGATGTTGACAAAGCTGTGCAACAAATCATTCACCAAAACGAAGAAGCATATAAAGATGTCCTATATCAATTGACAGCTCGTCAACGTGATTTGCTTATTGCCGTAAGCAAAGAACACAAGGCAAAACAAATTACAGGCGCATCTTTTATTAAGCGATACAACCTCTCTTCTACCAGCAGCGTACAGAAATCAGCACAAACTCTGATAGATAAGCAGTTGCTAACTCATCAGCAAGGCATCTACGAGCTATACGACAAGTTTATGTCAGAATGGCTCCAACAGTCGTAGCAGAAGCCGTCGAGACAGTCAATCATCGCAAGGTACCGCAGTGCATCATCACCGTGCGCAACCAGCACGGCGAGATAATAGCCACAGCCACAGGCCGCGCCTACCGCAAGCGCGAACCCTTCGAGGCCGACGCCCTGATGTAGGGCATGGCAACATACCCCAATGCGCGCGCATATTATAATAATGTACGCGCGTATTATTTTTACGAGTGAGTCCGGCTGACATATCTGTCTCTGGCGATTTTATCATACCTCTGCCCTCGGCATAGTTGATTCGCAATCACCAACCAATAAAACAATTAAAAGTAGACAGCATTCTTTTGCTGCCTAATTTTTTATTTCTATCTTTGCAGTGGATTTTAATAGCATTTACAACTATGACAACAATTATTGAAAGGACGCCAAACAGAGTCACGGTTAGTATGAGTACTCGGCGGTGGAACAGAATGTTACAATTGGAAGAAACCTACAAGTTAGCCCGCATTATCAAGCGCAGTATGAAACAGGTAGAATCTGAGTCAGCAATGACTCCAGAAGAAACCATTGCAGCACTAAGGGCTTTATGAAAGTAAGGATGTCAGAAGACTTTCGTGCGGCATATAAACGCTTGAAAAAAAGACACAAGTCATTGGAAGCCGACTTTGACAAGTCTTTATGTTTCCTGCGAATAAAAACACAGAGTGGTCAATTCCTAATCACCTACCAATAAAACAATTAAAATTAGGCAGCATTCTTTTGCTGCCTAATTTTTTATTTATATCTTTGCAGCGTCTTGGGGAAAAAAATCCCGAGACCGAAGAAGCGTTCCGCGCTTTATCCTTTTCTACGAAATCGCCAATTTCAAGTCAGAAGGATGAAGAATTACGGTTCGCCTTCCTGTATGTTGAACGTTCGCATACGGCACTTACGCCAGTATGTTCGCGACATACATGGCGTAGGTGACAGTTTTATATTCATTTCTGACAAGGTGTTTGGCGATACCCGTAGAAAGATGAATAAGGACATAATCCCTGCGCTTTTTTCGTGCACCAATACTAACACCTGATTGGGGGATTGCGGGAATGAAAATATAACGCACCGTGTGAATCCTTCTTCCACTCTCTTACATGTACGGGTATTGCAGAACCCTTTTGGCTAGGAATAAGCAAGAGGGCTCACGCTCTTTGTGTGTACATATCTAAAATCAAATTATATCGTCATGAAGCAATTCAATTTATGCATCCCCAATCTCCCCATTTTTGGGCGCTACAAGAAAGCAGAAGATATTGTAACCACTGCACTCATGCACATCTTGCAGAGAGGTGGCGATAAAATGGTTCACTGGTTTCTAACAGAGCTGGGAGCAGACCTTCCTGATTTTGGCGTTCAAATCTACACACAGAAAAAGACACCTTATTCAAATTCTATTCCTGATGCTACTATTTGTAATGTTTCCTTCAATGTTTACATTGAAAGCAAAATCACTGCTCCAATAGAAAACAATCAATTAATAGAGCATCGCAAAAATATAAATTTATCCCAAAATTCATTTTTGCTTTATATTACGAATGACAAAACGCGTCCTGCAATTCTCGACGGTTTAGAGCTATGGACAAACTGGAATATTGTTCTGGATTTGCTAAAAACTTTTTGTTGCAGTTTCGCAGAAGATGCCGTCTTAGAATATCTTGTTAACGAGTTTGAGAAATTACTACAGCTTTTTATCTTTTCGAAATCAAAGAAAAGAGGGAAGAAGGTCACTAGAGATAACGAAGAAGAACTTGACAAGCTCATTCTGGAAGCTGCGGAAGAACGTGTTATTATTGTTGGGGGGCACTGGGGAGAAGCTGTCGCACTGAAACATTTGTGCTATGTGTGTCAACCTGACAGGTTTTTCCTACCAGCGCGCTACCTTACGTTCTGTCATCAAAATAGGATAAAGTATCTTTTTAAGATTGTCAACACGCCTATAGAAAGCGTGGATTTAGAAGAATCAAGAGTGGATATTTCAAATAAAACAGAATATTTCAAAGTAACAGACCCAACTTACGTCATAACGCAAAAAGGGGCCAACAATCGCTTACGCAAATTTTTCAAATTAGAATTGGAAAAGGAGTTCTCCCCTGTAATAGAAAACGACGCTACGAATTCCAACGGTAAACGCTGTGCTTTTACACAGAAACAACGATACACTACATACGACAAGATTACAAACGCAAAAAAAACATCTGATTTATAATACTCAAATAATTTCCCTTATGAAAAAAGCATTATTCTTTTTGCTGACCTTGATTGCGCCGGTATGGGCAGTCGGTCAGAGTTTCTCGGGTTCGGGCTCGGGAACATCGAGTAATCCGTATCAGATTACAAATGCGTCGCAATTGGATGCGATGCGAGACTTTCTGAATAGGAAGGTCTATTTCAAATTGATGAATGACATTGATTTGACGGACTACCTCACAAGCGAATATCCGTCTCAGGGATGGCTACCAATTGGAACAGACTCTTCTCCTTTTATGGGAGAACTTAATGGAAATGGACACAAGATTACAGGATTGTGGATAAATCGTTCTGGTCATGTGGGCTTTTTCTATAAAACACACAAAGCAAAACTAAAAAATTTAACTTTGAGTTACAGCAGGGCATCTGCAAGTAGTAACGGCTATTTCGGAAGTCTTGCAGCGAAGGACAGTTGTTCTTATATTGAAAATATCAAAATTAGCGGAACATCTGTTTCTGGAAAAAACAGAGTCGGTGGTTGTATAGGTTATGCTTATAAAGATACTCTTCAAAATTGTAATGTACAGATAACGACAATAACAGGAGATCTTAATAATACAGGAGGTCTTATGGGCTGGGCAAATTGTGCAAAATGTGTGGGATGTAACGTCGAAAGTAATATTTCGGGAAAAGAAAATATCGGAGGAATTGCTGGTGAAACAACAGGGCTTGATATTACAAGTTGTTCTTTTAAAGGTGTTATTCGAATTTCCGCTGATAATAGCTATATTTCAAATACTGGTGGAATTGTTGGAGATATTGACGGCGGTAGCTCTGCAACATCTACAACATATTTTCAAGGATGTATATGGTGTTCTGTTAATGCTGATATTATATCCTATTCAACAAAAGAGAATAGGATTGGTGGAATTATTGGACAAGGCCTTAGTGCAAGTTTTAGTGGAAGTTATTATATTATAAACAACAATATCTTTTCTGGAAAAATATTGTGCCGTGCGACGGCAGACTATACCGGAGGTTATGTAGGTGGAATTATTGGATTGATACAATCTCTTAGTTCTACTAGGGTGAAGTATAATTTGTGCGTAGCAGACACTATTCAAGGGGGCAATAGGGTTGGTGGAGTTTGCGGATCTCTTCCCAATACAGGCGATTCTATACCAAGTCAGAATGTGGCAATTGTAAATACGGTAATTGCGATTAATAAGCATACATCTACAAGTTCAGGATATGCTGGTAGAATTATAGGATATAATTATCGTGGAACTCCTACAAATTATGCGTTATCATCATGTAATGTTTATATAGGAGGGGTAAAACAAAGTGTCAGTGATAATGCTCAGAATGGTATTGGACGTGGCGATGCGAGCATGAAAAGTAACTCTACTTACACAGGATTAGGGTGGACTTTTAGTTCTGCCACATGGGGTATTAGCGATGGAGAAAGCTATCCGTATCACTATAATGCTACGAGAAAGAAGAGGCCATCTGCTGTAGTCTCTGCAAGATCAGGGAGCAATGGAACGACTATAAATGTAAAAAATCTAAATACTTCTGCTGGGCAAGTTGTAGCAGTTATTGGTAACGATAGTTATTCTTCCACTTCTATTGCTGCGGGAGGTCAAGGCACTATAACTGCACCAAGAGTTTTTAAGAGTACACCTTTCTATATTTATACAGAGGGAGCAAATGGTGTGGCTCCATCATATCGCACGTTTGGAACAATAACACTTGTTTCTTCGTACAAAATCACATATAAAGTTGATGATGTGACTTATGCTGAAAGCACTGTTGACTACGGCGCAGCTATTACTCCGCTGGCAGAACCAACAAGAGAGGGATATACCTTCTCTGGATGGAGTGACATTCCAGCAACAATGCCAGCAAATAACATCACCGTAACGGGAACATTCACGGCAAATAAGTACAAGGTGACATATAAGGTAGATGGTACCACTTATGCAGAAGACTCTGTTGCCTACGGTGCAGCGATTACAGCGCCGACTGCACCCTCTAGGGAGGGTTGCACCTTTGCTGGATGGAGCGGCATGCCTGCTACGATG
>CADAJV010000044.1:0-18973 GCA_902788275.1 uncultured Bacteroidales bacterium | reverse complement strand
GTTGCCTACGGTGCAGCGATTACAGCGCCGACTGCACCCTCTAGGGAGGGTTGCACCTTTGCTGGATGGAGCGGCATGCCTGCTACGATGCCCGCAAACAACATCACCGTAACGGGAACATTCACGGTAAATAAGTACAAAGTTACATACAAGGTTGACGGCACGACCTATGCGGAAGATTCCGTAGCATACGGTGCAGCAATTACTCCGCTGGCTGCCCCCACAAGGACAGGCTATACCTTCAGCGGCTGGAGTAGTATACCTGCCACGATGCCTGCAAACGACGTAACTGTTACCGGTACTTTCACAGTGAACAAGTATAAAGTTACATACAAGGTTGATGGTACCACTTATGCAGAAGATTCTGTTGCCTATGGTGCAACGATTACCCCACCTGCGACAAATCCCACAAAGGATGGTTATATATTTGCAGGATGGAATACTATTCCTGCAACAATGCCTGCCAACGACATAACTGTAACTGCCACATTCTCTATTTATCATGAGGCGGACACCGACCTTTCTCAGTACAGCAATGTAGTGTATGGCGTGAACCTCACAGCAAGCATTGGCGGCCAGGCAGAGTTGTCCATCAATATGAAGAACAGCATTGAGGCCACGGGTTACCAGTTCGACCTTGTGCTGCCAGATGGTATCACACTAGCCGAGGAAGACGGCTTCCCGCTCATGGACCTCAGCCTGGAACGCACCACCAAGCGCAAGACCAACACCTTCGACTGCGACTATCAGCCTGACGGCTCGCTGCGTGTGATATGCAACTCCACCGGAGGATATGCCTTTAGTGGCAATGACGGTGAAGTGGCTGTGGCGACACTGAACATTGCATCTACTCTTGAGGATGGTGACTATCCTATTATACTGAAGAATATTGTAGTTACCGATGCTACCGGCAATCAGCGTTTCACTGTTGACCGTGTGAAATCTACCATCACTCTTGAGTCTTACACTCTCGGAGATGCCAACGCCGACAAAAGCGTGGATATCGCCGATTACTCTGCCATCGTACAGAAGATACTGGGACATCCGGCCGCCAACTTTGTAGAGAAAGCAGCGGATATAAATGGCGATAATACTATCGACGTGTCCGACCTCTCCGGTCTTGCCTACATGATCCTGCATCCTAATACAGGCAGTTCCCCCAGCAAGAGTTTCCGTGATGTTGTAATCGGCACAGATCCGGACTACAGCACTCTTGCAGATTCAGATCCTGCTGACTATACCAACACGCTCTATGCATCCAAGGCTACGGGCAAGGCAGGCCAACAGGTAACGCTTTCTGTCAACATGAAGAACAGCATTGAGGCTACCGGATATCAGTTTGACCTAGTACTGCCTGCAGGCGTCACCGTGGCAGAGGAGGGAGGCTTCCCGATGGCAGACCTGAGTCTGGCCCGCACTACGGCAAGGAAGACCAACACCTTCGACTGCGACTATCAGGCTGACGGCTCACTGCGCGTAATATGCAACTCCACCGGCGGCTATGCTTTCGAAGATCATGACGGTGAGGTGGCTACTGTAGTGCTCAATCTTGCATCAACTCTTGCCGACGGAGACTATCCTATCGTCCTTAAGAACATTGTGGTAACTGATGCCACCGGCAATGAGCGCTTTGCTGTAGAGATGATGAAGTCTACTCTGACAGTGGGCGATGTGGCTCCCGTCTATGACGAGAACTACAATCTGCAGGTTATCCCGTTCCAGATTGCAGCAGGCACAGATAACACTATCGACCTGCTTATGAAGAACAAAGATGCAGGAGAAATCAACATAGTTGACTTTGACCTTGTATTACCCCCAGGCATCACTCTCTATAAGGAAGACGGTGACTATATCGTGGATCCGGGCAGCCGCTTTGCCAGCAGCACCATACGCAACCGCTTCGCTTGCGATGTGGATGAGAATACCGACGGCACGCTCCATATCTCAGCCTACTTCACCCGCACCACTGCAAGCTACGTATTCTCAGGGACTAGCGGTGACATTGCCGCGCTTACCCTTGTAGCAGACGATGCGTTGGCCGATGGCATATATGAGATAGAACTGAAGAACATTGTCTTTAACGAGGACAATTCTATTCAGATTGCTCCCTACAAGACCTCCGTATTCGTAGGCAAGCCCGAGGTGACCGACGCTGTGCTCTACGGCAACTACACATCAGATGCCGTTGACGCACTCAACGGATGCCTCTCCACCGACAGCAAGCTGGCAAGCATAGACCTCAGCAACGCCGTTGCAATAGAGGATGACAGCGAGATTACCGTGGCTAATGACAACTGTCTCATCTACGTACCCGAGGGCACTCAGCTGGCAAATGTTGACAATGTCGTAATAGGTGATGTGTGCAGCGACCTCTACATTGAGGACATGAAGCCCTTCTCCGTTCCCAAGGCCTTCACCGCCACTACGGCTGAGTACGATCGCACAATGGTCAACGAATGGGGCACTATCTTCTTGCCGTATGCCATAAGCTCTGACGAGAACATGGAGCTATATAACATCACGGGCATCGATAATGGCAACCTCGTGGTTGAGAAGATTGACAAACTCGCTGCCGGCACACCTGCCCTTGTGCGCAAAGTGAATGGCACTGGCATCAATCCAACGGCCACCGATGTTCCCGTCAGCGCCACCATCAACAGCGCAACCAACGGCACCGTGACGATGTACGGTTCATACGAGGAGAAGAAGATAGACAATGCCAGTGCCTACTATATCAAGAGCAACAAGTTCTGGCAGTGTAACAACTACTTCTATTGCGACCCCTTCCGCGCATACTTCGTTGCCGACAAGGCCGGCTCCAACTCCTTTGGCATCGTCATCAGCGACGATGAGCTGACAGACATCAGCAACACCGCTTCCGTCAATGCTGATGAAGCTGTGGCCATCTACAGCATCGACGGCAAGAGACTCGGCACCCTGCAGCAGGGAGTGAACATCGTGAAGCTCAGCAACGGCAGCACCAAGAAAGTTATTGTCAAGTAATAAAACCTTACACTAAAGAAGAACAATGAAGACAACATACACAGCTCCAACATTAACAGAAATGCATCTGTCATCCATACAGATGCTGGCAGTCTCCGGCCCTGAAGCTGGAGGCTCCGGAAACCAGGGCGACCATGGTGAATCCAGAAAATTCTGGGGCTTCTCTGCATGGGAAGAGGAAGACGATACCGACGACACAACTTTCTAACAAAATTTTTATAAGTAAATACATCCGCCGACATTCTATAGTGAATGTCGGCGGTTGGTTTTAGTTTTTTTCAGAGGGGACACTGCATTATTGTCACTTGCATCTTATGTCTTTTCGAAATTCACATATAAGATTTCTCCGTATTTTGTTTTTTACTATCTTTGCCGATGAAAATATTATTTATGACATAACCACGACGGAGGCAAGTGCCAGAAAAAGACAGATTTGCAGTATGATAGTCGTTAATTACACATTTTGTGTTACACAATTTGTGTAATTGGGGTAAATGTTGTACCTTTGCAGCAAGAAAACAACAAAAAAGGATATGGAAAACCCGTTTACTATTAAGTCTTACGAGTCAAAAGACTTGTTCTGCGACCGCGAAGAAGAACTGCAAATGATGTTCCTAAACTGTGTTAATCGCACTGACATGACACTCATTTCACAGCGCCGTATCGGAAAGACAGGGTTGATACTGCGCCTGTTTGATGAATTGAAAGACAAGAGACCTGATATCGTTCCTCTCTATTTCGACATCTTCGCATCACGCAACATAGATGATTTTATAAAAATGATGGCAGAGGCAGCGATGAAATCTTTTCAAACTAAGACCACCTTAGGAGAGAAACTCCTGACGTTCATCAAGTCGCTACGTCCGCAACTGACATTTGACAATATCACAGGGGAGCCACAGCTACAGATTGCCTACCAAAGCACCCACGAGAAAGAATACACACTACGCGGGCTGTTTGATTTTCTTGACAGCCAAGGAGAACACATCGTTATCGCTATCGATGAGTTCCAACAGATACGAGACTATCCAGAACAAAACATGGAGGCTCTGCTACGCACCTATATCCAGCGAACCCATAACCTGACATTTATCTTCTGCGGCAGCAAAAAGCATATGATGGCCGATATCTTTGCCAATGAGAAGAAACCGTTCTACAACAGTACTTCATTTGTTTCGCTTGGCAAAATATCGGAGACTTCTTATTCCGCTTTTATCCGCAGACTGTTTAGTGAACGCCAGCGCAGCATAACCGACGAGGCACTGCAATTTATTCTGAATTGGACGGGTCGCCATACCTACTATACTCAGCAACTATGCCACACTGTCTATGCAAACGGCAGTCTGGACATCACACTTGAAGAAGTGAAAAGAGCATGTGAACAACTCATGAAACAGGGCGAAACAGTTTATCTACAATATCGACAGATGCTGACAGATAAGCAATGGAACTACCTCATAGCCGTAGCAAAGGAAGGAAGTGTGCGACAGATTACATCGGCCGCATTTCTGAAGAATCATAAAATCGGCACTCCCTCCGTTTCCCGCCGTCTTGCCGATGCTCTTTGCGAGAAAGGTCTGCTTCACGAAGACACTACCCTCGAGGGCATTACCTATTCCCTCAACGATGTATTCTTGTCGCGTTGGATGGAACGGCTATAATTCACGCGATGTGAGGAAAGACACACATGATGTAATGCGCACAGGCATCGCTATATGATGCCAATCATACTAAAAGCATAGCCGCCGACACTCCGTAGTGAATGTCGGCGGCTTTTTGACTGGTTGGGAAAGTCAAGTTACTTTACGATTATTCGGTAGCTGTCAGTTGATTCTAATCTTTTTCCCTTCGGTGATATAGATGCCGTGGTGTGGCTCGTTCACCCGCTGACCATATAGGTTATAGTATGCCGGGGCCTTGATGGCTGATGCGCGGGGGATGTCGTTGACGGCGGTGAGGTCGTCCTCGAGGCCGAGGAGCCATGCGGTGAGGTCTGCCACCATGTCGTCGTGGTACTCCCATCCGGAAGCGATACCATAGCCGTAGCCGTGGCCACCACTGGGATAGTTGCGGGTGCGCACTGGCACACCCTTTTCAGTGAGGGCGCTAGCATAGTTGATGCTGTTGGCGGGCGGCACGGTGCCGTCGTTGTCTGCCCAGCAGATGTAGGCGGGTGGCGTAGTAGAGGTGACTTGCTTCTCGTTGCTATAGAGTGTCTCAAGCTCAAGGGCAGGGTTGTTGCCTATGAGGTTCTGGCGCGAGCCGGAGTGTGTGTAGCTGGCGTCCATGGTGATGACGGGATAGAAGAGTATCTGGAAGGCTGGGGCTTCGCCACCGCTGGTATGGGTGGCTACGGTAGCAGCGAGATGGCCGCCGGCGCTGAAGCCTATCACGCCAATGATGCCGGTATTGACATTCCACTCGTCGCTATGGCTGCGCAGATAAGACATGGCTGCGCGTGCCTGGGTGAGCGGCTGATCGGGCGACGAAGGGGGCACGGTGTAGGTAAGCACGCCCACGGTGTAACCGAGGTTGTTGAACATAGGTGCCCAGTCGCTACCTTCGTTGGGGCCTGCTATGAAGCCGTAGCCGCCACCCGGAAAGACGAGGATAGCACGGCCGTTGGCCTTGTCATCAGGTGCCCTGAATATCTTGAGGCTGCCGCCGGTGGAGAGGTCAATGGTGACCCTGGAGCCTGCGTCGCAGACGGTGAAGATGCTGCCCACGTCGCTGATGTTATGCCAGAAACCCAGGTAGCCGCCGGCACCGCCATACTCATTGATGTATGGCTTGTTGCTGTCATCGGTGTTGGCCAGCAGGAATCCGTTGGGGCGCTCGACAATCTGCCACTTGTAGGGCACGCCATAGCGCAGGGTGGCCTTGTCGGAGACCTTGGCGAGGGTCTTGATCTGGCTGGTGCGGTTATAGACCACTATACCGTCGAAGGGATTGCCCTGGAAGGCCCACTGATAGGCAAAGGAGTTGAGCTGCTCGTTGGTGGGGTTGACATTGCATTTATAGCCGTTGTCAGATGTAACGTAGTCGCTGCCGTTGCGCAGTGCGAGATTGTACCAGTGGGCGTTTCTGAGGTCGGGCGAGACCTCGAAGGGCAGTTTCCACGTAGCCACGATGTTGAGCACGTTGTCTTCGTCCTTGCTTATCACCACGGGCTCCTGCAGCTCATAGGTGGTGTAGCCCTTGCGCGCCAGGTTGGCGGGCACGTCGGCCATCTCCTGCCCGGCCAAGGCAGTGAGCGTCTGGGTCTCCAGCAGTTTGCCCTCGGTGTCAACTATGCGGCACTGCACCGTCACCTGATTGTCGAAATAATTGTTCAGCATGGCCTGGGCCTCGGCGGGGTCGAAGTCGCCGGCCTCGGTGATGATGGTCTGGTTGCCGCCGTCACTGCCGTTGGTATAGGTGTTGAGGCACACGCCCTTCTGGGTCTCGGCGGAGGTGTTGAACACATAGTCCTGCGAGGTGAGGCAGTAGGGGTACGACTTATTGATGCCGGCATAGTGAACCTTGACGGGCTCAGGCATAGTGGTGGTGAGAATCACGTTGCTCCAGTCCTCGCGGTAGGGCACGGGGTCGCGATAGACAAACTGCTTGTCGCTAACGCTATAGAGGTAAGTCAGGCCGTCGCGGGTAACGAAGGCAAACTGGCCCTTCTCAGCTCCGAGGCTGGTACGCGCCGTGTTGGTCAGAAATCCGTCCTGGGTGCCGTAGTCGCCGCGCGGGGTACTGATATAATATGACTTGTTGCTCTGCGGGGTGAAGGTGTTCCACTCGGGTAGGGGATTTTTGATCTCCACACCGTCGGCAGCGATGAGCTCCAACAAGCTCCTGGACCATATCTCGGCCAGGCGTTTGGCACCCTCGGCATTAGGATGGAGGAAGAAGGTGCCTGCATTGCCGCCCTCGGCGGTGAAGAGCACCCTGTTGTCCTCAAAGAACTCCCACACGCCGCGGTTGCCGGCATAGACCTGGTCGTACTCCTCGACGATGGCGTCGATGAGCGGATAGTAGCCGTGGAGGCGCTCCATGCCCTCGCGCATATACATGGCTCCGTTGTAGGTGTTGGGGCTGTACCAGATGGGGTAGTTGAGCACAATCTTGCAGCTGGGCACTGCCTTGATCAGGGCGTCGATAATCTTCTTAATATTGGCGGCATAGGTGGCGTTGGACACTGGCGCACCCTCGGTGCCGTTGCAGGCGCTGTCGTTGGTGCCGAGCATGATGGAGAAATAGGTGAGGCCACCGTTTTGCTTAACGAAGGTGCGGGCGCTATTGAGTACCATGGTGAAATCGGTGCGTCCAGGCAGGAAGCCCAGAGTGGTGATGCCTGAGTGGCCGCCGTTATAGACGTTGGTCGTGACGCCGGTGGCCTCCTGTATCATCGCGCGGCACAGGATGGGGGGTGCCTGGCTGGCAGGTGAGCCGAGGGTGGCGCCGTAAGTGATACTGTTGCCTATGAACAGCAGGTTGATATTGTCCTTGGGGTCGATGGGGTCATCGCCTGCCTCCTTGGCACTGTACACTTGGAAACGGCCGAGTGAAACGTAAGGGTTGCCGTTGGCATCATGACGGACAGCGGAGCTTTCGGTCATGGTCTTCTTCACCACGAAGCGGAGGTCGGTGTACTCAGCGCCGAGGTCGATGTGGGGCGACTCATACATGTCGGGCGAGAAACTGGTGAAATCGGCAGACATCTCAGTGAGCGTCGTTATCTCAGTCCACTCGCCGGAGGGGTCATTGGTGGCGTAGAGCACCATCTCGGTGGGGGTGTCGTAGGTACTCGCCCACATGGAGCCTATCATGGTGAAGATGATATGCTGCTGGGCTGAGGCGAAGTGGGTCTGCAGGTAGGTTTCGGTGCCTGCCGGAGCGGCCGGTGTCCACGCACTGTGCCAGATGATTTGGTTGGTAGCGTAGCCTTCGCTCTCGGGGCGCAACAGATTGCTGGGCGGGAAGCCGTCCTGGGAGTTGTTGGAGGTAATCTGCGAGTCCTCGGTGAGAAGGGCTGTATCCTTCACCCACTTGGGCTCCACAGGATCTTCCTCACCGAGGTATGCCTCATACACCTGGAAGCGACCGAGCGACACGTAATAATTGCCGTTGCCGTCCTGACGGTAGGAGGCGCCATCGTTCATGGTCTTCTTAACCAAGAAGCGCACATAGCTGTACTCGGCACCGAGGTCGATATGGGGCGAGGTGTAGCGGTCGGGGCGGAAGGCGGTGTAGTCGTTCTCCATATGGGTGAGATGGGTTATCTCGGTCCACTCACCGGAGGGATCATTAGTGGCGTAGATTATCATCTCGGTGGGGGTGTCGTAGGTCTGCTGCCACATGGAGCCTATCATGGTGAAGATGATGTGCTGCACGGGCTTGCCGAACGACGTCTGCAGGTAGGTGTCGGTGCCTGCCGGAGCGGCCGGTGTCCACGCACTGTGCCAGATGATTTGGTTAGTACCGTAGCCTTCGCTCTCGGGGCGCAACAGATTGCTGGGCGGGAAACCGTCCTGAGAGTTGTTGGAGGTAATCTGCGACCCTTCGGTCAGCAGGGCATCACCAACTTTCCATACTTGGTCGGCCTGAACAGTCACGACAAACATGCTGATCAAGGCAAGCAATGACAAAAATAAGCGTCTCATATTATTTGGGTTTTGAGTTTTTAGATTACAGTTGCCAGGGGAGAGAATCCTGTTGCCGTATCTTTGGATTCTTATACCATTTATACAAGTAGAAATCTCAGCAAAAATACATAGTCTATGTGAGATTGCCAAAAAAATAGCATATAATTCATGTAATTCTAAAAATAATCAATAAAAACGTAGAAAAACAGAATAATTATTGAGATTAGTTGGTGAGTTGGTGAGTAATTTGAAATTTGAGATTTGAAATGAAACTTGAAACATGAAACCTTTCCTCCCCTTTAGGGGGTCGGGGGGCTAGGGGGTCGGGGGGCTCCACCAACTGACAAACGGCGGACTGAAAATCCGCCGGAACAGAATAAATATAAAATAAGGAAAGAGGGAGAAGAGGGAGGGCGTGAATAGGTGTTATTCTGCTGCCTCAGCCTCCTCCTCGGGGTCAACAAAGTCGGTGAGACCGTTCTCCACCAGAATGTTGTACCACGAGATGAGTTTGCGCATATCATTGGGATATACGCGGTCGCGGTCGAAGTTGGGCAGCACCTGGCCTACGTATTCGGCCAGCTGCTCCTTGGTAGCCTTCTTCACGTCCATAGCCACGGCCTTGCCCTGCTCATGCTCCTTCATTGACTCAAAGACCTTCATCAGCTTGATGTCGTCGCCGTCGTCGGTGTAAATCGACACGTCGTTGAGCGAGGTGATGCGGTCGCGGGCGCCTACGTTAAAGCGTTTCTTCTGCTGGTCAAGGGTTTCTACTATGATGGTGTTGCCGCCGCGGGCCAACATAAGGAAAAGGCCGGGCTTGCCGCTAATGGCGAGAATGTTCTGTTTCATTGCGATTGATTGGATTATCTGTTATTTGTTTTCTTTTTAGTAGTTAAGAAGTTAAAGAAGTTATCGCTTCGCTCGTCCTTCGGACAGAAGTTAAGCCAATACCTTTTTGACTTTGCCGCTTAGCTCTCAAAGGCTCCTGCGAGTTTCGCTCCGGCTTCGCCGACAGCGAAAGAGCCTTTTCGCGATGCCTGCGGCATTCGGCTTAACTTCTTAACTACTTAACTTCTTAACTTCTTCTGTTATCTATTCTGTGAGCAAAGTTAACAAACAATCTGCAATAACAATAAACCAGCACCCGTTTTTTTCATTTGTGAGCATATAATTGCCGCTAAGACAATCAGATTGTCAGCCGTCGCAAAGTTCTTTAGCGCACTCGCGTCGCCGTGGCAACATAAAGCAGCCTGCCGCAGCCCTCGCACGCGAACATTATTTATATATGAGGTGGCTAGATTTATATGCGTGAAATTGAAATCCTAGCACGTGAAATTGAAATTCAAGCGCGTCGATGCGCTTATGTTTGCCGCCAAGGCTCTCGGATTTCCTTATGTCGGCCCGCGCCTGCAGCGCAGCCGCCGACAAAATCGTAGCGAAGACTTTGACTTTGGCTTTGACGAAGCTGAAATTCAGGAACACGCTGTACTTTTTTACGGACAGCTACAATAGTAAATATCTGCCATCCTTTTCTTGCCTGTTGTCGGGAAAATGGTTATCTTTGCCCATAATCAAGATAAGGCTTGCGAGTCGCTGGACTGTGAGTCTGAAAACGAACCGTTTCACATTAGGATGTCTGAACTGCCGACGATAGTAAAAGACCTGGCCCTGATACTGATGATTGCCGGGGTGGCTACGCTGCTGATGAAGCGACTGAAGCAGCCGCTCATCCTTGGCTACATAGTGGCGGGTTTTCTGTGTGGCCCTAACCTGAGCATCTTCCCCTCGGTGGCCGACGCCGAGAGGGTGAGTGTGTGGGCTGACATCGGCGTGGTGTTCCTGATGTTTACGCTGGGCCTGGAGTTCAGCTTCCGCAAACTGGTCAGGATGGGTCCCGGGCCCGTGGTGGCGGCGTGCACTATTATCTTCTGCATGATTGGCCTCGGCTCGGTGGCCGGCCACTTCTTCGGGTGGAGCAAGATGAACAGCCTCTTTCTGGGCGGTATGCTGGCCATGTCGTCAACGACGGTGATTTTCAAGGCCCTCGACGATATGGGCCTGCGGCAGCAGAAGTTTGCCTCCTCGGTGCTTGGCGCACTGGTGGTGGAGGACATACTGGGCATATTGCTGATGGTGATTCTCTCTACCATGGCGGTGAGCAATCAGCTGGAGGGCCACGAGCTGGTGAACAGCCTGCTTAGGCTGGCTCTGGTGCTGGTGGTATGGTTTATTGTGGGCATATTCCTCATTCCCACTCTGCTGCGCAAGGCCCGGCCGCTGATGAGCCGCGAGACCCTGCTGATAGTGAGCCTGGGTCTCTGCTTCATGATGGTGGTGGTGGCCGTGGGCTCGGGCTACAGCGCGGCGTTCGGCGCCTTCGTGATGGGCAGCATTCTGGCCGAGACGGTGGAGGCCGACAAGATTAACGAGGTGGTGGCTCCGGTCAAGGATTTGTTTGGCGCCATCTTCTTTGTGTCGGTGGGCATGCTGGTTGACCCGTCGGTGATTGTGGAGTACTGGGTGCCTATTGTGGTGCTGGTGCTGCTGATCATGGTGGGCCAGGCGGTGTTCGGCACCATGGGCTTCCTGCTCAGCGGCCAGTCGCTGAGGGTGGCCATGCAGTGCGGATTCTCAATGGCGCAGATTGGCGAGTTTGCCTTCATCATTGCCTCGCTGGGCGTAAGCCTGGGTGTGACGGAGGGATTTCTATACCCTGTGGTGGTAGCCGTGTCGGTCATCACTACGTTCTTTACCCCCTACATGATCAGGCTGGCACCCGCGGCCTACGGCCGTGTGCAGCGCCTGCTGCCTCAGCGCGTGCGTCAGGCTATGCAGACAGAGCACACTGTGGCTGCAGCTGGCTCTGACAATATGTGGCGCCGGCTGGCGGGCACACTGCTGAAGCAGACGGTGGCCTACGGATTCCTGTGCGTGGCGATACTGACCATGTGCCTGACGTGGCTGCTGCCGCTGTGCCGCCAGCTGCTGGGCCAATGGCTGGGCAATGCTGTGTGCGGAGTGGTGACCTTCGGCATAATGTCGCTGTTTCTCAGAGCCATAGTGATGCGCAAGAACCACAGCGACGACTTCCGCGCACTGTGGGCTGCCAGCATCTACAACAGGCCGCCGCTGGTGTTTACCATCCTGGTGCGCTATGTGATTGCCTCGGCCTTTGTGTTCTACCTCATCAACTATCTGTCGCCCCTATCATCGCTAATCCACTGGGTGGCAGCCTTCGTACTGGTGGGCTGCACACTGATGTCGCGCCGCATCAAGGTGAGCAGCAAGGGCCTGGAGGACCTGTTTCTGAAGAATCTGAAGAGCCGTGAGCTGCACGCCCAGCGCACGGGGCAGGCAGCGCCCAGCTATGCCGCGCGCCTGCTGAGCCACGATATCCACCTGGCCATTGTGCAGCTGCCCATGAACACGCGGCTGGCGGGCCACTCGCTAAGGGACATGGACCTGGCCAACAAGGCCGGCGTGCAGGTGGCTGCCATAGTGAGGAGCGGCAGGCGCATCCACATACCGGGCGGCGAGATGGTGCTCTTTCCGGGCGACCGCCTGCAAATAATAGGCAGCGACGAGGATATCAAGGTGTTCTCTCAGATTGTGCAGTCGGAGGTGTTTCCCATCACCGCCTATGCCGATGAACACGACCTGGTGCTGCGCAGCCTGACAGTCAGCACCAGCTCGGTGCTGTGCAACAAGGCCGTGCGCCACTGCCGCCTGAGAGAGGACTACGACTGCATGCTGGTGGGCTTTGAGGACGAGAGCGGCCAGATAGCCCTGCCCGATGCCGACCGAGTAATCAACGAAGGCGACACCATCTGGATAGTGGGTGAAAAGAAGAACATGGAGCTAGGAGCTAGGAATTAAACGAACTTATAAATATCAAACAATGACGATATTCTTCTTATTTAACGAGCGGCGCTCTGACACGCTCAAAACGCTGCAGAGCCTGCGCGAGCAGGAGGGTCTGGACAAGATTGTGGTGCTGCAGCCCTCGGGCCTGGACGCCGGGCAAAAGATTGACGACCAGCAAGACGGACTCGTGACAGTGGAGGAAGTGGCCGACACATTCTTCACCGGCAAGATGATTGACCGAATCAACGCCTACGGGGCCGACTACAACTTTATATATACCAAGACCACGCCGCTCAAGATGGGCTACCGCGCCGTCAGCCGCATGGTCAGCGCCTGCAGCAACGAGCAGCAGATGGTGTATGCCGACCATTACCAGATAAGGGATGGGCAGACCGTGGCCCACCCCCTGATAGACTGCCAGCGGGGCGGGGTGCGCAACGACTTCGACTTCGGCAGCGTGCAGCTCTACGCCGGCCCGATGGTAAGCACCGACTACAAATATGCTGCCCTCTACTATAATCAGCTCAGCAGCTCGGCAGAGCTATTTCCCCGCGAAAAAATCCACCTGCCCGAATATCTCTACACCGAACAGGAGAGCGACCTGCGCCAGAGCGGAGCAAAGCAGTTTGACTATGTCAACCCCGCCATGCGCGAGGTGCAGGTGGAGATGGAGCAGGCTTTCACCAGACACCTCTCCAACATTGGATGTCTGCTGACTCCCGACATGATTCGCGATGCCAACCTCGGCCCACGCAGCGAGGCTACGGCCAGCGTGATTATCCCCGTGCGCAACAGAGAGCGCACCATCGGTGACGCAGTGCGCTCGGCGCTGAGCCAGGTGACGGACTTCCCCTTCAATGTGATTGTGGTGGACAACCACTCAACCGACGGCACCACTGCTGCGATTGAAGAAATCAGGAAAGAGGATTCGGGTGCTCAAAGCAGAGTTGTCCACCTCATCCCTGAGCACGACGACCTGGGCATCGGCGGATGCTGGGACCTCGCCGTGCGCTCGGAGCACTGCGGCCGATTTGCCGTGCAGCTGGACAGCGACGACCTCTACAGCGGCACCGACACGCTGCAGCGGATTATTGACAAGTTCTACGAGACCAAGGCCGCCATGGTCATCGGCTCCTACAGCCTGGTGGACTTCAACCTCAATCCCCTGCCGCCCGGGCTGATAGACCACCGCGAGTGGACCGACCACAACGGCATGAACAACGCCCTGCGCATCAATGGTCTCGGCGCACCGAGGGCCTTCTATGTGCCGGTGCTGCGCAAGATTGGATTTCCCAACACCAGCTACGGCGAGGACTACGCCGTGGGACTGGCCATCTCGCGTCAATACAAGATTGGGCGCATCTATGACAGCCTCTACCTCTGCCGCCGATGGGAAGGAAACTCCGATGCCGCACTGCCGCTTGACAAGATTAACCGCAACAATACCTACAAGGACTGGCTGCGCACCATCGAGACAACTGAACGCGAGAATATTATAAGGCAATTCATTGACAAAAGGGACCTGGACAGCGCCATGGAGCGGCAACTGGCCGTATGGCCCGAAGTGAAGCAGCGCTTTGAGGAGCTGGACACCAAAGTGCTGACGCGCCAGCTGCAGACCGACGGCAAAATGAAGATTGCCGTGCAGTACAATCCCGCCCGCATACGCTCTACAGGCGCCAAGGTGGACAAAGCCAGCATAGCCAGCCGCAGCTGCTTCCTTTGTCAGGACAACCAGCCCGAGGTGCAGATGCACTTCAACCACCACGGCAAGTACCAGCTCTGCATCAATCCCTACCCCATCCTACACCGGCACTTCACCATCCCCCTGATGGCCCACAAGCCGCAGGTGCTGGGCGACAGGCTTTACGACCTGTTTGACCTTATCCTATTTGTGTCCAACCACGTTTTCTTCTACAATGGAGCGCAATGCGGAGCCTCGGCGCCCGACCACTTCCACTTCCAGATGGGAGCGATAGACGAACTGCCCCTGCAGCGCGACTACTACACCCTGGTGAAAGATGCGCAGGAGATAGGCGATGACATAAAGCTAATCAAGAGCTTTGCCTACCCCCTGTTTGCCTGCGGCAAGATTAATTCGGTAAAGAAAGTCATCAACGCGCTGCCCATGGTGGACGGTGAGCCGGAGCCGCGCTTCAACCTCATTGCGTGGCACAAAGAAGGTACAGCCACTTGCCCCGATGACTTTATCTTCCTCATCATCCCACGCAAGAAGTTGCGCCCCGACTGCTACTTTGCCGAGGGCGACGACAACTTCTGCATCAGTCCGGGCTCGGTGGACATGTCCGGTCTCATCATAACGCCCAGGGAGGAGGACTTCCGACGCCTCGACGGCCAGAAAGCCCTCAGCATACTGCGAGAGGTAACCCTCTCAGAAGAAGAAATAAATATGGTAGTAAACAAAATAAAAGAAAATGAATAAGCTACCCACCACTCTCAGCGTAGGCATTATGACCGCGCCGCAGATAGACGTCAGCTACAATGCCGACGGCACCTTCACCCTCCACGGCGTGACCATCGGCAAGGACTACCACTGGGAGCGCCAGGAGGACCAGACCTTTATGGGCGAGCTGAAGATTATCCGTGAGACCGACGGCCAGATGACGGCGGTGAACATCATCAGCATTGAGGACTACCTTGTCTCAGTCATCAGCAGCGAGATGTCGCCCAATGCTTCGCTGGAGTTTCTAAAGGCAGCCGCGGTCATCAGCCGCTCATGGGTGATGGGAAAGATAACAGACCGCCCCAAGGCCACCGCTCCGTCACCGCATAAGAGGAAAACGCAGGGCGATGAGGTTTCACGCCTCATCACCTGGCAGGACCATGAGGACCACACCCTCTACGACGTGTGTGCCGACGACCATTGCCAGCGCTACCAGGGCGTGACCAAGGCCACCAACCCCAATGCCAAGAGAGCCGTGGAGGAAACCCGCGGCGAGGTGCTGACCTATCATGGCGAGGTGTGCGACTGCCGCTTCTCCAAGTGCTGCGGCGGCAGGATGGAGGAGTTCAGCACCTGTTGGCAGGACAAGGAAGTGCCCTACCTGCAGGCCCTGGAGGACCGCGACCCCAAGGACGGCACCATACTATGCGACACCAGCGACCCCGCCATACTCTCGCAGGTGCTCAACGACTATGACCAGGAGACTGCCGACTTCTACCGCTGGACGGTGACCTACACTCAGGAGCAGCTTAGCGACCTGCTGAGCCGCAAGCTGGACCACAACTTCGGCCAGATACTGGAGCTGCGTCCGCTGAAGCGAGGCAAGAGCGGCCGCATCTATGAGTTGCAAATCATCGGCACAAAAGTCAGCCTCATCATCGGCAAGGAGCTGACCATACGCTCAGCCCTGAGCGAGAGCCACCTGTATAGCTCGGCTTTCGAGGTTGAGGTATCATACTCCCCCGCCCTGAAGGACATTCCTGCCACATTTACCCTGAAGGGCAAGGGTTGGGGCCACGGCGTAGGACTATGCCAGATAGGCGCTGCCGTGATGGGAGCCAAGGGCTACACTTACCGCGAGATACTGGCCCACTACTACCCCGATACAGTGATAGAGAATAGAGAACAAATAACAGATAATAGAAAATATGACTGAAAGTAGCAAATCTTCCCCCAAGGATAAAACCGGGGGAGCAAACCTTCCTCCTAAAGAGGAAGTAAGAGGGGGGCTCCGCTCCCCGTGGGCGTGGGTGCCCTCACTATATTTTGCCGAAGGCATTCCCTATCTCATGGTGATGACCATAGCCGCTATCATGTATAAGCGCTTGGGCCTCAACAACGATGAGATAGCCCTCTACACCAGCTGGCTCTACCTGCCGTGGGTGATTAAGCCCCTGTGGAGCCCGATAGTAGATATGTTCAGAAGCAAGCGGTGGTGGATAGTAGTGATGGAGTTTGTGGTGGGTGTTACCATTGCCGGAGTGGCACTGACCATCAGAGCTCCGCAGTTTGTGCAATACACCATGGCGTTCTTCTGGCTCATGGCCTTCAGCAGCGCCACCCACGACATTGCCGCCGACGGATTCTACATGATTGGCCTCAACAGCAACCAGCAGTCGCTGTTCGTGGGTATCCGCTCCACCTTCTACCGCATATCAATGATTGCGGGACAGGGCCTCACCCTGATACTGGCTGGCACGCTTGAGAAGAATCTGGCCGACGAGCCCCTGGCCTGGACCTACACCATGGGAATTGTGGCTGTTGTTTTCATTGCCATATTCCTATATCATGCCGTGGCCCTGCCGCGAGTGGAGGACAAGAAGCGCACTGCTGAATACGGCACGTTCATCACTGTGTTCAAAGAGTTTTTTACCAAGCCCGGTGTGTGGGTGGCCATCATCTTTATGCTGCTCTACCGCTTCCCCGAGGCACTGCTTACCAAGATAGCACCGCTATTCCTGATAGACCAGGCTGACGCAGGCGGTCTCCAGCTCAGCACTGAGGCCGTGGGCATAGCCCAGGGCACAGTGGGCGTGGTGGGCCTTACCATCGGCGGCATACTGGGCGGCATAGCCGCCTCGCGCGGAGGACTAAAGAAATGGCTCTGGCCCATGGTGTGGGCCATCACCCTGCCCGACATCATCTATGTGATACTCAGCATCATGCTGCCGCAAAACATTCTTCTCATTTCCTCCGCCATATTTATTGAGCAGTTTGGCTACGGTTTCGGCTTCACCGCCTATATGCTCTTTATGCTATACTTCTGCCAGAACTCGGGCGCCAATCAGACCTCGCACTATGCCATCTGTACGGGCTTCATGGCACTAAGCATGATGCTGCCTGGCATGGTGGCAGGCTATCTGCAGCAATGGCTGGGCTACACAGCCTTCTTCATCCTCGTGATGGTATGCTGTCTGCTCACCGTGGTTGTGGCAAAGATTGTCAAGATTGACCCCTCCTTCGGCAAGAAGGGAAACTAATGTACATTTTAAAATAAAACGCAACGCAATGAAATTTCTCACTAAGATTTTGTTCCTTTCGCTCAGCATCTTTGCACTGGCATCCTGCTCCAGTAGCGATGATGACGATACCAACGGCCCCGACCCTGAACCCAACACCTATCGCCGCTCAGTGATTGTCTATCTGGCTGCCCAAAACTCACTGGGCTATACCGAGCCAGGCTATTCCAGCGCCAGCCGCCTCGACTCGCTGGAGATAATCAAGGGTATGTCGACGCTGTCTAACACTTACGACAATGTATTCCTCTTTATTGACGACAACCAGCGTCCACGCCTAACCCGCATCTATCGCTATGGCGGCAAGGGCCAGCTGCGCACCATGACAAGCCTGCTCAAAGCATGGCCTCTGGACGTATGCTCCACAGACCCAGCCACGCTACACGAGGTGCTCAGCTATGTCAGCACCAACTATCCCTCAGAGAGTTACGGCCTCGTGCTGTGGAGCCACGGCAGCGGATGGCAGCTCAGCTCTAATGTGCAGAACACACTTAAGGGCGGCGGATTTGCCACCAAGTCATTTGGTATTGACGTAGGCTCTGCCGGAGATATGGAGAACGATACCGATGCCCGCGGCCGCATGGGTGTGCAGATGGACATTGCCGACATGGCTACGGCGATAGCCAAGAGCGGAGTGCACCTAGACTACATTTTCTTTGATGCCTGCATGATGCAGGATATTGAGGTGGCCTATGAGCTTAAGGATGTTACCGACTATGTTATAGCCAGCACCACCGAAACCTCCGCATACGGAGCAGCATACTCCAATTTCATTCCCCAGGCCCTTTTTGCCTATCCTATGAATGATGCCAACGCCATGCGCATAGCCAGCCAATACTTCTTTGACGCGGTAACCAACACGTCGCTCCACGAATACTATGGTGACATAGGCAATGTCAACTCCGTCATCAAGACCAGCCAGCTGGAGAACCTCGCCAAAGTAACGGGGCAATATCTCAGCAAGGTAATTACCGGACGCTTCTCCCCCGACATGGAGGGTGTGCAGCACTATAGCGACACTGAGCTCTTCTACTCTCCGGCCCACTTCGACATGGGGTGCGTTATGGGGCATCTGCTCACCGACTCCGACTATCAGGCATGGCGTACCGAGGCTGATAAGTGCATACTTGGCCACAACGCCTCAGAGAAATTCCTGCTCTATCAGCTGAACAACGAGAATGTTTACGCCACACTTGATGACCCCGACCACATGGTGGGCGTCAGCATGTTTGTGCCGCGCGACATTTATGACAGCAAGACGTACTCTAAATACCCCTTCAACACCCAGTTCCAGACCACCGCGTGGTACACCGCCGCCAACTGGGCCGCCACTGGCTGGTAGAAAGAAGACAAACAAGCTATAGGAACTATAAAAAGAAGGGTAATAATATTATTGCTGTCCGGTAAAAACAGTTACCAACGTCGTAAAGGCGCTTGTTGTCTAATTTCTCAGCTTATATAACGAAGCAGGGGTTACTTTTTTTGTAGCT